>JAVBPB010000146.1:0-35653 GCA_031549965.1 Mobilisporobacter sp. | reverse complement strand
TCCTTCTCTTTTATTTTTTATTCAACATCTACTCCGAAGTTTGCACATAATGCTGCCAAGCCACCTTGGTATCCGCTTCCTATGGCATTAAATTTCCATTCTCCATTGTTTTTATATAATTCGCCAAATACAGCAGCAGTTTCAATTGAAAAATCTTCTCCAAGATCATACCTTAATATCTCTTCATTTTTGTCCTGATCATAGATTCTAATAAAAGCATTATTTACCTGACCAAAGTTTTGTCTTCTGCTGTCCGCATCATATATTGTTACAGTAAAAGCTATCTTTGTAATTGTCTCTGGTATTAATGAAAGGTTAATTTTAATCTGTTCATCATCCCCTTCACCAGTACCCGTTAAGTTGTCTCCTAAATGTTCAACACTTCCTGATGGATGCTTAAGGTTACCAAAGAAAACAAAATCATCTGACTTTGAAACCTTACCTGATTCAGTAAGCAAAAAAGCTGCTGTATCCAAATCAAAATCACCGCCGGTATCATATTGATTAACATCCCATCCAAGACCTACAACCACTTTAGTAAGTCCTGGGTTACCTTTTGTTATGCTTACTTTTTGACCTTTTTGTAAATTAACTGGCATATTTATCCTCCTTTTTTAAGCTGCGTCTATTCCAAAATGTGCACATAGTGCTGCTAAACCACCTTGAAAGCCACTTCCAATAGCATTAAATTTCCATTCACCATTGTGTCTGTATAATTCACCTACAACTACAGCAGTTTCAATTGAGAAATCTTCTCCTAAATCATATCTGATTAATTCTGCATTTGTAGATTCATCCACAATTCTAATGAATGCATTAGATACCTGTCCAAAGTTTTGTCTTCTTGTTTCTGCGTCATAAATAGTTACCGTAAATGCAACCTTTGATATATTAGCAGGAATCTTTGATAAATCAATCTGAACCTGTTCATCATCTCCGTCACCTGCACCTGTAAGATTATCACCCATGTGCTTTACTCCATTACTTGGATGTGAAAGATTTCCATAGAATATAAATTCCTTTTCTGTAGGACATTTTCCGTTCTCCAAAAGCATAAACACCGCCGCATCTAAATCAAAACTTGCACCTGAATCATATAAATTAACATCCCAACCTAAACCCACCATAATATTATTAAGCTTTGGGTTCCCTTTTGTCAAATCAACTTTCTGTCCTTTTGATAAATTAATTGGCATATAATTACCTCCATTTTTTATTTTGTATTATTAGGCATATGATACATTTTTTCAAATTCAGCTTTTATATTTTTAAGTCTTGCCTCATCTTCAATCCTTTGCCTTCTTGCATTTTCTTGTATACCCTTTGTTTCTTCTATTCCGTTTACAATTGTTCTCCATGTATTTTCCAAGGTTTCAATCTTAATTGAACTGCCTGAGGCAAGTCTTGCTGTCATCTTAGATTGTTCTACTGTATTACGTGCATTTTTTATGAGCATTTCGTTGGTTTTTTCATCAAGGGCTGACATAGCTTCTGCCTGAATTTTTTGTCTCTTAAGCATAATTGCCTGTGCAAGTGCCTGTTTAAAAACCGGTAGGGTAATAATAAATGCTGAGTTAATCTTACGAACCAAATTCATGTTACTAAATTCCATTGTTTTAATCATTGGAACTGACTGCATGGCAACACTTTCAGCAGTTCTTAAATCCTGAGTTCTTTGTTCAAGCATCATTAATGCCTGTTGCAAGCTTTGAATTTCAAATTGAATAGAATTATCCCCTGTTGTTTCCATATCATTTTGTCTTTGAGCTATATATGCTTCTATTTCCCTGCATCCTTGTTCACCAGCCAAAATGTATTTTACCAGTTCATGATAATAATTTACATTAGCCTTAAACATTTCATCTAATTTTCGATTTGACTGTTTAATTTCAGATTCATATTGTTTTAGCTGTACGTATATTTTATCTACTTCTTCTCCCATAGTATGGTATTTTTCCAAAATTTTATCCAGTTGCTTTCTTAGATTACCAAACAATTTTCCAAACAACCCCGGATTATCTTTAATTTCTTCTATGTCAAACTTAGACATAATCTTTGCTAAAACATTAAGCATCTGGCTGGAATTATCAAGTTGAGACATGCTCATACTATTTAGTACTATATCAGAACATTTTGAAATCTCTTCTGCTGCTTCACCGCCAAAAGAAACAATGGTTTCTAAGTTGTTTACTTCAATCTGGCTTACCAGACTGTCAACTTCAGATGAATTTACTAATGCTTGATTCATTTGTTTTCTGTCAGCAATTATATCATACTGTTGTATAACTTCTATTTCGTTTTTTTCCTCCATTGCCATATTTGGCTGTTGAGTTTTACTAAAATCCAGTCCCATTTTGACCACCTCTCTTAAAAATTTTTTCCCGCCATGACTGACGGCTGTTTAATGCTATTGTATGAAAATCAGGAGGCGTCAAATCATATATATATTCCCCAATTTGATGCTCTTCCATAATTTTTAACTGAAAATGATTCTCTACTGTTTGATAACCTGTTGGAATAAAAAAGATAACATCAAAACCGGTGAGGCTTAGAAAAGCCATTGTAATACTATCTTCTAAGGAAATCATTACTTCTGTAGTATTTATATATATTATCTTTGGATTTTTCTTAGTAAAATCAAATTTTTGTATCAGTCTTAGAATCTCTTTATTTAGGTTTAATACAGTAGATATAATGGTATACTCTGTTCCATTTTCAAAGGTTCCTTTAATACTCTTTAAATCTATTAACAATTGTAATTTATCAAGCAGATGCTCTTGAATTTCATCCCTTAATACCCCATATTGGTATGCCTTATGGGATTTTATCTTATTCCTTTGTATTTTACCGCCTTTAAAAAATTCTGTTGCAAACTGTTTTATGGGATTAGGATCTGTCTGACTGATAAATGGTGTTCTTTTTATTAAATATGCATTGTCTGTAATTAATTTTTTTATCCCCATCCAATACTGAGTAATATCTCCATTCTTAACTCCGGATATTTTTGAAAATATGGCAGGAATATTAACTTCTCCATTTACAACATTAAAATTCTGACGATATTTAAGTTCCTGATCCCAAAGTATTTGAATTTCCTCATACATGGTTCTAAGGACTATTGTGGAAGCTTTACTGCATTGTTGGTTTCTATAAATTCCTGAATCCTCATACATTAATCTGTCAAGTTCCCTTTCAGCATGGTATGCAGTTGTTCCCATTTGTATCTCTGTGCCATCACATGGAAACTTTTCTACTTCCATAGAATTAACATAATTTATCTCATAAAGAAAAGAATCCTCTAAACAACATTTAACATTTAAATCAGGTACTAAAATCAAAACATCTATTGGAAGCTTTGATAATAATTTTAAAAAATCCGCTTCATTATCATTCTTACAGCCTCCTAAATATATAAAACAGGAAATATCTGCATTTTTCCAGTTTAAAAATAACTTTGATTGATATCTCTTAAGCCAGCATAATAAATAAATAGCTTTATTTGTGATTCTATTAACATTCTTGTCTGATTCTTCATATTCCTTAGTCAATATATCAAGAAATGCTTTTTTCATTAATTTCTGCAATTCATTGTTTGCAGTATATTGAATATTTGCTGTCAAATCAGATACCATCTGTAGAAAATTTGAATAGTTACTTCTTTTAATCTGTCCAATTTCCTCAACAGAGGGTTTACTAAGATCATGATTAATAATTACAATATTTCGTTTGGTACTTTTAAGTTCTAAGTAAAATCTATATAATTCATTTAAGAAGGTAAGTTTATCTTCTACCCCATTTATTCTATAAAAACAATTATAAAAAAACTTATTATCTACTCCTCTTAATGAAATGGCCTTTAAGAAGTCTTCAAACCCTTTTCCTTCTATCCATCCATTGGTACAGTTGGTCAATTGGGGTAAGGCTCCATATAATTTTTCCATCTTCATTTGATTCTCATTTTTTTCTCTAATCCACTTTATCGAAAAACCCTCTGGAAATTCCTTAAGTCCTGTCATTGAATAGGAAATTGAATATTTTGACTCTTTATCCAAAGTCAAATAATTATTGTCTCCAATGTATTGCAGTAAAACCACATCACTGCCTGTACTTGATAGGATTGTCAACATTTTTAATTCGTAGTTGCTTATATTACCCTCGTATAATATCTTTGGTATTTTATTATTCCCAAGTTGGTTCAAAATTCTTTCAAACTTGTAGTACAGCCAACACATAAATTTGATATATGCATTTTTAAGCATATTCTCATTTTTTCCTTCTTTACGCATTTGGTCTAAAGTATCATACAATACATTAGAAAGATTACCACGTTGAAAATCATTCATTCTGGGAAGCCATTTTTTTAGGCTTGCATTTAGAAAACCTACACTAAGCAAAAAGTCCAATCCCATTATTTCTTCATAGTAAGCAAGGTTTTTCTCATCAGGGTTAGGGATTTTCCCTTCAATTACAACACCGTATTGTCTTGCAGCTTCAAAATATTGCTGCAAAAATGAACAAATTTCTTCACTATATCCGTTTATTCGATAAAAAAATACATTTTTATACTGTCGTTGGTTTAAATCATAAAAATATTCTACTAAATTTTCAAGTTTTTTATGTTCAAACATTTGTATTCACCCTCAATATCAGTTTATCTAATTTTTTTACTAACAAGCATTTAAAAATTATCCATATTTCAAAATTAAATATACATACTATAACATAAATAGACCGTTTTCTCAACTATATTTGCCAAAAATTACAATTTTTAATTAAACTTTAATATTTGTATAGATTTGTTAAACATTTTAAGGAAATAAAATACTTTTTTATTAGCTATTACTATAGAAAACCTTTTACAAAACTATTAATATTTTCATAACCAACAGCTAAATTGATATTTTGACCTTGGTCTATTCCAGCGGTACTAATTCCAATTACTTCACCATACATATTAAGTACAGCTCCACCAGAACTTCCATGTGAAATTGGTGCAGTAAACTGTATCATCCACACATCATCAATGGTTCTAAATCCTGAAATAATACCATCTGATACTGAATTAAATAAACCAAGAGGGCTCCCAATTGCAACCACTTTTTGTCCCCTTGCAAGCTCTTTATCCCCTCCATATATGGGAATTGGTTTTAATTTTTTATTGATTCTAAGTAACGCCAGATCTAAAATCCAGTTATATTTTATAACTTCATCTGTCTCGTATACATCTTCTTCTCCTTCTATTCTTACCAAAAACAAACTGCCTCCACTAATTACATGACAATTAGTAAGTATATATCCTTTAGAACTAACCATAATCCCTGATCCAGTGCCTATAATTTCTTTATTTTCATTATGTACAGATATCATTACGATTGATGAAGCGAGTAATGCTAATTCTTCAAATCCCTTTTCCACATTTATCTGATTATTATAATCAGTATTTAATCTGTCTCCTTTATAAATTGATTTCTCATATGCAGGAATGGTTACTTTTGAACAGGTTTCAAGCTGTAACTTATAGGATAAATTAAGTAAAGGAGCTTCAAGATTTAACTCACTTTCAGGATTTAAAATCAAAACATCAATACCAATTAGAGTCAATAAGTATAAAAATAAAAATTCATGTTTTTTTATAATTCCACTATAGATATATTTATATGATTCTCTTTCTTTCCAATCTTCTAAAAATTGCCCCGCTGTAGTATCCAGCCAATAAACAATCTTTATAATAAAGTTCTTTTGCATGGAATCACTTATATTCTGTGATGTCTCAGTATATTTTTGGAATATGCTTTTTAAAGCTTCTATCAGTGTTTGTTCAACTGATTTACCATTAATCTTATTTTTAAGAGTTATATGAATTTCTTCACTTTTACTTTTCATCCATTCATCATATGCATTTGCATAAAACAGAATTTCGCTTTGAGCGACAAGTCTTGGAAGTTCCATAACTCGTGTGTATTTTCCCTGATTGTTGTTTTCTCTATCTGTAAGTAGTCTATCTATGTCTCTGATGTCATTTAGATAGTTTTTATCAGTTCCAATACATCTTATAAAATATACATCTTTGCATGTCTGGTTCACTCCTCCTTTTATGTTTGCAAAAGTTATTAAGGACGTTATATTTATAATATTATGGCGAACCTTCATACTTGTAATCCTCATAGAATCACCTATTTTCTTCTCAATAAAAGTCTATATTTAATAAAATTTTGTTCATATTACAGTTTTTAAGGCTAAGTAGATTAGTAACAAAATTCTACATTTATTTTATCATGAATTTAAATAAATGACTATTATTTTTATTAAAACAATGATATTATATGAATGTAAACAGTAGGAGGAAATTATTATGAGCACATTTTTATCAGGCTATAGTGTTGGGCCGCTTTTGTACTGTCCTGCAACCAATTCAACTGTAGCAGATTCAATTATAAATGGAAAATTTGGTACAAGTTTTTCACTTGCCTTGTGTTTAGAAGATACTATTAATGATAATGGTGTAGAAGAGGCAGAAAATACATTATTGGGTATACTAAATACATTAGCTAATCATTTTAATCATAAGGAGTTTTACCTCCCAAAGATTTTTATACGGGTAAGAAATCCTGAGCAAATTTCAAAATTATATATACGCTTAAAAAATTCCCAATCTATACTTACCGGATTTGTTATTCCTAAATTTAATTTAGAAAATGCCAATTCTTACATCAATCAAATTATTGAAATAAATTTAATATCTAAATCTCCAATATATATGATGCCAATATTTGAAGACCCTTCTATTATACATTTGAAGTATAGGCAAGATATACTTTATGGCCTAAAGGATAAACTTGATCAAGTTTGTGATCTGGTACTTAATGTAAGGGTTGGAGGAAACGATTTTTGTCATACCTTTGGATTCCGTCGTCAAAATACAGAATCTATTTATGATATTAAGCCAATTGCTAATATATTATCGGATATTATTACTGTTTTTGGTCTTGACTATGTGGTTTCTGGTCCTGTTTGGGAATATTATGATGGCCATAATTGGGATAAGGGTCTTGAAAACGAACTGAGGTTGGATCGTTTGAATGGGTTTGTTGGTAAAACTGTTATTCATCCAAAACAAATACTTTTTGTTAATAATGCTTTTATGGTTTCTAAGGCAGATTATAATGATGCAGTTGATATTTTGAATTGGGATATTGGTAATCAGGTTTTAGTGGCTGGAAGTAGGGCAAATGACAGAATGAATGAATATAAGACTCATTATAATTGGGCTAAGAAGATTGTGGCTTTTTATCAGAATTATGGTGTGTTAATATAATGATTTTAATACAGTTTAATTTATTTTTAATGCCAGCTTTATATAAATTAAATGTAAAAACCATAATTTTGTCACAAATGTCTGCTATATTTATAAATGATACATAAAAAATCAGAAAATAGTTAGTTGCTATTGCATTTTCAAGTAATAAAGAGTATAATTGTTATACAAGACCTAAAATTCTGTTTTATATCTTAATTAATTATTAAATATAAATTAGTATTATATTTATAGCGAATTGATTTATAAATTTTCAGAATGTGGTAAAAATGTACGGTGCAAAAATGATGCGGTTTTAGATGGATAAAATCGGAAACGAGTTGACAAAATTAGTAAAACATGTTAGAATTAATATGTTTGCTTTAACAGCACAATAACAAAAATACTAAAAGACGTGGTTAGAATACATAAATATTAGTGTTCGTAATTAAAGAATTATATTGAACAATTCATCTGGGTTTTGAAAAAAACATGTGAGATGAATTTAATAATATGCTTTTTTTGTTAAAAAGCTCACATGTGACAAGCGTTTATGAATATACTGTTACATAACTAAGAATTATAAATTGAGGTACTAATCACCCTTACGGTGAAAAAAGGAGGTAAAAGTATGAATAGTTATGAAAAATATGAGGAGATAAGAAGTTTTTGCATTACCCCAGATGATCCATTCGGAACTATATTAGCAAAACCGTTAGACTCAAACGAAATTGAAAAAATGATTGAGAATGCTAAAAATAGCATATACATTGTGTCTGGAGAATTGCGCTCTTTTTTAGATTCTCAACTAATTAATACTATTAAAAGAATATTGTCGCAAAACCCAAATTTAAACATTACTATAGTATGTGGCAATAAAGTAATTGCTGAAAAAAACAATAGTAATAAATTAGAACATCCGTTTTTACAAATGTTATTTGAAAACTTTAAAACTAAGTTTGATAGTTTTCAATACAAGCTATATTATACAACAGACAATATAATGAAACAAATTTCTAATGGGTATTCTCATAAGATAATTATTGATGCTGGATATGATATCGCTATTGAAAAGCCACATGGATACAAGAGTAAAAGCAATGAATTTATTGAAATTCAAAGAAATTATGATTATGGCAGAAGCTTGATAAATAACATTGAGGACTATATTAGTATTAGGGATATGGATTTAGTTCTTGATTTAGATAAATCAAATATTCAGTATACATCATCTTTAGAATTTGAAAATATTGATGAAAAAATGGATATATCTAATAAAGAAGATTTTTGTAAAAAATATTTACAAATGATGGAGGAAAGATTTAATAATGGGGGAAAAACAAATACAGATAAAAGAAGTTGAAGCAAGCAAAACTCCTAGTAAAAAGATAAAATGCATAGTGCCATCTTATGAAGCTTTTGAAAAACTATTGGATTTAGGGGCTCAAGAAGAAAAATTCAAAACATATGTTTGTAATCATTATCCAAAGAATAAAAGAAAAGTATATTGCCCTAAAAGTTTCTACGAAAGGTATATAGGCAGTAGGAAAAAATTTTTAAGTGGTGACAGTACCTTTAAGGCTAAATTAATCGATTGTATAGAGTTTATTGATGAAGCTGAGTTAAGGCAAGTTGATACTCATAGAATATTTGATAATGAAATGGACAGAACTATGACATGGGTAATGAAATTAAATATAGATGAAGCACTTGAATGTTCATTTGCATATGCAGATGTTATACAAATTAATCATGAACTAATTACTGAAGGGGATGTGGAATATCAAATAACCCATCATACAATATTTAAGGAAGAATAAATAGTTATGTAAAAATAAATGTAAATCTGCATACATATGACACGTCAAATGCGTGAACAAAAAAACAACTATGTTTCAAAGGATTAGTTGTTTTTTTGTAATTTTCATCGGATTTCAATTATTTTATATATCTTCCATTTTTTTTATTATCCCACATGCTTTGTAATTCTTTAGAGGATAAATCTCAATAGGAACATCTTTTTCCTTTGCAAGCTTGATTATGTGGTTTAGGCAAATATCCTCTTTATGTTGATTACTAATTAGTATTTTCCATGGTATTCTTCTTAAAAGTACTCTTGTTGTTTCTCCTATACCAGGTTTTATAAGATTTATGTTATTTATCTTAAAAGTTTTTGCTAATTCACTCACCTCTTCTATACCAGTGTGCCTTAGAATTAGTTTTTCATGAGTGTTTTCTTTTTTAAATTTTGATTCTATTTTATTTATGAATTGGTAGGATAGGTCTTTTTTTATTAGATTTTCGTAAAAAAGTGCACCGTGAAAATCTTCTTTTCCAATAATGTCTTCTCTTAAAAAGGTTCTGCTTATTAGACCTGATACTGTGGCGTTTAGGCAGGAATTAGGAATTAATATGTCTGAATGGGTTCCGCATAGTTGGGTGATGTTGGCAGGATCTGATACTACCCCAAGTTCGGATGACAGTCCAATATATTTACTTACTTCTTTCTTTAATTCCAATTGTATTGCTCCCTTTCCAATCCAACCATCTATAAATAGAATATCTTCTGCTTTATGTTTGCTTAAAATATAATTTATTGCACAGCTATCTATTCCTTTGCCTCTGATTATAGATATGGAATAATGAAGTGGATTTACGTTGTACTTCCAGTAGATATATTTTTTTAGTAATATCCCTATTGGTATGCCGGCTCTGGCAAGTGATACTAGTATAACATTTTTACCTCTTTTTTCTATAATTTTGTCCGCAAGAATTCCTATAGCCTTTGCTGTTAAATCAGAATAATTGGTTAGGGCATCTTCGTAGCTTTCCATATATTCTTGAGTGGGGGTATATTCTATTGGTAACATTTCACAGTAGTGTTTTCCTGCTTGTATTAATTTTTCTCTTTCTTCTGTAGATTGTGGTTTTACTAATCCGGTAATGTCTTTTAGAATGAGTATTACATCTTCTTTTAAGTAGGTGCTTCTCACTTTTAACACCACCTTACATAGTAAATGGTGGAATTTCCAGCCTTTAATAGGGCATTAATTATGCTATTTGTTCCATTGTTTTCATTCTTTGTATCTGTAATTAATATGACCATGTCATATTGATTAATATTATACAAAAATGTAATTCTATCTTTTTCATATACACTTTCTAGTTCATATCTGGTATGAAGGGGGTAGTTTTCTTTTTTACTTACAATTATAGGGCTTCTGGTTGTAGCATGAAATAGTACATTATATTTTAAATCTTCTATTTGTTTTGCAACAAACATGGCAGGAAACATAAATTCCTCTGTACCAAGTACTAAAATATTTTTACATCCAGTAAAATCAATGGTACTATTAATCTGTGCCCATAGACTTTTGCATTCCTTTAAATAGTCTTGTGGTTTAATTAATCTTCTGGCATTTAAATAATTATTGCATATTATTTTGTGGTAGTTTCTTTGAGTGGTGCTGTCTATAGTGTAATTCACACCATCCTCTTTGATTTTTTCAACCTTGGCTTCATAATCATCATGTGTTGTTTTAACAAGGTATTGTGTGGTTATTTCATTAGAATTAAATATATCCCTTGATACCTTATTCATGCCATTTATTAAAGAGACTGCCATGAATCCTATTTTATTTGGGTATTTTTGATTTATAATTTTGATTATATCCATTATAGTATTGCCTGTTGTAATTTCATCTTCAACAAAAATAATTCGATCAATTTTGTCTATTATGTAATCTATGTCATTTTTAACAAGCTTTTGTTCTGTGGCATGGCTGTGAGCTTCTGAGAAAAGCAAGTATTCAACATTATCTATCTTTTCACGTGTGGTCTGTATATAATATCCACCAACCTCAATTGCTATTGATACTCCTATTGCAGTGGCTGTTTCTGCAAATCCTATAAATAGTATCTTTTCATTTTTACATTTTTCTTTAACCATTTTGCCTAGCTCGTAAAACATGTTTATGGCTTTTGATGGTGATACTGGAATGTGCTTTCCTTGCAGAGAATTTATAACAAGATACTTTCGCTTATTATTATTTTCACGTTTTGCTATTTTAACTATATCATTTTCTGTGTACATTTCATCCTCCTCATTTACTAAGCATTGTATTACATTCATTTACTATTCAAAAGTTCACCCTTTGGAATTATAATTCGGGCTGTGGTTCCAACACCAACTATACTATTAATATCCAGTTTTCCTTCACATAATGAAAGACGTTTTTGCACATTTTCAATGCCAATATGACTTCGTCCGTCCTGTTTTGGTTTATCTATATTAAATCCTACCCCGTCATCTATAACAAAGATAATAAATTCGCTGTCTGATTCTTCTGTCCTAATAGTTACAGTACCTCCCATGTCTCTTTTAGTAACCCCATATCGTACAGCATTTTCTACAATAGGTTGAAGGGTCAGACAAGGAATTAAAAAGTCTTTTGTTTGTATATCAAATTCCACTTGAAGCCTTTCTTTAAATCGCTTTTGTTCAAGGGACAGATATATACGAACATGATCCATTTCTTTTTCAAATGGAATAGGTTTTTTCACTCGCAAGGAATCTAGATTACCACGAAGGTAATTGGAAAACTCAACCAAAGCATTCTCTGCAAGCAGTGCATCACTTCTGCACAATCCTTTTATGGCAGCTAATGTGTTAAATAAAAAATGTGGCTGAATCTGACTTAACATAATGGATATTTGTTCTTGTGCAAGCTCATTCTCAAGCTGGTGTGCACGTTTAGCAGTATCACTTCCTAATTTTATAAAATACATAATTTGCGTCATCATAGGTATCAGGGTAATTATAACAACTTTTTGAATTATCAAATCACCAGACTCCTTAGTAGCAAAGTACCTTATAGCATCCCAAATGTTTCCACCCAGTATAGGGAAGACCGCCACAAACATCAATTTTATCTCAAATATATTATTTTTAATTCCATCATAGGCAATTAAAGCAATAGATGATATTATAGCTAATAAACTAATAATAATGAAAAAATCTTGAAATTCATATAATTGAATTAATCCAAACAGTTGTAAAACTATCATTACTGCAACTAATAATGTAGGTAAAAATGTTATAATTTCTACTAATTTTTTTTGCTTTTCACCAACATAAGACAATATTATACAAATTGTTGCTATAGGCAGTAAATATAAAGATAAAATGTTACTGGTACTTGCAAATAATGGACTTGGGCATATTACGGGTAAATAAAGAAAATTTGACTCATACAGTATCCATACACCACTTATTGTAGTAAAAAAAGCCCACGCCAATGACTTTGATGATTGGACCAAATTATATAATTTTGCCATAAACGACAGTAGAACAAAAATCAAACCCAAAAAAATAACAAATCCACCTATAATTATATTAGAACCGTTTTCAGCAAACATTTGCTCATAAAGTTGTGCATAATGGCCTATTTTTATATTATTAAGCAAATCCATAAAGCTTGGAACACTATTTACATACGCATTAGACATAGTAATCTCAACCATGTCTAGTGTTGAAATTCCATTTGAGTTAAACCTTCCCATTCCAATTCCTGGAGAATTTAGAATTATATTACTATTTTTGTTTCCAAAAGTATATACTTTGTTGCCATTAATGCTTATATCAACATATAGATTTCGTATATATAAAAGCACTTCCTTATCAACTGGTATATTCTCAGAAAAATGACCACGAACTGTTATAGTATAATAGTCATTAGAATCAAATATTGTATCTTCCTTCAACTCATGCCATTCTCCCCCATCTATTTGATAATTTCCCACAATATTAATTGGAGTTGGTTTATTGATAATAACATCTTTTGAAGATTTATAATCTATCAATGCAACGGCAATTAAATATATAATTGATGAAATAATACTTAACCCTAAGATAAATTTTATTATCTTAGAAAATGCAGCTATCATATTGAATCCCTCTTATCATAATTAATATTAGTATACGCTACTAAACTTGTAAATTATCTAAATCCCCAATGGTAAACTCAGCCCAGCTATAATTTGACATATACTCACCCATATATTCATTAACAGCTTCCGGTTCATAATTCAAAAATCTATAGTAGTCACAATTTATTTTAGTTACATCTACAGCAATATGGTTAAATTTTTTATTAATCACATCTGAAACACCTATTTCATTTAATGTCTTTAGCATAGCAGAAATTATGGTCTGTACTTGTTTTTGCAAGGAAATACTATAAGGCTTATCTTCAAACAGCACTGATGCAATTTCTTTGGAAGTGCAACCAGCTCCTTTTTTGTGAATCAGATAAGCAAACAACTCTTTTGATTTATTTCGTGAAAAATAAACTGGGGTTTGATTCATAAACACTTCAAAATTACCAAAGGTCTTTACGTTTAATCCTATAGCTACTCTCTTTGGTAATGGATGTGCCAGATGTAAAAGTACTTTTTCAATGCTTTCTTCAGATACTGGTTTTAATATGTATCCACTGGCATGCACTGAAAAAGCATCAAATGCATACTGAGAGTATCCTGTGACAAATACAATATTTGTTCTATTGTATATCTCTTTTAGCTTTTTTGCAAGTTCTATTCCGCTTACACTACTCATTTCTATATCTAAAAAAGCAATATCTATAATATTTTCCTTTGCAAACTCTAAAGCTTTTTTGGGGCTACTAAACTCATATATATAAGCTTTAGGTTCAATCTCTTTTAAAATTTGAGTTAAATTATTAAGTACTAATAATTCATCATCTACTGTAATAAAAATCATTCATTTTCTCCTTCCTTTATTCTAATCATATTATGTCTTATACTCATTCCAAAAATGCGACACCTCAATCGGTGTCGCATTTGAATTATTTGTTGTGCCTTATTTTATTTTATAAGTCCTTGTTACCATATTACTCTTAGCACATCCTGATTTTACTGCCATTACTTTTACATATGTGTCTTTAGTTATAGTAATTTTTACAGTCTTACCTGGTTTAACAGATTTTGACTTTGTTGTAGGCGTACTTGTTTTATCTGCACTTATTGTTCCTATGCTATAGTAAAGAGTTGTATTAGCAGGAGCAGTTAAAGTGATTGTGCGGTCTTTAGAACCAGTGCTATTCTTTGGTACTGAACTTGTAGTAATATTAGCTGTTTTTATTGTGTATTTTATTTGAGTTCCTTCAGCACTATTCTTATTATTAGCACTTGACATAAATCTAAGCGTAGAAGTTTTACTAATTGTAATTGTTTTTCCACTTAATACGTATTTAGATGATGTCGTTGGTTTAGTACCATCAAGTGTGTAATAAATTCTAGCGTTTTGAGTTTCATTAGTTAATGTTACCTTAACTGAATTTACATAAGTTCCTGCTTTTTTATCAGCAGTTGGTGTTTTTGTTGCAACTGACCAATTTGCATATAAAACTATGTCAGAATTTACAGTAGCTTCAAAATTATATTGATTTTCACATGACTTATCTGTATACCAACCCTCAAAATCATATCCTGAACGAGTAGGATTAGTTGGTTTTGATAATTTAGTATTGTTGACAACTTTTTGAGTTTTATCCGTGCTGTCATCATAGTTATAATTAAATGTTACTAAGTTATAGGTAGTATTCGTGTCAACAAACACAATTGCTCCACCAGAGTAGTCACCGCTAATCACTTCTACTGTTGTAAATTTATTGGTACTATTTTTTTCGATAGAACTTCCATAGCTGTCTTTAAATCCTTCAATATTTATAGTATACTGTGTACTACTACTAAGGCCTGTATAAGGAATTGTATATGTTTTTCCATCTGATGACCAGCTACTATTTGTTGAATTTAAAATATATGAATTTAGTTTTACTGTGCCTTTTATATTTTTGTCCATAACTCTATCAAAATTAATTGTAATATTACCTGAAAGAGAAACTTTGTCAGCATTATTTAATGGAGTTACACTGGTAATTGTTGGATTTGAAACTGTAGTAAAGCTATTTGCACTATTATTTACAATAGTACTTCCAAGACTGTCTTTAAATCCTTCAATTGTTATAGTATATTGTGTACTGTTAGCAAGACCTGAATAAGCAATTGTATATGTTTTTCCATCTGCTGACCAACTGCCACCTGCTGAATTTAAAGTTACACTACCTAGTTTTACTGATCCGCTTGTATTCTTATCCATTACTTTATCAAATGAAACTACTATATTGCCTGCTATTTCAACTGTAGCTCCATTTAATGGAGTTACTCCGCTAACAACTGCCTTTGAAGCTGTAGTAAATTCACCATAGTAATTTTTCATTTTATTATTAAATTTATCTGCAAAATTCTCTAAAATAATGCTATAAGTCTTGTCATTGTTAAGTTGATCATATGAAACTGTATAAGTTAAATTATCACTTGACCATACTCCTGTTAATTCAATAGGGGTGCTTAATTCTGTGACAGGTTGCTCTATAAGATTAACAGTACCTGTATTTGCTTTCATTGCATCTTCAAATACAATATCAAAACTACCTTTAGTGTGATAATTTACATTTCCATTTACTAATGTTTCTGATTTTGATTTGAAATCTATGCTCTTAACAAGTAAGGATTCTGTATTAAAAGTAAACTCATAAGTTTCGTCCATTACATTTCCTGCTTTATCCTTGAAGCCTTGTACCGCAATTGTGTACTCTCTTCCAGATAAAATTTCGTAAGGAATTGTTAAGGTTGAATTGCCGTTTGACCAAACACCACCTTGGATCTCAAAACCATCTTTCCATGAGATTGTTCCAATTTGATTTCCATTTTCATCTAATGTCTTCATGCCTTCGCTGAAAGTAATTACTAAATCGCCTTCTGTAGGAATTTCTTTACCATTATTTGCAGGAATAGTAGATAAAACAACTGGTTTAGTAGTATCTTGGCTTATTGAGGTAAATGTATATTTATAGTTATCCATTGTGTTGCCTGCTACATCTTTAAAGCCTTGTATAGAAACAGTGTATACTTTATCCTTAGCAAGCCCTGAATATTCAATTTCATAAACTGAATTATTTCCGCTCCAGCTAGATGTTCCACTAAGTGCTGTACCATTTAGGTAAACTTTACCAACAGTATCATTCATTTTCTCACTAAAAATAATCTTTATTTTTCCTTTAATATCAACTCTCTCAGCATTTGCTTTTGGACTTACAAGTGTAACAGTTGGTTTATAAATATCAAAACCTGCTTTTACAGTGGTAAAATTATGATCATCAGCATTAATAATTGGAGTCATTGTATTACCAGCTAAATCTTTAAAGTCTGAAACGTTAATTACATATTTCTTATCATTTAAAAGATTTGGATAAGAAACTATAAAAGTTGTATTGTTATTAGTCCATGTACCGCTTGAAGCATTAATGCTATTGCCATTTAGAGAAACTAATCCTAATATATTAGCATCCATTTCTTCACTAAAATTAATTACGATGTTACCATTTATTGGAGCATTTAATGAATCCTTTTCAGGAGTCATAGTTACAACTGTAGGCTTTAGGTTGTCAATTTCACTTACTGTTTTAAAAGTATAAGAAATTTCTTCCATTTTATTGCCACTATAATCTTTAAAATCCTTTAAGACAATTGTGTATGTTGTATCATATGCAAGTTTAGGAAGTGGTATCCTATATGTTATTAATCCATCATCTTCCCAACCATAATGATCAGTAACTGTAACATCTTCATCAACTCTAGTCAATGTTACATTGTTTAGAATAACTTTACCTTGATATAAGTCATATACCTCTGGTGTCATAATGTCAAGATTACGTGCATCCATTTTTTCACTAAATGTGATTTGAATGTAGCCATTTTCAATTTCAATACCAGTTGATCCATTCTCAGGAATAATATTCACAACTGTAGGTTTAATTAAATCACTTCCGCTTGAAGTTAAGAACTCCCAATCTCTCTCATACATTACATTACCGCTTAAATCTCTAAAATTAAAAACCTGAACTTCATATGACTGTTCTTTTAAAAGACCTGTATAGGAAACGGTATAAACATAACCACTGTCAGACCATACTCCCTTACCAAGAAGTGTAGTTCCTCCATAAGTGTTAACAATATTAACTTTTCCAGCAAAAGAAGTGTCCATAGCTTCATCAAAATGAATTACGATTTCACCGCTTGTTGGAACTCCTATTTCTTCATGCTCTGGGCTCATGAATAAAATATCTGGTTCTATGTCATCATCTACCGTTGTAAAATTAAACTCATTGTTTAATGGCATCATTGTTGATTGTAGATCCACAAAACCCTGAATAGTTATGTTATATGCTGTGTCTATTGATAATCCGGCATATCCAATTTCATATAGACCCGGACTTATCATTCTAAAATTTCCAGCAGCAGTTGAAAGCCTTACTCCATTTAATAAAACTTCTCCTGGCGTAACTACTTCACTAAATCTAATGAGTATTACACCATCTGTAGGATCGAAGCTAAGACCATCCGGAGTAGTACCATCTTGAGCTACTGTTTTATCCACTTCTACATCTAAGACTACAGGTGCACCTTCATCTGCAACAACAAATATATATTGATTTAGCATCTGCGTCATTGATTCAATTACATTTCCTGCTTTATCTTTAAAATCTTTAATTATGATGCCATATACTCCACCTTCAGTAAGGTTTTTGTAAGGAATTGAATATGTTGTATTATCAATTGACCATTTACCTGTTTCATTAAGTTGAATTCCGCCTAAATAAATACTACCGGCAGTTGTATCCATTTCCTCACTGAATTTAACAGTTATCATACCATTTGAAGCTACAGGGGTTCCCATTCCAGGTGTTACTTTTTTAATGGTAGGTTTTATGGTATCAGCACCAATTGTTGCTGTGGTAAAGCTATAAGTAGAATCTGAGTTCATCTTATTGCCTGCTTTATCAGTAAAATCTTCAATTGTTATGGTATATTTTGTGTTAGGACTAAGGTCTCCATATGGAATATAATATGTTACTCCATTATTCGTCATTGGATCAAATGTGCCATAACTGTTATCAATTGTTACTCCATTTAATTTAACCGTTCCTGTATTATATATATCCATTATCTCACTAAAATTAATTGCAATATATGTAATGTCATTAGAGTTAAATATACTATTACCTGTTCCTAGTGAAACATTAGTAGCACCATTTACAGGGGTTACACTTTTAACTGTAGGTTTAACGATATCAGCACCTACAACGGCTGTGGTAAAGTCATAATTTATATCATCAATCATTACATTACCTGCTAAATCTTTAAATCCTGAAATAGTTATATCGTATAAATTGTTATAAGTAAGATTTGCATATGGTATTGTGTAAACAGTTCCATCTTGTGTCCATACTGCATTTTCCTTACTTATTGTTACATCGTTAAGTAAAATAGTTCCAAAATTAGTATTCATTTTTTCACTGAAAGTAATTACAATATCACCATTTATCGGAACATTTGTTTGATTATTAATTGGATATACTGCATTAACTGTAGGTTTTAATGAATCACTTCCGCTTACTGTAAAGAAGCTATAGTCACTATTGCTATCCATTAAATTACCTTCCAAGTCTTCAAACCCTGAGATAACCATATTAAATTCAAAATCTTTTGCTAAATCAGTGTATGGAATTGTATAAGTTTCCACATCCCCATCAGTATCTTCATCAGACCAAGTTCCAAATGCATTAATAGGTACTCCGTTTAATATAACATTTCCATATACAGCATCATTCATTGCTTCACTGAAAGTGATTACTATATCACCAGCTTCGCTAATACCTGTTTCTCCATTTTGTGGAACAACTTTTATAACTGTAGGTGAGGTAAAGTCACCGCTTAGTTCTAAATATTGTGGAAATTCCATAGTTGTACCAAAACCTGGGAGTTTTTCATATTCAAAAGTAAAACCATTCCATCCGTTTTCATACCAATTAGATGTATCTGTCCAAAATGTAGGTGTACTAACTTGTAACTTGCTAACAACCTTTCCATCTTTATCAGTATCATCATTACTCCAACTATCGAAACCATCAAAAATATTGGCTGTCATGTTTTGAAGTCCACGATTTCCATTAAGGATTAATCCGAATTCATCCTGAGGTAACATCATAAACGTCATCACATTATGTTCATATGATACTATACGGCCATAATGTGAAACTCCATTGTCGCCTGTAACGTTAATTTCTTCATTAAGTGCCATACAGTTTTTAATACTTATAGCTGAACCAGTAGAAATTATAGTATCTCCAACTATACCGCCTACATAGTCATTTGCTGTGACTTTTGCAGTAGAATAACAGTATGATACATTTACATTAAAATATTCGGCTCCAGAAACTGCTCCTCCAATTATTCCTCCAGCTCTTACACCTCCTACTACTTCTCCCATAGAATAGCAGTTTTTAATATTAACCACATTATTATCGCTTAGATTACAAATATAACCTACTATACCTCCTGCAAATACATCATTTGCCTTAATACTGCCTTTTACATAACAGTTCTCAATAGTTGTTGCCATATCACTACCCATAATTACCCCAGTTACACCACCAACACAAGTTACTGATGTAAAAGAACAATCTACAACTCCAAGGTTTTTGATTGTAGCACCTTCAATGACGCCAAACACTCCTCCACCAACTATGTTAGCATTTGAGTATATAAGGTTACTTATTACGTGGTTATTACCTTCAAAATTACCACCAAAAAGTGTATTTACGTTTCCTATTGGTGTCCAATCTGTAATTCCCGTAAAGTCTAGATCATTAGTCAGTTCATAGTACCCACAATTAAAAGCTTCAGATGTAGAAGGGTCATTAATAAGCTCTCCTAAAGTTTTAAGTTGCTGTGCTGTTGCAATTTGGTAAGGGCTATTTTCAGTACCATCACCACCTGCAAAAAGATTTAAACTTTCTGCTGAAATTATTGATTGCGGTAATAGCATATTGATTATAAGTGCCAGTACCATTATTCGAGCTAACAATGCTTTAAAATTTTTCTTGTTCATAATTTTTAACTTTCCTTTCGCTAATAGTTTATTTTTTTACTTTATAAGTACTCATTGAAGTAGCAAATTTATTCCTTTCCTATTCCATTTTATACCATGTAGTAATTATAGCCTATTAACTACATCAAACTAACATCTAATTTGTACATAAAAAAATGACGTAAATAAATTTAATAAAATTTATTTACGTCATTTTTACAATGCTTTTTTATCTAAATAAGTTATAACAAATTCAGCCCAGTTGTAATTTTTCATAAATTCTCCTGAATACGCATTTATTGCATCTGGCTCCCATCTAAGAAAATGATAATAATCGCAATCAATTTTCGATACATCAATAGATAAACTATTGAAATTTTTAATGATTATGTCTTTAGCTCCTGCTTCTTTTAATGTTTTCATCATAACGGATATTGTTGTTTGTAACTGATGCTTGATGGAATGTGTTAAGTCCTTATCTTCATATAGTATGGACATAAGTTCACCTGAAGTACAGCTAGTTCCTCGTTTAAACACAAGATATGCAAGCAACTCTTTAGCTTTGCTACGTGGAAATGAAATTTTCTTTTGGTTTACAAATATATTAAATTCTCCAAAAGTCTGAACATAGATATTGCACTCTAATGTATTTTTGTAACTATCTAAATGCATCAAAGTTTCAAGTACAGCTTCTTTTGTTATAGGTTTTAAGAGGTAACCACTTGCAAATACTCCAAAAGCATCATATGCATAATCAGAATAACCCGTTGCAAAAATAATTTTGGTTTTGCCAGATATGTCTTTTAATTTCTTAGCAAGTTCAAGTCCATTTATGCTGTCTATCTCAATATCAAGAAAAGCAAAATCTACAGAAGTTTTACTAGCAAAATCAAGTGCCTCTCTTGTGGTGACAAAACAATTTATAGCTCCCTCTGGAAATAGTTCCTCTATAATCTCCCTTAAGTCAGAAAGTAATGGTTCCTCATCGTCAACAGCAATAATATTCATTAATTCAACCTCCCCTACTAAAAAATTGTATTAATATTCTCTTATTCTTTACATAATGAAATTACTTAGATAATGAAATCTTATTTCTATTAATTTTATCATATATATCCAATTCCGGTCAAGTAATTCTAATGGGCTAATATGTGGGGAAAATAAACGGACGATTTTAGAAAACTCCAAAATCGTCCGTTTGTTTATAAATATTAAATTACAAATGTAGCAATTGAATGTGCCGGCATTTCATAATTAGCCGCCTTACCATCAACATTTAATCTAAAAGACTGTAAATTATCTGTTTCATTTAATACAACAATCACAATCGAGTCATCCGTATTTTTAAATCCAATAGCAGACACATCACCATCCGTTTTGATTCCGATTCTTTTAGCATTTGGTTTAACAAACTTGCTAAAATGTCCAATATAGTAATATGAGCTATTAATATATAGTACATCTTTTTTAGTATCCGCAATAATAGGAGCTTCACAAAAATTAGATACATGGTTTGGCCCGCCGGTTTCATCTAATACTATGTTCCAGTCTAAATAACCCTCATTCCAATTTAAAAAATCATTTAATATATTTCTTGCATAACGCTCACCAATACTCCATTGGTCTATATGTTCACCATCTTCTGTGTACATTGGTGCACCTTCATGGCAACCTTCTGAAAATAATAAATGTTTGTCAGGAAAAAGATCATGCAGCTTACTTAAATTTTCAAATTCTTCACTTACATACCAGTGTATAGCAGTACCATAAATATATTTATTAGCATCCGGATCAGACAGAGTGATTTGTGGTCTTTTTGGAAGTAAATCACGATTGTGATCCACAATATAAATTTTTATGTGGGATAAACCTGCTTTTTCTAATTCCGGCCCTAAATGGTTTTTAACAAAATCTCCTTCTTCTTCTGGGGAATAAATACATGAATCCCAAATTTGAGTTGCAGCCGGCTCATTTTGAACAGTAATACTTTCAATTTCAATTCCTTCCTCTGCATATGCTTTTATGAATTTAACATAGTATTTTGCCCATGCACTAGCATACTCAGCTAAAAGCTTACCGCCGTGATTCA
The DNA here is from genome assembly GCA_031549965.1 of Mobilisporobacter sp. Taxonomy (GTDB): domain Bacteria; phylum Bacillota; class Clostridia; order Lachnospirales; family Lachnospiraceae; genus JAVBPB01. Next base: position 13,258 of record JAVBPB010000146.1, on the reverse strand, counting down.
TTTCCTTGTTTGTTTTCATAAATGCAGGAGGGCTCCATGGAGAAGCCAACATTTTTAAAGGCTTGTTTGCAATCTTTACTGCATCTTTTATAAGTGGAATAATAAGTTCTCTATCGTGATCAATTGAGAAGCTTTCAAGGCTTTCATCACCTTCATCAATATAAGTATAATTACCCAATGCAAAGTCACAACTGTGTATATGAACTCTGCCCATATTGTAATTTAAACCTTCTTCACTGTAATAATAAGTTAAAGCTTTTTCTCTGTTTTCTTCACTTACTTTTGAAAGTGAAACTGCTGCTGATTCTGTTAAAGCTCCTCCAAAACCAATAATTTCTTGATATGTTTTTGTACTGTCAACTTTAATATCTCCATCATTACTTGTAGACAATTCAATTTCTTCCATTAATTTAATTCTATTTTCAGTGTCTTTAGCTGTTAAGTAAACCTTCATAATAACCTCCTATAATTAAAAGAATACGTCTATTTTTTCAATTAAACCATCACGAATTTTTTGTGCATAGCCTTCTTCTATAATGCTTCCCTTAATTTCAACTGCCTTACCATTTTCAAATAGTATAATACGCTTTATTAAAAGTCCTTCATAAGTGTCATGCCTTTCAGGATTATGATATGTTAAATCACAATTACCAAGGAATCTTATGCATACCTTGTTGTCTGCATCAAATATCCAACCTGGAAGAGACGGTTTTAATTCAAGGGTTAATTTATTATCTTTATAAACAAATGGATATTCACCGGCAAACATAATAAACCACATGCTAATCATTTCTGCTGTTGATCCACTTAATCTGGCTACATACCCGTTACCATGAATTGATTCATCTGGATTTGCACTGCTTGCAATAAAAGATGAATTTTCTAAAATACTTCTTCCATATACCTCTGGATTCATAAATGGAGGCATTACATTTTTAATCTCCTCAAAAAATTCATTATATAATCCAGACTTTAACATTGAAAGCATATATTTATATTCCATGTGCATAAATACTGATTCATTTTCCAACCATCCAGGAGTAAAAGCACGACTTCTTCCTATCTCAAAGCTTTCATTTTGAATAGACTCATTAACCTTATACATTTTTAATTTCTTATCATATATATTACTTTCCTGAACCTTTTGATGTATGCTCTTAGATAGTTTTTTATCAGCCACCTTAAGTCCTCTGGCTGGTCCTTCTAAGAAGTATGGTAACATATGCTGCTTAAATTCTTTAACTTTTATATAACTTTCATTATCCTCAATAACTTCATAATCAGACACTTCATATGTAAAATATGTTGGGTATATTCCATTTCCTGCAATTAAGCATTTATCTAAGCCTGCATTAATAATTTCAATATAGTGGCTTAAATATTTATTTAAAACTACTATATTTATTACTTTACTATTTCCAGAGAATCCAAAATTAGTTTTTTCTCTGTATTCTTCTCTGTAATTTGCTGATTTATCCCAATAATTAAAGGTTTCAATTTCGTTAATATTAAAAAGATTTTCGCTTAATTCTACTAATTCTTCTGGTATTTCAACTGTTTTTTCCTTTATATCATCTATTTGAAGCATAAAATCAATTATTCTCTTTAACTCAATAAGTTCTGAAACACCTGAGCCAAATAATCCTGGCATTCCATTTAATGAATCATTCCATCCTGGTTTATTAGCTTCCATTTCGATACCCATGCCATATGGATCAAGTAATGAAAACTTAGTTACTGCCAATGCAAATAACTTTACATAAAGATTAGTAGTGTACAATTGGTTATCCTTTATATGCATAAACTTTCCAAAAGGTGTTTTATCTAATCTTTCCTTGATTAATTTTTCTTTTTCTTTACTTTCAATTATTGCATTATATTGTCTGATTTTTTCACCTGTTTTTACATATTTTTTCTTACGTACTGATACAATCGCTGGACTGTCATAAAACATATATGAATTATCTTCAAATAATAAAGCATTCATTTTATCTGGATAAATTGCTTTGTAGGCTTCTATTAAGTCAAGATTGTATGTAAAGTGGTCAATCCAATATCCTTCTCCAAAATTAGCCTCTAAAATTTGACTAGAATTTGCAAATATTTCATTAGTAAGTTCTTCATTAATAGTAATATTATTATCTTCTGCAAATTTCATAAGTTTACCTGGTGTAAAAGATTTTTCAAAGAATTTATTAAGCCTATCATCTAGTTTTTGAGTTACCTTATTCGTATCAAGTAAGAAGTTCGTACCTTGAATTAGCAGTGGATTATATCCGTCTGCCTGTATAAAGCTAAAAAACATCTTAATATTAAAGTCACCCACACTTGGATTGAAAAAGATGTCATTTCTTCTGTTTTGATTAACATCTCTAAAGTTACCATTGCCTTGTGAATAATATTCTGGTGCAATTGAAAAGTAATTATAATCTCTTTCAAGATCTCCATGCTTTCTTGAATATACATAGTATACCTTGTCTGCAAGAATAATTGGAAATCCTCCACGAAGCATATTGTCTAAGAAACATTGCTTAATATAATCATCAAATACCGAAATGCCAGTTTTCGTCTCTACAGAGTTTAATAATTCATCAACAATAATATTAGTTTCTGCCTGCTTTTGATCCATTTTCTTAAATGACGCCATAGCAGTTAAATCATTGGCTTTATCTACGTCTTCCATGAATCCTATAATTGTATAAAATTCAACCGATTCACCTGCCTTAAGTTCTTTCTTAACTCCCGAGAAACCGCATGGTACTTTATTTGAAGTTACTTGCTTAGTATTTAATAAATGTTCTAAGTCATTTTGTAAGAAGTTTTCAGGATATGTAAGTGCTAAATTGTTGTCAAATACAATCTTAGCATCAACTATAGGCTGTATTATTTCTCCGTCTAAAAAGCTTAGATAAAAATATCCGCTGTTAATTTCTTCAACCTTTGCACTATCTGCTGTAGAGGAACGTACTTTATATACAGGTACTTTGTTGTCTAAATTAAAAACATCCATCCATGCTTTTAATGTATTTCCCATTGTTTTAAAACCTATAAAATCTATACCATAAGGTATTATTGCAGGAAGCCCGTCAAGTAATTCAATCGATACAGTACTATCTACGGTATTTGTAATAGTTACCTTTCTAACCAAACCTGCATAGTTTTCATTGGGCATTGTAAAATATGTAATATGGGTTCTAATACCATCTTCCTCATTAAGAGAATCTATTTCTAATTGATTAGGATGTATATTCATTTCTTCTTTTTGGGTTTTTCTCAAAAATTCAGTAAAAGGTTCAAAATAAAAGTTTTTCCCTTCTCTTTCCCCCTTAATAAACGTTCTAAAACCATTATATGAAACGTTTTGATAGGCCTGATGTGCTGGAAATACTTCAGTTATTGAATTATCTTTATTATTTATTCCAAAACTGCAAATTCCTTGTCCTCTATTTACATAAAAAGTCCATAGAGGTATTCCTTTTAGTCCTGCAATTCCTGCAAGAAATCCAGCAAAAGGTTTTATCTTGTTATAGTTGTTTATTATCATACATACACTCCTTTTTATAATTCTCTAAATTCACTTGGGCTTATTCCTGTAGCTTTTCTAAATACTTTCATAAATTGCTTTGGATTTTCATATCCTACTTTTTGAGCAATTTCATAAATCTTAAATTCAGAATTTTTTAATAGTTCCTTTGATTTGTTTATTCTTACCATCTTTAAATAGTCTGTAAACCCCAATCCTGTTTTCTCTTTAAACATCAATGAAAAATATGAGTAGCTAAGAGATACATAGTTAGAAACAATTGCCAGATTAAGATCTTTATCATAGTTTTCATTTATATATAGTAAGGCAATATCTATTTCTTTGTTATTTATGTTTTCAGCTACAGTACAATCTTTGTTGTTTACAATTCCTCTAACATATTGTGTTGCACATTCAAGATAGGTTCTAATATTTCTAAAATTATATATATCATCCATACTATTAAATTCTGTTTTTAGTCTATTTATAACATCGGGCATAGATTTTTCAAAATAGTAAATTACACTTTTATAAAATAATTCTCCACATTCTTCATAGTATCTCACAACGTAATTCTTACCTGAGAAAATATTATGAAGTAGTTCAATTGCCTCTTCAGGTCTTTTTGCATTAATCATATTAAATATTTTATCAAAGTCTTCATTTATAATAGTATATTGAGCCACACGATTTAATGTTTTATTATATTGAATTATATCACCCTCAATTAATACCCTGTAATTAAGTGCTAAGACTGCCTGTTCATATGCTACTCTAAGATTTTTTTCAACTAATCCGCTTACTGCTTGAATATATTTATTGTCAAAGTTTCTATTAATTTCTCCAATTAAAGATATTGAAGGTAATTCTCTTGTAATTAATACATACTGACCTTTAGTATTTTGAATGCATAAAAACTCTTTTCCTTTTAAATATTCTTCTAAATATGTAATAAAAAACAAGTCGTCATTTTCTCCATTTTTTGACATAAAGATGCTTAAATAAAATGGCTTGTCAAATATATTCAAATTAAGGTTAGAAACAATTCTTTCAACTTCATCTTCTTTTATATCTTCATTTAAAAAAATAAAGTTTAATTCATTTTCTGTAACCTGACTAATGTAATTTGCCATTCCCTTATGATTATTTTCTTTTTGTTCTTCTAAAATAATTTCTTTTTCTAAATTATCAATTACATCAAGTAATTCTTTTCTGTCAACCGGTTTTAATAAATATGATTTTGCACCACAATTTAGTGCTTCTTTTGCATAGTTAAATTCATCATATCCACTTAGTATAACCGTTTTAGGCTTATTTTCTTTTTCTTTTAGACTTTTTATTAGTCCAATACCATCTAAAATGGGCATACGTATATCTGTTACCATAATGTCTACGTTTCTGCTTTCAATAATATCCAAAGCCTCTTTCCCATTTTTTGCTTCCAAAATAATGTCAAACTTACCTGAACGATTTATAATTGCACATATCCCCTGTCGAATAAATTTTTCGTCATCTACAACCAATAATGTTCTCATTTATTAACCCTCCTCGATTTCTAAAACTAAAGGCAATTCCATACGGATTTTAGTATAACACTCTTTCTTGCTTATTACTTTTATACCATATTGTTTGCCATAGAATATTTGGATTCTCTCATTAATATTATGAAGTCCAATTCCATTCCCTTTAGCATTATACACTGTATTTTCAATTCCATCAATTGTATTTTGTAGTTTAATAACTTCTTCAGGTGCCATCCCAATGCCATTATCAGTTATCTCTATATATACCTCCCCATTGTTGGAAAATGCTTTTATTTTAATTACTGCCTCACTTTCACACGGCTCTATTCCATGCCTAACTGCATTTTCAATTATTGGCTGAACTGACATTTTTAAAATATTATAATCTTGCAACCCTTCTTCTATACTAAAGTTTAGTATTATTTCATTTTCTCTTCTTATATTTAGGAGTGCTATATAATTTTTAACATAATTTAATTCTTCTGATAATTGTACTGATGCTGTACTCCAGCTCATACTATAACGCATTAGTCTTCCCAGAGAAGTAATTGAGTCAGAAATCATAAATTGATCTTGTATTTCCGCCATCATTTTAATAGTTTCTAATGTATTATATATAAAATGTGCATTTATTTGAGTCTGTAATGCTTTAATTTCCGCGTCCTTAGTAACTTCTTGTTTTTTTAGTACAAGTGCAATTAATTCGTTTATACGAGTGAGCATTTTTTTCATATGATATGCTAACTCGGAAATCTCATCACTTCCATCTATGTCTATTTTAACATCCATATTACCATCCTGCACCTGACGCATTGCACCTATAACTTTATTTAATCTTTTTAAGATCATTGCAATAATAATGTATGTTAGTATCGATAATACAATTATCATAGACACACCTATTGCTATTAATATATTACGTTGTTCATTATATTTATTATCGTAAAAACCTGTAGAAATTGCGTTATACATATACATATCCAGTCTTTCAATATAATCATATGCAACTAATACGTTCTCGCCTAATATATCCAGGTTAAAATATCCTTTATCATTTTCTGTTTTGTCATATAACTGTTTTTCTAATAATTTATAATCTATATCCCTTTTACTAAGAAAATAATTTTCATAATTAAAGTGAAAGTCCCCATTCTTTTGTTTTACAACTGTAAATCCTTCTCCATTTAGTTCATTTTCCGCAAACATACCACTGAAGAAAACTTTAACATCCATATTTACTTCTAATAAACCCAAATAAATATTTCTACTCCTAATTTGGCTATAGTATGCTACAATAGTTCTTGGGCGTGTACTCTTATCATAGCTATATCTTGGTATAACAAGCTCTTTTGTAAATATTTTCCATAAACTTTCTTTATTACTAAAATTAATTTCATCTACCCAGTCCTGATATATAAGTCTTTTTTCACTATAAATTGTAGGCCACATTTCTAAAATATTTTCACTTCGTAAATAAAGCCTCAATTGAAATACATCTGTGTTTGCATTCCTTATTCTTTCCATATCTGATGCGTAATTGTCTTTAAAAAACATTAATTCCTCTACTGATAAATCCCTTTTATCTATTAAATAATCAGACAAACCCTTCTTGTTAACTGTTAATTGAGCTAATTGATCAATCTCATTTATCTTTTCATTAACATTATTAATACTTTGTACCATATAATTATCAAGATTTTGTATAAGTTGTTCCTCATTCATTTTCTTTAGTTCATTAAATGAATAGAAAGCAAGAGCTACTATTGGCAAAGCTATTATTACTAAATATAAAACTAAAAATTGTGTAATCATCTTCTGATTATTTAGAAATTTCATTCTTCTAAATATATCTGCCATATTAACATCTCCTTTCTATGTCTAAATATATATCCATTTAAAAATTACGGCTTCGCCAAGATAATAATTGGTGAAGCCATAATTTACTTTGCAATCAATTATAATTAGTTTAGACCTAATTTTGATTTATTTGTTTGAAGTTTTGCATTTTTAATTTGCATAATTGCATCATAACCATTTTTATCTCTGTAGTCTGTAAATTCTTTGAAATAATTATCAAATTCTTCATCTGACTTAGCCATGATTAATTTTGGAAGTGTAGTTCCCCATTTTGCTTTAATTTTGTTCATATTATCAAATTCAGTTGTACCTGCATCACCTGCGTCATCTTCTGCATTACATCCTGTGTATGTAGCTTGGTATGCTGCATATGGAATTGTCCAGTCATGTGTTTGTTTAAGTGGTTGAGCTTTTTCTACTGACCATTTAGCATCTTGCATTGCATTATCCATTAACATCCAATGAGTATCATCTGCTCCTAATTCCATTTCAAACTTGTTTTTATCAGCAAGTGCGATTGCAAGAGCTTCTTGAGTAATTTGGTCTTTTCCATCTACAGTTTCCCATAAGCCAGGTGCACCAAGTTTAATATCGTGTTGTCCTTCTTCACTAATTAAGTAGCTTAAGAATTGGATTGCTCTGTCAGGGTTTTTACAGTTTTTAGAAATCATTGTTAATGTCCATCCGCCGATACCGCCAGCTTCAAGTGTTGGTTTTGCACCATTTGAGTTCATTGGTCCGTCTACAGCTATATAATAGCTATCGTCGTTTCTATTGTATCTTTCAGTGTTTTGTCCAATCATATCTTGTGAGTAGAAAATCATAGCAAAGTATCTGCCTTGAGAGATTTTTTCTTCCATTTGTGGTCTCTTATCAATAAATACGTCTTTAGAAATAAGACCTTGTTCGTTTGCTTTTCTCATAGTTTTTAACCATGAAACATATTCTGGATCTGTTGTTTTGTCATATAATTGACCATCTTTTTCAAATGGTATAGCTAAGAAGTTTTGTAAATATTTTTCTAAAGCTGGGTTACCATTATCACCAAATTCTTGGAATGCAAGTGGAATAAGTGGTTGACCATCAACTTCTGGGTACATTTCTTTAGCTTTTGCAAGTGCAGCTAAGAAACCTTCTTGTGTTGTCATATTTGGTGAACCTATAGCTTCATAAATGTCTTTTCTAACTAAGAATGTTTGGTTTGAAGATGCTGCTGGAGTACCTTTTGTAGCTTCAAATGATGCAGGGCTTATAGAAGCATTTGGATAACCATAAGTGTTTCCATCTTCTTTTTGATACCATCCAAGTTTTTGTGAATCAGCTACTTTGTAGAAGTATGGGTCATATTGATCAGCTAATTCATTTAATGAATATAATTGACCAGCATCTATCATTTGGTTAACTGCTGCTTCATACCATCCAATTGTAACAAGGTCTGGTAAAGTTTCTGATGCGATCATTGTACTCATTTTTTCTGCTTCGTTACCTGCTGGAACGATGTATTCAATGTCCACACCTGTTTTTTCAGTGATATATTGTGAAGTTTGATCTGTTCCCCATGTACGTGTAAACCATGAGAAGTTAATATACCATGAAAGTTTTACTGGGTCTGTGTTATTTTTCCAAGTTGCTTCATCAGTTGCTGTTGCTGAATCCCCACCTTCTGAAGCTGTTGTTGATTCTCCTTCAGCTCCTTTTGTAGTTGTTTCTGCTGCTTTTGTTGTACCTTCTGTTGTTTCCTCTTTACTTCCATTACCACATGCTGCAAGCATTGATGAGCACATTGCTAATGTAAGGATGAGTGCTAAAACTTTTTTTAACTTTTTCATAAATAATTCCTCCTTATTATTGGTTTTTTTCTTATTTCGTCAAACAGCCAGCTTAGGCTAACCGTTCAACGATAATTTTATAATTAGCTAAAAAGCTTAATTAACCTTTTACTGCACCAATTAACATACCTTTTACAAAGTATTTTTGTAAGAATGGATATACACAAACGATTGGAAGTGTAGTTACAACCATTGTTGCAAGTTTAATTGATTGTGATGTAACTTTTGATGCTGCCATACCAACTGGCATCTTGTTCATTGAAGCACTTGCTCCTGCTTCTGAAACTATACGATATAGAAATGTTTGTATTGGCTGTAAATCTGATTTGTTAATATAGATTACACCTGAGAAATAGTCATTCCAGTGATATACACCCGCAAATAAACCAATTGTTGCAAGTACTGGTTTTGACATTGGTAAAATCATCTTGATAAATATAATAAAATCATTTGCACCATCTATTTTGGCAGATTCTTCAACTTCTTCTGGCAGTTCTCTAAAGAATGACATAAAAATCATACAGTTATAGAAACCAAATAATGCTGGAATTATGTAAACCAAAAAGTTGTCTAAAAGATGCAATTGTTTAATTAATAAGAAGTATGGAATTAATCCACCACCAAAAAACATTGTAATTATACCCATTGCATAGTAAAACTTACGAAAAACTAAATATTTTTTTGAAAATGCATAAGCTACCATTGCTGTAAAAAATATTGAAGTTGCTGTACCAATTATTGTTCTTGAAATAGTTACTATAAACGCCTGAATAATACCAGGATTAACAAATACAGCTTTATAATTATCTACTGTAAAGATACGAGGCCAAAAATAAATTCCGCCTAGTGCCGCATCAGCACCATCATTAAAGGAGTGAACCAATGTATACCATACTGGATATAATGTTACGATACATATAAACACCATAATTATTATGATAACAAAATCAAAGATTCTTTCTCCGACAGATACTCTTTTAAACATATGTCCTCTCCCTCCTAGTTCTTATTCATTTTTGAAGTAATTTTATTAGCTGAAATCAATAGAATTAATGCTATTACTGATTTTACTAATGAAATTGCTGTTGCGTATGATGGTCGATTTGCACGAAGACCTGTTACATAAACATATATATCGATTACCATACTCTTTGATTCATTCAATGAATTTCTAAGTACGAATATCTGATCAAAGTTTGTTGAAAGCATGTTTGCCACTGCTAAAGTAAAAAACAATGCTATGGTTCCTGAAATTGCAGGTATTGTTATGTTTGTAATCTTTTGAAATCTGTTTGCTCCATCAACTACTGCCGCTTCATAAAGTGATGGGTCGATTCCTGTTATTGCTGCAAGATAAATAATTGCTGACCATCCAAGTTCCTTCCAGAGTTCTGATACAACTCCAACACCCCAAAAGTACTGTGGTTCTCCTAAAAAGTAAATTGGTTCTTTTAACAATCCAATCTTAACTAATAACTCATTGATAAAACCAACATCTGCTAACCAGTTCATCAATATACCGCCAAGAACAACCCAAGAGAAAAAGTGAGGCAGATATGATATGGTTTGAGTAAACTTTTTAAACTTTTCATTCTTAAGTTCATTTAATAAAATTGCAAATAAAATTGGTAGTGGGAAGCAAATTAAAAGTTTAAAAATACTAATTCCTAACGTATTAATAATTACGTCTTTTAACCTTTCATCTGCAAAAAACTCTTTAAAGTTATCAAGCCCTACCCAAGGTGCTTCTGACATGGTTTTGTTTTTACCAACTGTGTACTTTTTGAAAGCAATAATAATTCCGTACATTGGCACGTAACAGAATATAAACATCCAGACAACACCCATCAATGCCATTATTTGTAAATAAATCTGACGTTTAAATAATTTTAATTTTTCTGCTATCAAGTTCTTCCTCCTCTTTTCTTTTAAATTTTATACAACAAGATATGTATAAAGTAAAATGTGAAAATAGTAAAATGTAATGGTGTTTAAATTTATGTTTTGTTTTTCACATCATTGTTTTGTTGTAATCTCATTATATTATACATATATTGGTTTTTAAAGGTCTCATGTTTTGTATAAGGTGTCCATATTTTAGGTGCAAATATGGTACTTATTTCTTATTTCCTAGTCAAGATAGTCAATAATTATAGTATAATTTGTGCTAAAATACCTTAGTTTGAAGGATTCTATAAAAGAACAATTAATGCAGTTACATTTTTTGTGTCTATTTTTTTGTTACTTTAGACCTATTCACAACTTTTTCACAAATTCGAACACCAAACATATGTTTTTTGTAATATCAAAAAAAGGAGATAAAGTTTATTAGACTTTATCTCCTTTTTTTTGATATTTTAATTAATCTTCACAACAATCATATGGCTGTTTTTTAGACTTTTCACAATCAGTAAATAAATTCACTTCAACACAACAGTCGTCCTCATGATTGTATTGAGACTTTTTAGACCAATCTTTATCCTTACCACAATCTGCAAATATATTTACATTTACACAGCATTTTTCTTTTTTATAATCCTGTTTTTCCCAATATACTTCATCACAGTCATCTTTATTACTATTACATTTAGCATAAATATTTACACAAACACACTTATCTTTATTATTTTTTGATGAATTCATTATAATCACCTCCATACATTATATTATGTTAGCAATTATAAATGTTTACAAAAAAAGGATAAACAATAAATCATACTGTTTATCCCGAATTATTTATTCATATTTTTTCTTTTGCTTTGGTGGTTGTTGTACTCCTTTTTCCTCTGTTTTCTTTTTCTTTACTTCTTTCTTTTGCGGACTTTTATTTGCCATAATAATTCCTCCTACGAATAATTAAGATTACTTTACTACAATATAAACCTTTAACCCTAGAATTTGTGTATAATATCATTATACCATATTGTCAAATAGTGTCAATATAATTATTTTATTTTTACCTTTACTGTTTCATCTAGTTGCTGGATAAAGGTATACAGTTAGGATTTTAATGAATAACCAGCTTTGCCTCTACAAACTATATTCCCTCAGAGAAATTTTAGATTCTATGAAAAAAGCATTTTAAGCCATGGAAATGAGACTATGACGTATTTCCATAGGCTCATTGGAATGTTTGGCTTATCTGCTTTTTTCATAGAATCTAAAATTTCTCTGAGGGGGCCGTACCTAAATGGCAATGCGTCCGTATACAAAAACCTTAAATTGACAACAAATACATTCGTATGACAAAAACAACATTTCCCCTTGCATTATTAAATAAAGGGGGTTATACTACCCTAAAAGGAAATAATTCTATGACAAAAATATATTTATTAAGACATGGTGAAACTAATTGGAATCTTGAAAGAAAAATGCAAGGAATTCAAGACATACCTTTAAATGATTCTGGGAAAGAGCAAGCAACCAGATGTTCAAAATATTTTATTGATAAAGATATTGAAGCTATATATTCAAGTCCTCTTTCCCGTGCTAAAGAAACGGCACAAATTATTGCAGATACCTTAAATATATCACAAGTAAACACTGATATGGGGTTTATTGAAAGAGACTTTGGTAAAGCTTCTGGTTTAACTTTTGAGGAGTATCATAGTTATCCTGATGATTATGATTTTTGTATCGAAGATTTTACACTGTCCTCAATACGAATTATGAATGCCATAAAAAGCAGTTTGGATAGTCACCCTAATTCTAATATATTAATAGTTTCACATGGGGCTATTTTATGCAGTGCATTTTATTCAATTAGTAATGGTCAAATTGGCTCAGATATGAAGTTACTTAAGAATTGTTCCATAAGTCTGATTGAATATTCAGACTTCCAATTTAATATTGACTTTTATAATCGTACTCCCTTTTAATTCTTCATAAATACAAGATTGAAAGACTCTTTTCAATCTTGTATTTAAAACAAAAATTATAAAAGTCTTTAGCTTTTCCTAATTTCGACCAAATTTATTAATTTGATGTTCGTTTACTTCTTTTAATATTTCCCATACTTCTTTATCAAGAGCTTTAGATATTTTTTCGAGTGTTAGTAATGATGGTTCTTTTCTTCCATTTTCAATTGATAAAATGTATGAACCACTAAGTCCAGCTTTTAATGCTAATTCTTTAGCTGACATCTTCTTTCTTTTTCTTAAGTCTCTGATATATTTATATATTTTGTCAGCTTCAGTCTTTACTTGGCTAGTTTCGGTATTTTGTTTAGATTCTTCTATATTCTTTGGGGTCATATTAAACTCCTTAATTTAAAGGTTTTATCAATTCCCATATGGGAATTTCTAAGCTTTTTGCTATTTGATAAATCTTCCTTATACTTGGATTTTGAGTATTATTTTCTATAGCCGAGATATAAGTTCTTCTTATGTAAGCCTGTAATTACAAGTATCTTATAATATTAGAAAATCCTTGATACAATAAGTACATAAAACAAAAGGAGGATAACTAATATGGCTTTTGATACAACTATCAATCAAAATTCTTGGATATCTCATATTGAACAATAT
>JAVBPB010000093.1:0-38648 GCA_031549965.1 Mobilisporobacter sp. | reverse complement strand
CCGTCGAAGCGTTTATGTTTTGTCAAGACTTTGCTTGCAAAGGCTTTTAAAAAACATGCTGAAGGAGGGTAAGGCAAACAATTGGATATATATACACTCATATTCATCTAAAAAATTAATTTACCGTGTTGAAAGGACTTTTTCAGTGGCCTCCTTCGGTGCGGGGGGAACTTTTATGATATTAAAAAATAGATCTAAGCATAAGTAAAAATCCAAATATTAATAAAGGTATTCCAATAATTGAACATACAATAGTAAGTGTTAAAACTAGGCCTATAATTATTAAAACAATACCAACAATCAAAGCTAGCAACCGTCCAAGAAGATTGAGAAAAAACTCCATAATGCCCCACAATATAACAAACGGTAAAAATAATAGTTTCATGTTAATTCCTCCCAAATTTATAATAAAACCTAACATTAATATATAATAATTATAGAATAGATTAATGTTAATTTAATTATAAAAAGATTAAAATATCATTAGATTAAATGCATATTTTAATATATGTAAAGTCTATTGCTCCGATTTTCAACATCAGTCATTACAATCACACTCCAATCAAATCTTTTACCCTCTTTTGAACTCTGAGTTCCTTTGCATATTTCATCAAGTTAGGGATATACTTCTTGGAATCTTTCACATAATCTTGAATCGTCTTATTGAAAATTTCTTTATCCATCTTGTTCATATTCTTTAGACAATCGCAGATTGTACGGTCGCAGTCATAAATACGAACTTCGATAAAATCTATCTTACCATTTGTCTCCCCAAGAGTAACTAAAGTAGGCTCTACTCGATATGCCTTGTTTAGTATTCAAAAATTAATACTTAGCAAATTCAAATCCCACAAAAAGCAAGAAATATAATATTTTCAGCAACAATTAGGTAGAATTAAGACCTGCAAAGAAATATACTAAAAACAACAATTGTACAAATGGCACATCCAAAACAGATAATACCATTGATAATTGTTAATAATCATGAATAATAAGGCGGAAATCATCACAAGTCTGCCCAAAAAATCAAAAAGGCAAGCAAAAAAAGTGTGATTCTAATGTTTTATTAAAAGCAACATTTTATACAAAATTTAAATTATCCATAGTTTTTATGCACCCTAAAGTAATAATTTGTGCATATACGTAAAGGTTAAAAATAAGGAGTGATATTTATGGAAAAACCAGTATTGGTTATTATGGCAGCAGGAATGGGAAGCCGTTATGGAGGAAGAAAACAAATTGATCCAATAGATGATAAGGGTCATCTTATTATTGATTTTTCTATTTATGATGCAATAAAAGCAGGCTTTAAAAAAATCGTATTTATTATTAAAAAGAAAGATGAAGAAGATTTTAAAGAAATCATTGGTAACCGTATTAGTAAGCAAGTAGATGTTTCATATGCATATCAGGAATTAGATTATTTACCGGAAGGTTTTTTTGTTCCTGATGGAAGAACTAAACCTTTTGGAACAGGTCATGCTATTTTATGTTGTGAAAATGTAGTGGATGGGCCATTTGGTGTTATTAATGCAGATGATTATTATGGAGCACATGCATTTCAAATCCTTTTTGACAGCTTATCACAAAAGGCTGACGATAAGGTTTATCAGTATTCAATGATAGGCTACAAACTTAAAAATACTTTAACAGATCATGGTCACGTGGCAAGAGGTGTATGTGAGATAGATGATGAGGGATATCTTTTAGATATTAAAGAAAGAACTCATATTGAAAAAAGGGATAATCATGCGGCTTATTTACAGGAGGATGATACTTGGGCTGACATTAGTGTAGAAAGCATTGTTTCTATGAATATGTGGGGATTTTCTAATAGTATTTTAAAGGAATTAAAGAACCGTTTTCCAATATTTTTAAATAGCAACATAAAATCAAATCCACTAAAATGTGAATTTTTTCTGCCTTCTGTAGTTGATGAACTCTTGAAAGAAGATAAAGCAAGGGTACAAGTACAGATTTCACCAGATAAATGGTATGGCGTGACCTATAAGGAAGATAAAGCAGTAGTTGTAAGTGCTATACAAAAATTTAAAGAACAAGGATTATATCCAGAAAAATTATGGGAGGAATAATTGTGGAAAGACAAGAAATTAATGATTTTTTTTATAATATTGTTGCACAATTTGACATTGATGGAACATTAATTAATGCACAAAGCTATGGAAATGGTCATATAAATCTTACCTACTTGTTGGAATTTATTATTTCTAATGGAGATATTAAACGTTACATTTTGCAACGAATTAATCGTACTGTTTTTACAAAACCGGAAGATGTTATGGAAAATATCCTTTCAGTAACAAAATATCTTAGGAATAAAATAATAGAAAAAGGTGGAGACCCTGAACGTGAAACTATGAATGTTATTCCTACTAAGGAGGGCAAAAGCTATTTTGTTGATGAAAAGGGGGAATACTGGAGAGCTTACATATTCATAGAAGATGCACTAAGTCTTGATAGAGCAGAAAAACCTGAATACTTTTACGAGAGTGCTGTTGCATTTGGAGGGTTTCAATATTTACTGTCTGATTTTCCGGCAGACACACTTTGTGAAACAATTAAGGGATTCCATGACACAAAAAAAAGATTTGAAACATTTATAGAAGCAGTGAGATTAGATGTATGTAATAGAGCAATAAATGTAAAAAAAGAAATAGATTTTATCCTTAATAGAAAAGATGTATCAGAAATTCTGGGAGATGCACTTAAACTAAATGCGATTCCTATAAGGGTAACGCATAATGATACTAAGCTAAATAACATTATGCTGGATAAAAAAACAGGAAAAGGAATTTGCGTTATTGACTTGGATACAGTTATGCCGGGGCTATCTGTAAATGATTTTGGTGATTCAATTCGTTTTGGTGCAAGCACAGGGTCGGAGGATGAAACTAATTTAGATAATATCTGGTGTGATTTAGAACTTTTTGAATTGTATACAAAAGGTTTTATTAAAGGCTGTAATGGAGGTCTTACAAAAACCGAACTCCAGCTATTACCGGTTGGTGCTAAGGTAATGACATTTGAAGTTGGGACTCGCTTTCTGACAGATTACTTGCAAGGAGATACTTACTTTAGAATCCATAGAAAAGATCATAATTTAGATAGATGCAGAACACAATTAAAGTTGGTTTCGGATATGGAAACAAAATGGGATGAAATGAACAAAATAGTAGAGAGGTATTTTTAGAATCGGAAAGGAATGAAAGGGACTATGAAAATATTAGTAACAGGCGGTGCAGGATATATTGGAAGTCACACATGTATTGAGCTTATTAATGCAGGATATGATGTAGTCGTTGTTGATAATCTGTGTAATTCCAGTGAAGAATCTCTTAAAAGGGTTGAGCAGATTACAAAGGTAAAAATACCATTCTATAAAGTTGATATACTGGATGAAGAGGGGCTTGATAAAATATTTTCTAAGGAAGATATTGAATGTGTTATACACTTTGCCGGTCTTAAAGCTGTTGGAGAATCAGTTCGGGATCCTTTTAAATATTATCATAACAATATAACTGGAACTTTAATTCTTACTCAGGTAATGAGAAAGCATAATGTAAAAAATATAATTTTTAGTTCATCAGCAACAGTTTATGGGGATCCTTTGTTTATTCCAATAACTGAAAAATGCCCAAAAGGAAATATAACTAATCCATATGGGCATACTAAATCAATGCTGGAGCAGATTTTAACAGATTTTTATGTTGCAGATAAAGAATGGAATATTGTAATATTGCGTTATTTCAATCCTATAGGTGCACATGAAAGTGGTTTAATAGGGGAAGATCCGAAAGGTATACCTAATAATTTGGTGCCATATATAGCACAGGTGGCAGTTGGTAAATTACCATATCTTAACGTGTTTGGAGATGACTATAATACAATAGACGGAACGGGAGTACGTGATTATATACATGTAATGGACTTAGCAGTAGGTCACGTAAAAGCATTAAAAAAAATTAAAGATAAATCAGGCGTAAACATATATAATCTTGGCACTGGAAATGGGTACAGTGTACTTGAAGTTATAAAAGCCTATGAAAAAGCCAGTCAAACAAAGATACCATATAAAATATCAGAAAAAAGACCGGGAGATATTGCTTCTTGCTATGCAGATGTCTATAAGGCAAAAGATGAGTTAGACTTTCAAACGCAGTATGATATGGAAAAAATGTGCGAGGATTCTTTTAGGTGGCAAAGGAACAATCCGGAGGGCTATGTAAACCCTTAAGTAAACAAAAAGCTGGTTATTCATCATTGGCAGTTTGATTTAATCTATATTTTCGAGGAGTTAAACCGGTACTCTTTTTAAATGACTGGGTGAAATAGTTAGACGAAGAAAAACCAGTCATTTGGGCAATCTCGGTGATACTATTATCGGAATTCCTAAGTAAATTCTTGCTATGAAGTATACGTCTTTCTAAAAGATAATTAATGGGAGATATTCCATAAGATTCAGAAAACATATGGGACATATAATATTTATTGCGGTGAGCAAGGTCGGATAGTTTTTCTAAGGTAATATCTTCGTGATAATTAGAATCAATATATTGTTTAATATATTCACATTCACTTGGTATGTCTCTATGTGTAAATAAAGAAAAAGTATCTCCTGTAATTCTCGTAATTTTTAATAATAAGATACTTAAAAAATGTTGGCAAATCTGTTCGTAAGAATTATTTTTATGCCTGACTTCTTCAAGCATGGAATGCAGAAGGGGAAGGATTATATGACTGTAAGGCTGCATATCAAAGGTACTGTAATTATTTAAATCCCCTTCTTGATTAAAATTAAACTGAAGGTTATCAATTCCTAAAACAATATATTTTAGGGGTTTTGTTGAAGAAGATGTTTCAGTGTGCCTGATATTGGGATTAATAATAATTAAAGTATCTTTTTTCAAAGGAATACGATCTTCTTCAGAACAAAAAACACCCTCACCCTCTAAAACATAAAAAAGCTCGCTAAAACTATGACTATGGAATAAACTTATCCAATCTGCTCCAAAAGTAGCGTTGCTTACATATAAAAGACTTTCAATAGTTGATTTCTTGTCATAATCAGTTATAGAATATTGCACATGTGCCATGATTTTCCTCCTAAAGACTTGAAATATTTAAAGAATACACAATATTTCCTATGACACTTATAGTAACATATTTGCTATAAAAAAGCAAGATATATAACAAAAAAAGCAATAAAAAAGTAGATTTTTACACAATAAAAAATTATAATTTACATATAACGTTGTACAAAAAGTATATTTGGTCTGATAAATAAGGAAAAATGTATAAAGAATTGACAATGAAGATATGGATATCACATAAATGAAAAATAATAAGGAGCAAGATAATGAGAAAAATAGATTTAAAAGGACGAGTTACTATTCCCACAGATTTGGATGTTGTTCCAGAAACATTAGAACTTTTAGAGCGTTGGGGTGCAGATGCTATTAGAGACTGTGACGGAACGGACTATCCTGAAGAACTAAAAGAGGTAGATGCTAAAGTATATTCAACATACTATACTACTAGAAAAGATAATGCATGGGCAAAGGCTAATCCAGATGAAATCCAGCAGATGTATATTATGACACCTTTTCATTGTGCAACTAAAGACAAGCTGGAGATAGATTTAATGGAACACTTATATCCAGATATGCTAAAGGTTAATCTGATGGATGATATTGAAAGGTGGTGGGAGGTAATTGATCGTACTACCGGTGAAATAGTACCATATGGAGAATGGACTTATGAAGAAAGCATACAAAGAGTTGTAGTTAATAATACTAAAAAGTTTCACGAATACACAGTAAGCTTTCTGGCATTCATTATGTGGGATCCTGTTCATATGTATAATGCTATTACAAATGACTGGAAAGATGTAGAACATCAAATAACCTTTGATGTAAGACAGCCTAAGACAAGAGAATATTCTATGAATCGCCTTAGGAAATACCTTATAGACAACCCACATATAGATGTGGTTAGATTTACAACATTTTTTCACCAATTTACTTTAATTTTTGATGAATTAGCCAGAGAAAAATATGTAGACTGGTATGGGTATTCTGCTTCTGTAAGTCCATATATTTTGAAACAATTTGAAAAGGAAGCGGGGTATAAATTTAGACCTGAATTTATAATAGATCAGGGATACATGAATAATACGTACCGCATACCTTCAAAGGAATTTTTAGATTTTCAGGCATTTCAAAGAAGAGAAGTAGCAAAACTTGCTAAGGAAATGGTTGATATTACTCATGAATACAAAAAAGAAGCTATGATGTTTTTAGGGGATCATTGGATTGGGATGGAACCGTTTATGGAAGAATTTAAATTCATTGGCTTAGATGCAGTAGTAGGAAGTGTAGGAAATGGTGCAACACTTAGATTAATCAGTGATATTGAAGCTATAAAATATACTGAGGGACGTTTCCTTCCTTACTTTTTCCCAGATACTTTCCACGAAAATGGAGATCCTGTAAAAGAAGCAAAAATAAATTGGGTAACAGCAAGACGAGCTATTTTAAGAAAGCCAATTGACAGAATAGGCTATGGCGGATACTTAAAGCTGGTTATGAAATTTCCAGAGTTTGTTGATTATGTGGAAAGTGTATGTAATGAATTTAGAGAATTGTATGAAAACATAAAAGGAACAACTCCATATTGCATAAAAAAAGTGGCAGTATTAAATAGCTGGGGGAAAATTCGTGCATGGGGAAATCACATGGTACACCATGCTATATATTACAAACAAAATTATTCCTATTCAGGAGTAATGGAGGCTCTTAGCGGTGCTCCTTTTGATGTGGTATTTATTAGTTTTGATGATATTAAAAATAATCCGCAGATTTTAAAAGATATAGATGTAATCATAAATGTAGGAGATGCTGATACGGCATACAGCGGTGGTGATGAGTGGATAAATCCTATTATAGTTTCAGCAATAAAAGAATTTGTTTATAACGGTGGGGGCTTTATAGGAATTGGAGAGCCAACAGCTCATCAATGGCAGGGACGTTATTTTCAATTAGCCGGTATACTGGGAGTGGAAATGGAGAGAGGATTTACACTCAATGTTGATAAGTATAATTGGGAAGAGGAACAAGAACATTTTATTACAGAGGATTGCAAAGGAACAATTGATTTTGGAGAAGGCAAGAAAAATATATTTGCTTTAGAAAATACTAGAATTATTAAGCAGATTAACAGAGAAGTCCAATTAGCTGTTAATGATTTTGGAAAAGGAAGAAGTGTATATATTAGCGGGATTCCTTATAGCTTTGAAAATAGCAGAATTCTTTATAGAGCTATTTTATGGGCAGCAAATGATGATAAGGAAATCTTGAAGTGGTTTAGTACTAATTATAATGTAGATGTACATGCATACATTATGAATAATAAGTATTGCATAGTTAATAATACTTATGAACCACAAGCTACAACCATTTATAAAGGGGATGGAACAAGTTTTTCTATTGAACTGGAACCTAACGAAATAAAATGGTATGAAATTTAGGTAACATTAAAATTTATATAAATAGGTGTCAAAATGATACTAACAAAAAAATGGAGGTAGTAATTATGAAAAAAAGGTTTATTAGTTTGCTATTATGTGTGGCTATGGTAACAACTATAGCAACAGCATGTGGCAAGAAGGACAATTCTGAAACAACAGAAGAAACAACAAAAGCAACCCAGTCCGAAACAGTTGAGAGCACCACTGAGGAAGATGCCACACAATCAGGTGAAGTAAAAGTTTTAAAAGTTGCAGCACTTGAAGGCGGTTATGGTGCAGACCTTTGGACAGAAGTAGCAAAAGCATTTGAAGAAACAGTAAGTGGTGTAAAGATTGAATTAACAGTAGACAAAAAAATTGAAGATGTTATATCACCAAGTATGAAAGCAGGGGAATACCCAGACGTTGTTCACTTAGCAACTGGACGTGAAGCAGGACTTACTGAAACTCTTACTAAAGAAAAAGGTCTTGTAGCATTAACAGATGTTTTGGGTATGCAAATCCCAGGAGAAAGCCGTGTGGTTATTGAAAAAATTCTTCCGGGATTTTTAGATACACTTGGAACTAATCCTTACAATGATGGCGTAACTTATTATGCACCTATGTTTTATAGCCCATGTGGATTATTCTACAATGCAGGACTATTAGAAGAAAAAGGTTGGAGCGTTCCAACTACATGGGATGAAATGTGGGAATTAGGAGATAAGGCAAAGGCAGAAGGAATTTCATTATTTACTTACCCAACACCGGGATACTTTGATGCATTTATTTATGCTTTATTAGAATCATCAGGAGGAGCAAACTTATTTAACAATTGTATGACATATCAAGATGGTGTGTGGGAATCTCCGGAAGCAAGTGCTGTATTTGAAATAGTTGAAAAACTTGCTAAATACACAGAGCCTACAACAGTGGCTAATGCAAACAATGATAACTTTACAAAAAATCAACAATTAATATTAGACAACAAAGCAATCTTTTGTCCAAACGGAACATGGCTTCCGGGCGAAATGGCAGAAGCACCAAAAGCAGATGGATTCAAATGGGGATTTACAGCAGTTCCGGCAGTTGCAGCAGACCAAAAACCATCTTCATACACATTCTTTGAACAAATGTGGATTCCGGCGGCAGCACAAAACATTGACCTTGCAAAACAATTCGTAGCATTTATGTACTCAGATAAAGCGGCAGAAATATTTGCAAAATCAGGAGCAATCCAACCAGTAGTTGGAATAAGTAATAAATTAAGTGCAGACAACCAATTGTTTTATAAAATTTATGATAACAATGCAGCTATAGCAGTTATGGGTGGCTTTAAAGCAACAGCTCCTGTAGAAGGCGTAAGCATGAAAGTATCTTTATTCGACGCAGTAAATAGTATTATGAGTGGTGATAAAACCACTAAAGAATGGCAAGAAGGCGTTGAAAAAGCAAGTGATAAATTAAGAGAAGCAGTACAAGAGTAGTTTAACAATTGTAGGCAGGAGCAGTAAAAGGCTCCTCCTATAAATAAAACCAGGGGGTATGCAGAGTGAAGCGCCAAAAAGAAAGAACTGCGTTTATTGCAGTTTGTGTATTACCAGCAGTTTTATTATTTATAGTTTTTATGATAATACCAACAATAAATGTATTTAAAATGTCCCTATATAAATGGGGAGGATTCTCCAATAATAAGACATTTGTAGGGCTTAATAATTTTAAAATATTAGCACAGGATGAAAAGTTTTATCAGGCATTTCAAAATAGTATTTTACTAATTGTGTTAGTTACTATTGTAACAATGGCATTTGCTTTAGTTTTTGCGGCAATTTTATCAAGAGAAAAGATAAAAGGCCAAAATTTATTTAGAATTATATTTTATATTCCCAATATTTTATCTGTAGTTGTAATCTCTGCTATATTCTCAGCAATATACGACCCAAACAATGGACTTTTAAACAGTATAATTTCAATATTTAAAGGTGGAGATGCAGAGCCGATTCTATGGCTTGGTGATCAAAAAATAGTAATTTTTAGTTTGGCAATTGCTATGATTTGGCAGGCAATTGGCTATTATATGGTAATGTATATGGCAAGTATGGCAAGTGTACCAGAAAGTTTATATGAATCAGCAGGACTAGAAGGTGCAGGCAAGTTTACTCAGTTTTTTAGTATTACACTTCCGTTAATTTGGACAAATATTAGAACTACATTAACATTCTTTATAATCAGTTCAATAAATTTAAGCTTTTTATTCGTTAAGTCATTGACAAACGGAGGGCCAGACGGAACTACAGAAGTATTTTTAAGTTATATGTATGGTCAGGCTTATACTAATTCTTCATATGGATATGGTATGGCAATCGGTGTTGTAATATTCTTATTCTCATTTGGATTATCAGCACTTGTAAACTTTGCAACTAAGCGTGAGCCGCTGCAATTCTAGGAGGATAAACATGAATAAACAGTTAAAAAGCAATAACATAATAAGTAAGATTGCTATTTATGCAGTGCTTGTTGCATTAGCTATTACAATTGTTATTCCGGTTGGATGGGTGTTTTTAGCCTCGATTAAACAAAATTCGGAATTCTATGGAAATCCGTGGACAATGCCAAAAGGAATTCATATACAAAATTTTATAGAAGCAATTGGAAAGGCAAAAATGGGAGATTATTTTCTTAATTCCATTGTTGTTACATTAGTTGCACTTGGAATTTTGCTTGTTATAGCTTTGCCGGCTTCCTATGTATTGGCAAGATATAAATTTATCGGAAGTAAATTTTTTAATACAATGTTTATGGCAGGATTATTTATTAATGTAAACTATATTGTAGTTCCGATTTTCTTAATGTTTGTAGATGGAGACAAATGGTTAAAACAAATATTTGGAAGTGGTTTTTTTCTGAATAATATATTTGTAGTGGCATTAGTTTACGCTTCTACCGCGTTACCATTTACAATATATCTTCTATCAGGGTTTTTTGTGACAATTCCAAAGGATTATGAGGAAGCTGCATTTGTGGATGGAAGCGGATATTTTAGAACTATGGTTACAATTATGATGCCAATGGCAAGACCAAGTATTATTACGGTTATATTGTTTAATTTCCTTTCTTTTTGGAATGAGTATATTATATCAATGACGTTGCTTACAAAGACCACTAAGACTCTGCCGGTAGGATTAATGCAGCTTATGCAGGCACAGAAAGCAGCAGCAAACTATGGTAGGTTATATGCAGGACTTGTAATAGTAATGTTACCGACATTAATACTCTACATTCTGGTACAAAAGAAATTAACTCAGGGTATGAGCCTTGGAGGATTAAAAGGATAGTTTTAAATATGCAGGAGGTATTACTATGTATAAAATATTAAAATCAATGGCTGTATTAGCTATATTTATAGTATGTATAGGATTAGTTATATATGGACAAAAAAGTATAGGTATAGATCATTTAGGCATAATGCTTCTGGGTCTTTTTGGAATACTTGCTTTATTGTTCGATTACAATAAAAAGTATCAGTAATTAAAAAACTATAAACCAAAATGTTTAAAATAATTCAGGGAGGATTATTTATATGAGAAAAATAAAAAGATTATTTTGCTTATTTCTAGCATTATGTATAACATTAAATGTGCCTATGCCGTTACAAACTAATTATGTAAGGGCAGAGGAAGGGGAAAATGTAATTTATGAAGATGGTATCATTGATAACTGGGAACAGGATGCAAGCACAATAAAAGGCGGGGAAGCTTGTGAAATTACTGATGATGGATGGCTTCATTTAAAAGCAGGTACAAGCAATGGAAATAATCCAAGCCAAACTGCACCACCAGCTATATTCATCTCAGATAAGGCTTATGATTTAAGCAAGGAAGGATTTTTTGAAACTACTATAAAAACCATACAAGCAGGAAAATATAATCGTATAGGTTTTTACCTTGGTTATAAAGATCAAAATACAGGAATGTTTTTTGGTTATAATGCAAGCGGTTGGTATTGGCAAAAGTATGGTGCTGAAGGTTCACCTTGGTCCGCAAATATAGGAGCTGTTCCTGGGGAAAACTCAGAAATAAAAGTAAGAATTGAATGGACGGCGGATAAAAAAGCAACCCTTAAAGTTGATGGAACAGAATTATTTACTGACGTAGATTTTAGCGGTATAACTGGATTGGGTGATAAGATTGGTATAAAAGCGGGAACATTTAATGCAGTTTCCGGTACTGAAATATCAGACATTTACTTGAAAGATATACATTATACAGATCAGGCTGAAGCGGCAACTTATACAGTTACAGGCAGGGTTTTAGATGAACAAAATAATCCAGTTTCTGATGCAATTGTAACTTTATTTGGAAAAGAAGCAACAACTAATGCATCTGGAGAATATGAGTTTAGGAAAGTTATAGCTGGAACTCACGAGATAACAATTGAAAAAATCGGATATAATTATTATAATCAAACAATTGTGGTTTTAAATGAAGACACGACTCTTTTGGATATTCAACTTGAACCGGGAGAAACATTTGATACAATAAATATTAATTCCGAAGACATGGAAGTAACTATTGCAAAAGATTTCCCAAGCGTTGTACAGTATGTTATGAAGAAATATGATAATAAAGTATTCTATGGTCAAGCTTCAAGAATTAATACTATAACTATTAATGGAAAAGATATTATATTAGAAAAGGAATCTGTTGAAGCAGTTTTTGAAGATAATAAAGCTGTTTATGTAATGACAGTTAAAGACACTGTAGGCAATATTGATGCTAAAATTACAGCAGAATTAGTAGTTGATAAAAATACATTGGCATTTAATATTACAAAAGTTGAAAATAATTTAGACAACCAACAATACCCTGTACAAACTATATATATTCCAAATCACAGCTTGGTTTCTGTTCGTACAACACAAAATGGCACCAATCTAAAGGGTGCAAAAATGTCCACAAAAACCACACTAAGTGGAGATTCTTCAATAGTTTTAAACAAAGACACAGCAGTTGGCAAAACAGATTATATGTATGCTTTTATATCTAATGATGAACTTAGTGCAGGTCTTTGGAGCAATTCAGAAAATGATGGTTCTGCTGTATATACAGGAGTTAACGGAGGCAGTTTAAATACAAGAGTTGAAGCTGTTATTTCAAATGAGGGTGGTTTTAAGTCCATGGGACTTGGAAGCTGTAAATGGTACTATAATCGTAAAATCACTGCAAAGGGTAAAGATTATGTAATGCCTCAAACTGAAATGCCAATGACAACAGTTGTAATTACTGGGGATCTAAATCAAGATCAGCAAATTGACTGGCAAGACGGTGCAATTGCATACCGTGATATTATGAACAATCCTTATAAGAGTGAAGAAGTTCCAGAACTGGTTGCTTGGCGTATAGCAATGAATTTTAGCGGTCAGGCACAAAATCCATTTTTAACAACATTAGACAATGTAAAACGTGTTGCGATGCATACTGATGGATTAGGACAGTCTGTATTATTAAAAGGATATGGAAATGAAGGTCATGACTCTGGTCATCCAGATTATGCAGATATCGGAAACAGAATTGGCGGCGCCGATGATATGAATACAATGATGACAGCAGGTAAGGAATACAGTGCCAGATTTGGTATTCATGTAAATGCAGGAGAAATGTACCCAGAATCAAAAGCATTCAATGATGATTTAGTAAGAAGAAAAGCTGATGGAAGTTTAAGATACGGTTGGAACTGGCTGGATCAAGCCGTTGGAATTGATGCCTTATATGATTTAGGTGAAGGTTTACGTCAACAACGTTTTAATGAATTAAAGGAAAAAGTTGGAGACAATATGGATTTTGTATATGTAGACATATGGGGAAATCTAACAGGAAGCCCAGAAGATGCATGGGAAACCCGTAAGTTAACCGATATGATTACAGGCAACGGATGGCGAATGGCAACCGAATGGAGTGCTGCCAATGAATATGATTCTACATTCCAGCATTGGGCAGCAGATTTAACATATGGTGGCTATGCTATGAAAGGTATTAATAGTGAAGTAATGCGTTTCCTTCGTAATCATCAAAAAGATTCATGGGTTGGTGATTTCCCAAGATATGGCGGTTCTGCTAACGCACCATTACTTGGCGGATATAATATGAAAGATTTTGAAGGTTGGCAAGGAAGAAATGATTATGATGCGTATATAACTAATTTATATGAACAAGATTTAACTACTAAATTCTTCCAACATTATAAGGTTATGAAATGGGTTAACGGTACACCGGTTAATTATGGTGCACATGGTGATGTACCTGCACACACATGGACACCTGAGATGGAAATAACATTACAGGATGCTGACAAAGACACAGTTGTTATTACAAGAGGAAGTAATGATGTAACCAGCCCATTATTCCGTGACAGAACAGTTACATTAAACGGAAAAGTAGTTTTACAAGGAACTATGACTAAAGGTGACGGTACAGGTAAAGGTACAGAATCTTATTTATTACCATGGTATTGGAATGCACAAACAGGTGAAAAAGTAGCTGCCGCTGATGAAAAGCTATACCACTTTAATACACAAGGCGGAACAACAACTTGGGAACTTCCAAAGGGATGGGAAAGCCTAAGTACAGTTTATGCGTATGAATTAACTGATCTTGGTAAAACCAATAAAACAGAAATTAATGTAGTAGACGGAAAAATTCAATTGACAGCAAAAGCAGGAACTCCTTATGTTTTATATAAAGGTGAAAAAGCAAACCTTGCAATTGAGTGGAGTACAGGTATGCATATTAAGGATGCTGGATTTAACAGTGGTATAAATGGATTAAATACATACTGGACAAAAGAAGGAACTGGAAGTGCGGCAATTAGTAAAAGCCAATACAGCAATCCTATGTTAAAATTATCCGGTGATATAACTATGTCCCAAACTTTAACAGATTTAGTACCGGGACAGAACTATGCAGTATATGTTGGTGTAGACAACAGAAGTGATTCTAAGGCAGGGATTATCTTAGAAGAAGATGGAAAGGAAATTGCATCTAATTATACAGATAAATCTATTGCGAAAAATTATGTTTTAGCATATACACATAGTAATGTTAGTGCCACAGTTGATGGAAGCAGTTATTTCCAAAATATGTATGTTTTCTTTAAAGCATCTAATAAAGAAGTTACTTTAAAACTTAAACGTGAAGCCGGAAGTGATGATACGTATTTTGATGATATTCGTATTGTAAAGAATGATTCAGAAAATATTATTAAAGATGAAAATGGTAAGATTATTAAGTTCCAACAAGACTTTGAAACAGTAGCACAAGGTATTTATCCATTTGTAATTGGGCCGGTTGAAGGTGTAGCTGATAATAGAACACACTTATCAGAACTTCATGCACCATATACCCAAAATGGCTGGGATGTAAAACGAATGGATGATGTTTTAGAGGGTAATTGGTCTGTTAAGAGTAATGGACTATGCACAAGAGATACATTAGTATACCAAACTATTCCACAGAATTTTAAATTTGAAGAAGGTCAAAGATATAAGGTAAGCTTTGATTATCAGTTGGGATTTGATAATGGATATAAATTTGCAGTTGGTAATGGAGAATATGACAAAGAAAATACTGTGCTGTATAAAATGGAAGCAGCATGGGGAACAACAGCTCATAAGGAATTTGAAATAATTGGAGATGCTTCAGGTAAAACATGGATTGGTATTTATTCTACTATTTCATCACCGGATGTATCAAAATATACTTATGATGAGGCAAACTTCAATGGCGTTAAAGATTTTGTTATTGATAATTTAGTAATTGAAAAAGTAAATGGAGAGGTTACTAAAGGTGAAATAAAAGCTTTAATAGAAAGCTGCACAGAATTTGAAGCAGGGGATTATCAGCCAAAAAGCTTTAAAGCTTTCAAATCAGCACTTGTTAATGCACAAGTTGTATTTGATAGAGCTAATGCTACTCAAGCAGAAATTACATCTGCTTATTCAAAGCTAATGTTAGCAAAAGCAGGATTAGTAGAAATCGGAAGTGTGGCTGAAAGTGATGAATATGATATTATTGCAACTCCGGATAATGTCTTAGTAGGTTCAGCACAGGAATTAGTTGATGATACTGAAGGACCTAAAGAGTTAGCTATTGATAATGATACTTCAACATATTGGCACTCAGAATGGGCAAATGAAGATTCTTCATTATTATGGTTTGAATTTAGTTATCCTGAAAGAGTAGATGTAGCAGGACTTCGCTATCTTCCAAGACCGGGTGCAGATAATGCTAATGGTAAGCTCTTAGATTATACTATTATGGTAAGTAACGATAACGGAGAGACTTGGGGTTATACTCAAGATGGTACTTTCGCTCCTCAAACTAAATGGCAAATGGTTAGTTTCCCAGGAGTTATAAAGGATGTAACTAATGTAAGACTTTTTGCCAGGTCTACAGCCGGACAATCTAAAGCTGATGAAAATATCTTTTCTTCCGCAGCAGAACTACGATTAATCGGTACAGTAAAGAAAGTAGAAAATAATGAAGATGATAAAGAAAAATTAGAAGTATTAATAAACACTCTATCAAAATTAGTACAATCAGATTACACTAAGAAAGAGTGGGATATATTTGCTAATGAATTACAAATAGCAAATGCAGTTTTAGAAAATGCTTCTTCAACTCAATATGACTACGTATACGCTTATCAAGAACTTAATTATGCAAGTAAGAAACTATTATTAAGAGCTGATATATCAAATCTAAGTAAATTGGTTGCTGAATGTGAAAAATTAGTTAAGTCAAATTATATAAGTAATACATGGGCTGTATTTAGTAATAGTCTTAAAGCGGCTAAAGCAGTATTAGAAGATGCAGACGCTACACAACTAGAAGTGGATAATGCTCTAAGTGGTTTAACCATTGCAAAGAATGGTTTGGTAAAGGTTGCACCATACACACCAGTTAATCCTGTAGAACCAACTAAAGATGGTACAGACACTAATACAAACCCTAATAATAAAGTAGTAGTTAATGTAGAAGCAAAGGATAACAAAGTAACAATTTCATCAGACAAAATGTTGGCAGCAATAGATAGCACAGATGTTGGTAAAGTAGAGGCTATTATTGTAATACCATCAGACGCAGTGCTAAAAAGTATTATATTACCAAAAGATGTACTTAAAAAAGCATCAGAAGAAAAAATAAATCTTTTTGTAAACTTAACGGATGAAGATGAAAAAGTAGTTGCACGTTGGTATTTTGATGCAAGTACATTAGCTAAAGCAAGTTTGATGGAAGATGTTAACCTTGCTGTGAATATAAGTAATGTAAGTAATTCAAAACAAAGTAAAGTAGTAAAACAGCTTATAAGGAATAAGCAAGAAGGAACAGTTGTATCATTAGAACAAAAAGGTAAACTTCCAGCACAGGCTAACTTAACATTTAAGGTTGCTAATGGAAAAATTGGTGACAGAGTTTATATTTACAAATTAAATTCAAATACCAAGAAATTAGAATCAATTGTTGGAGGTTACACACACGCAATAAATAAAGAAGGATATGTTACAATGGGAGTGTTAGAAGGCGGAGATTATGTTGTTCTTACAAAGAAAGCAGACTCTAAGAATATTACAGCCATGAAAGATCAGATAGTTGTGAAAGCTAATAAGACTACAATAAAACTATCTGAAACCATGTCGATACAAGTAATATTACCTACATGCCTTCAAAAAACAAGTAAAATAACAAGTAAGACCAAATCAAATGCAATTGGTGCTGTCACTGTAACATACAAGGTAAGTAATAGTAAAATTGCTACTGTAGACAGTCAGGGTAAGGTTACTGCAAAAGGAAAAGGTACAGTTACCATTACAACAATTGTAAAAATGCAGAATGGAACATCAAAAACAGTTTCATCAAAGATTACAATTAAATAATTTAGGAGAGCATTGGGGTGTAATAAGCATTCTCAATGCTCTTTTATTTTAATTTAATGTACAATAACCAATTTTTATTTTCTGAATATATTAATATTGTAACCGGAAAAAATACATTAGTTTTAAATATATTAAGGAGTTGTTTTAAATGGCGGATGTTTTATTAACCAATGAGGCACTTATATCAGGATTATATGATGGTGACTCAGTAGATGTAAATACTGACCCTATTACCACTACAATTGTTCAGGGATTAACTGCTGTAAAAGAGGCAGATAAAGATAAGTGGGTAGATGGGTATTTATTATATACAATTACATTAACAAATGAAGCTTCATTCCCATTAACAAATGCAGTATTTTATGATACTTTAGATGTAACTAAGATTGTTTTAGTTGCCAACAGTGTTAAAATTAATAATGTAGCGGCACCGTATAATTACAATTATATAACAGGTTTATTAACTGTTGTATTGCCGGATGTTGCAGTTTCAGAAACAATGGTGATTACCTTTCAGGTTGAGAAAATATAACAACTGTTGGTGTGAATGCTCATCTCCATCAACTATTATATCTAATGAGATTACAATAACAACTAACAGTCCGATAGTATATAATGGATGCTATTGCTGTAAATATAAATGTTCATATTGCAAACGAGGAGAAGTATGCTGCAGGTACAAAAATAGGTGTTTTAAAAACATAAATTTTTCATTCTGTAATATCCAAAACAATAACAGGTGCAATAATAATTGTTGTAACTGCTGCTGCAACAAATGCTGTAATAAATAGTTCAAATTTCTTATTCTCATTTTAAAGGTGTTTATCTGAAAATTTTGAAAGACTAGATAAGGACTTTTAGTATCTCCGATATATTGAGGGGGCTAAAAAGTCCTTGATTTAGGTTAGCGGTTTATATATATCCAATTACATACTATTGTTACAGTTTAAATATGATTTAGTGTCCTTAGCTACAATATTACTTAATAAAAGAACTGAAATTAAATTAGGTAAGGTCATTAAAGCATTTAAAATATCAGAAATCTCCCAAATCAAATCAAGAGAAATAACTGCCCCAACAAAAGTCATAACAATATATGAAACCTTATAAGGAGTTAATCCTTTTATTCCATACATATAAACAACCGCTCGTTCTCCAAAAAAAGCCCATCCAATAATAGTTGCAAAAGCAAAAGCAGTAAGTGAAATACTTAATATGTAAGGCCCAATCACGGGAATTTGTGCAAAAGCAGCAGCAGTTAATTCACCACTTGACAAATTTTGTACACTTGAGGGATATCTAACAATATTACTGACAATTACGATGCCAGTTACAGCACACATAACAACTGTATCCCAAAAAGTTGCCGTCATGGAAACTAAAGCCTGTTTAACCGGATTGTCTACCTGTGCCGCCGCTGCCGCAATAGGTGCAGAACCAAGGCCAGCTTCATTAGTAAATAATCCTCTTACGATACCAAATCTTGCTGCGGTTAAAATAGTACTTCCAATAAAACCTCCGGCTACAGAATTGGGAAGAAAAGCGTATTTAACAATAACAACAACAGACTCCCATAAAAAATCCCTGTTCATAATTAATATTAAAAAACATCCAACCATATAAAATAACCCCATTGATGGAACTAATGCCATACATAACTTAGATATTTTTTTAACTCCTCCAATAATAACAAGTCCTGAAAGAATAGCTGTAATAAAACCGACAGTATAAGGAGATATATTCCACATAGCTTTTGCAGTCATTGCAATAGAATTAGACTGAACCGAACTGCCAACTCCAACCGAAACCAAAATAGTACAAATACAAAACAAAATTCCAAGAGGCTTCAACTTTAAAACATGAGTAAGAGTATACATAGCCCCTCCTATATATCCTCCATCTACAGTCTTTGTACGATATTTAGCCCCAATATAACATTCTGCATAAGAAGTAGCCATTCCAAAAATACCGGTAAGCCAACACCAAAAAATTGCACCAGGCCCTCCAAGAGCAACAGCGGTAGAAATTCCAATAATATTACCGGTACCAATGGTAGCAGCCAGAGAAGTTGCCAGAGAAGCAAACCTTGACATCTCGCCCTCAGATCCGGAGCTTTTAGAAACAGACAGCTTAATAGCTTTTACTGTATGCTTTTGAATAAAACCCAGCCTAAGAGTTAAAAAAATATGAGTTCCAAACAATAGAACCAACATTGGAATACCCCATACATAACTGTTTATTTTTGAAATTAATTCACTAAAATTCTCCATAGTAAGTCCTTAATTAGTTTGTATATTATATGAGAATAAAACTAAAAATAGAATTATAATGGAAAGTTTTAGATTCAGGTTAAAATTAAAGTATACTAATTTATAAAATAATTTTGAAATTTTCATTATAATACATAGAATCAGTTAAATTAAAAACGGTCGTTGATTTATAATATGCATATATACAAGTACCATCTTGTGAAACATAATCGTTAATAATGGATATTATTGCCTGTGTTACTATGGGATCAAGATCTATAAAATTGTTTTCAATAATAAGTAAAGCAGGCATTTTTATTAAGCTGGCTAGAAAACGTAAGTAAATACGTTGACTATATAAAAGTTCATTTAACCTAACATCAAATGAATTAATATAGTTATGTTTACTAAAAATTTCTTTTTTTCTTTTTGATAGAATAGGTTCATGTATACCTCTTAACATTGCGTAAAAGTTTAGATATTCATCTATGCTTAGTGTAGAGTTGATTTCTTCGCCAGTGATATTATCAATTTTTTTTTTATAATGAGAATTATCCAATTTGAGAGAAATATTATCTAGTATAATGTCTCCATTAAAAGAAGATTTACCTTTTATGATGGATATAAATTCATTGAATTTGTGAGGATTTCTGCCAATAACAGTAGTAATAGATTTTGATTCAATCTGTAATGAAATGTTTTGATATAACTCCTTGAAATATTGAATTTGAATATTTAATATAATGTCACCTCCTATTTGCAATTATAACCATTTTGACATATGGGATAAAAAAATACAATGATAGTTAACTATATGTACTTTTTTCATTATTATTTTGCATCTAGTATTGTACAAATTTAAGAGATTGGTATTTTTAATGTACTATTTTACAAAAAGCAATTAAAATAAGTAAGAATAAAATATTATTGCAGTATAAATTAAGATAATCCATATTTTTTGTAAAAGTAATGCACATAAAATACAAATAAAATGAAAATCAGGTCGTATTAATGTAAATCATTGCACTTTGTTTTGGGAGTGTTATAATTAGTTTTGTCACTTGAAGACAACAAAATAAAATACAAGAAAAAGGAGAAAAAATCATGACAGAATTTAACATTAACGAAATTAGCGAGGTAACGGCACCGGTTGATTGGGGTGCAGTAGCAGCAGTTGGTGGTGGTATAGTAGTAGGTATATTACTTTGCGACTAAATTTTATTGGTATGACAAACAAATATGTAAATCTAATACATAAATAGCGTACTAAAAACCAATATGAAAACAAAATGGAGGATAAAAATCATGAAAGAATTTAAAATGGAAGAAATTAATGAAGTAACAGCACCAGAAAGAGATGTATTTGACTATTTATGCATTTTTATGACAACAGCATGCTTTGTAGCAATGGTTTGCTAATAGAAAGCACATCATGAAGTCAGTCTTATTCCTATGTAAAGCTTTGGCAAGGCAAAAGCTTTACATATGTGAATTGACAGAAAAGGTGGAAACTAAATGGAAAATATTTGCTTAAATAAAAATATTTATATAAAACAAATGTCAAAAGAGTCTTACTATATTTTTAATAAAAAAAATAAGAAAAGCTTTGAATTTGGAAAAACAGAGGGTGAAATACTGCTTTCTATTCAGGAAGAATGCAGAGAGGAAGAATTTTTAAAAAAGAATAGTATTTATATGAATAAAGGAAAGCTAATACGTTTTTTAAAAGTATTAGAGGAACAGGGCTTCTTAAAAGGGAAAGATGCAAAAATTAATCAGACAGTAACTAAGATTAAAATTGGAATTTTTAATCCGAGCAAAAACATTGATAGTGATAGTGGCATTATCAAGTTGCTATATAGATTATTATTTATTTTACCAGTAATATTGTTAGGAATAGGAATAATGGCACTTATTTACCAAAATGTAAATTTTTTAGAGCTTATTACGCAATACGAATTTGACTGGAAGGATGTTGGAATTATTATTGCTATATTTTTGGGAATGACCTTTTTCCATGAGTGTGCGCATATGATTATTGCATTATATCACAAAGTACCCGTTCCGGAATTAGGAATTATGCTTTATTGGTTTGCACCTTGTGCTTACGTGGATGTTAGTACAATTCATTTTCTGAAGGATAAAGGTAAAAAAATTCAGGTAATGATCGGTGGAATTATGGTACATATTGCAGCCGTTGGAATAGGCATGATTATACTGGCATTTGGTTCTAAATTGTCGATAATAACTTTGGCATTCACTATGATTAATTTATCTGCAATATTAATTAATATTACATTTTATTTAAAATTGGATGGATATTTTATATTAACAATACTTCTGGATGAGCCTAATCTTAGAGAAAAATCGCTAGGGTTCATTGTTAGTTTTTTAACCAGGAAAATGGAGAATTATAAAAAAGAGGTATTTTCTAATAAAATTCTCTATGGTATTTGTGGATTTATTATGTTTATTTATATTCCAGCATTGGTAGGATCGTTGGTATTACGTGTTATGCCAGTTTTAATTAATGTTATTGGAAATATAATTTAGGAGGATACAATGCAGAATTTAATTTTAAATCCATATATATTTATTGCACAGGAAGGGGATTTTTATTTACTAACTGTTGCAAATCGTTATAACAAAGTACTAAGTAAGGAACAAAAAGAGGCACTGACTAGCAATGAAGTGACAATAGAAAAATTACTACAAGTATTTGAGCGTAATGAAATTGATAGAATGATTGAAACAGAATGCCTTATTACTAGAGATTTTGAGTTGGATAGCAGATATTCTCGCACAAGAGGTTATTTTTATCAGTTAGGAAAGCTGAATGAGTTTGAAAGGTTAAAGGAAAAACATGTATTTTTGTTAGGGGCAGGAGCTTTAGGAACTCATATGGGTTGGGGATTTGCTTCGCTTGGAGTAGGAAAATTAACTATATTGGATTGTGACGTTGTAGAAGAAAGTAACTTAAACAGACAATTATTATATATTAGAGAAGATATAGGTAAAAGAAAAGTAGAAGTATTAAAAAATCATTTACTTGAACAAAATGATAATCTTCAGATAGATGTTATAGATAGAAGAATAACATGCAAGGAAGATATTTTAGAAATTATGCCAGAAGGAGTTGACTTACTGGTAAGGGGAATAGATACTCCGATTTCAGTGTCTTCATGGGTTTTTTCTATTTGTGAAGAATTAAAAATTCCATATGTTTCAGGGGGTACAATAGGAACTAATGCATTAATAGGGCCAACTTATGTTCCAAACAAGACAAAAAGCTATATAGATGTCATGTTAAATGGTGTGAAATTGTACGAACATGAATCTAATGCTAGACGCATATTTGGTACAGGAGTTTCTTCTGGTTTTGCAATTACTAAGGTTGCGGCTGAATTAATGATAGATTCAGTAAAAATACTTACTAATCAGTATGATAAATTGGAATATGGGGGAAAAGCTGTACTAATTGATATGTTTGCAAAAGAAGAGAAAGGAGATGAATTAGTAAAGACTAAAAAAGAGTTGCTTCCGATAGAGGGAAAAAGAGTAATGTTTCAGTATCTTGGTATATCTACTATTATTATGATGATTGCATTATGGGTATCCACAAAATTAACTGTTAGTATGGCAATTGCATATATGTCTATCGCATTATTAGGGAGATTTTTGTGGAGAGGAACCAACATGAATATTTATATGTATTCGGTTATTTGCGGAGCTATTATGGGAATAGAAAATATGATAGGAAGTATAATAATCGGAAGGCTTAATATTTTAGGTGGTAATACAATATTTGAGATATTAAGTAATTTTCAACTGGCTATTTTTATGGTTACGCTAATGATGTGTCTGCATGCAATGATGTTTTGTGGAATTCAGACAGTGATTAGCCGTGTAAAAAAAAGAATTGTAGAAGATATTGCAATATTAAGTTAGGAGAAAAGATATGAGTATTATACTTGATAATGTTACAAAAAAATATGATAGAACAGTAGTAAATCAAATTAGCTTTGAGTTAAAGAGAAATCAAAATTTTGCTATATTGGGTAGAAATGGTTCTGGAAAATCAACAATTATTAAAATGATTTTAGGCCTGAAGCAACCAACAGAAGGGAATATTACAATTGACAGAAGTCTTAAGTGCGGTTATCTACCAGAAGAAAGGGGTCTTTATATGGATACGACAGTCTATGAAAATCTGGATCTTTTTGCTCGATTAGCTCATGTTAATGAAGTGAAAAAGGTTAAAGATTATTGGCTGGAACGTATGGAAATTGGTAAGTATAGAGATTTTAAACTAAAATTCCTATCTAAAGGAAATGCTCAGAAAATACAATTGGCAGTAGCATTAATAAATGATCCAGAATTGATTATTTTGGATGAGCCATTTAGCGGTCTTGATCCTATAAATATGTCACTTTTTATAGATGTTATTAAAGAAAAGACAAAGGGAAAATATCTTATTATGTCTAGCCATCAAATGAATCGCGTTGAGGAATTATGTCAGGAAGTATTATTGATTAATCAAGGAAATGTGGTTGTACAAGGAAATATTAACGAAATTAAAAAAGAATATAGTCAGGATGAAATAAGAATTCCATATTCATCAAATTTAGAGCATATATTTAATGGTTACGAATTGGAGCGTAATGGAGAAGAGGTAATAATTCGTGTGGGTAATGAAGATAGCAGGGCACTATCTATGTTAAAGAAGCTGATAATGGAACATAATATAGAATTTTTTCATTTTAATAAAACAAATCTAAATGACTTGTTTGTTAATTTACTAAGTTAGAGGGGAGATAAAGAAATGAGAGATTTTATAAGTCTATATATGTTTAATATTAGGAAGATGATGGGGAATTGGATGACAAAGATAATGTTTGGAATTATTGTCATTGGACTTTTAGCAGGAGCCTTTCTATATAAGGATTTAAACAAAATAAGGGAAATAAATTTAAAGGTGATTAATGAAACCAAGCTTCCTATTAAAGCAGACTTAGTTGCAGATATTTTTGATTATGCTTCTAATAATATGCGATATGATGTTAATAATACAAATGATAAAGCAGAAGATACATTAGTATTAACAATTTTTGAAACAGACGGAGGTTTTTCAATATTATTTGATTATAATAACGAAAGCACAGTTTCCACTTATCAGAAAAATTGTTTGATTTCTTATATAGAAACAAGCGTTATGGAGAGTAGTGGAATTGTTATTCCCAATATTTCAATAGAAGATCATAGTCCTGCCAAGGAAAATGGTGTTGAAATGATGGTTTACTATATCAGCATATTTGTAATTTACTTATTTATATTGTTATGTGGTGGAATTATAACAGGAAGCGTTGCCTTGGAGAGAATATCCAAAGTTTCAGAGTTGTTGATATATAGAGTATCACCAATTAAGATTATATATAGTAAGGTTATGGCATTGTTTACGTTATTGATTGGAATGGGGCTAGTTGCAATTTGCGAAGTATTGGTTTTTCAACTTATAGGATTTTTGGACATTGGAAAGTTTATAAAAGATCTTCAAATAAGTGGTATAGGGATAGAGTATATTGGTATGATAGCATGTATATCGTTTTCTGGAATTGCAGTATATACGGTTCTATATATTATAGTAGGGATGTTTATTCAATCCGCAGATCAAATCCAGTTTGCACAGTTTCCAATAGCTGCTGTAGCGTTAATAGCATATGTAGTTTCAAT
Source organism: Mobilisporobacter sp. (assembly GCA_031549965.1). GTDB lineage: Bacteria > Bacillota > Clostridia > Lachnospirales > Lachnospiraceae > JAVBPB01. The sequence continues at coordinate 13,213 of JAVBPB010000093.1, read as the reverse complement.
ATTATCAAGAGCCACACCTGATGCACTATTTGCAAGGATTTCAATGTATATTCCATTATTTTATCCTTTTGTATCACCCCTTAGATTAATTGAGAATTTATGTAGCAGGCAGGAAGTGTTTATATCTACAATAATTCTTTTGTTATTTATATTGGCAGGTAATATATTAATGTCAAAATTGTTTCGACTAGAAGCAAATTAATAAATAATAAAAGAGAAAAATGTAAAATAATCATGATAAGATGTAATTTAAATGGAATTTATTGAAACTATAGATTTAATATATTATAATTAATTTACTAAATAAATATGTCAATATGAAGGAGATTAAAATGAATATAGCAGATGAAATTAAGCGTTTAGAAAAAAGGGTATTATATACAAGAATGTCTAGTGTATTATTTTTAGCAGTATTGATTATTGGAGCATATATGGAGATTCCATTACAGATTCTTACTCCAATTGTAATCGGCTTAGCATTGGCAATGGTTGGGGTGGTAGGAATTCCAACTTTGATGAAGCTGAAAAAATTAAGAAGCGTTGTGGAAAGAGATGGTGAAAATGATGAAATTTGAGGGAAATAATGTATTGAATACTTTAATTAAAATTATTGTAATTTTAGTGTATATGGGATTACTGTTTTCAATTGCTACAGAGGCATTTGAAAAAAATATTGAATTATTATTATGTGCAATTGCGGCAATGGGATCTTTTTACTTATTTAGTATAAAAAAAAGAAATAAATAAGATAGTAGCAATGAATAAGGGGAGTATGAAATGAATTCAAATGATATAGCGGTAATAATTACTAACAGACTGATTACTGCAAGTAGAAATGAAATATACCTAAAAAGAAAAGATCACTATAGATATGGAATAGAAATAATGATAACTGCTATAGGAGGCATTATTACAATTGCAGTTGTTGCATTATTGCTGGGAATAGAAAAGAGTGTATTGTCATACGTATTTCCATTTTGCCTGTTGAGGATGGGAATTGGAGGTAAGCATGCCAGTACACACTCTAAATGCATGACTTATTTTATTGGAATTATGTTAATTACGATTATGCTAGTAAGAGGAATGATGCAAACAAATTTATTAATTTGGGGTGCGAGTATTATAGCCTTATATGATTTGATTGTGATATTCTATAAATTATTTAAGTATAATGAAAAAATAAATAATATAAAATTAGTAGGGATAGTAGTTGCTTTATATTTAATAGGATACTTAATATATTGCTGTATAGTACGGGTAAAAATTTTTGAATATTTGGTGATCGCATTAGTGGCTATAGCAATAGAACTAACAAGTGCGTTAATAAAGGAGAAAAAAGAAAATGGCAAAAATAATTATTAATATTTTAAATAGAGTAGAAGAAGTACTTATTCGTAGCTTCTCAGAGTTATTTCTTAAATTGGCTGATGGTGTAGGAACTACAGAGCAAATTTGTCCTTTGTTTTTTTATGAGCCTAAAAAACCAGAAGAAGAGAAATAAATATTATAAAAATATTTAATATAGGTGTAAAATAGATCGCTGTCTAAAAAAGACAGCGTTTTTTGATATAGCATTTTTGTTGACAGTAAAAAACCACTGTTATAAAATTTATGTATTAAAATATTTTGTAAATTTATTACATGGGGGCTTATATGGAGTTTACTATAGAATATGGATTTGCAATGATAGAAATGTTTTTACTATTTCTTTTTCTTGAAAGCACTTTATCATTTAAAAAGGATAAAAAATACAGAGGACTGGTTTTGTTTCTTTTATGGAGCCAATATCCTATTACTAGTTTATGTGGAATCATTGATGAAAAAGTAACTATGTCACTGATTACAATTGTATTATCATTATTAGTTTCTATTGTGTTTTATTCAGGCAATATTTACTTGAAAATAATATATCCTATTATGTATTATTTAATTTTGCTGATTTGTGAATCGGGCTCTATTTTTATTATGGTAATTATAATGAGAAGTAATTGGGATAAGCTTATGAATGATCAAATCACATATTTTATTTCAGCTTGTTTGAGCATTCTTTTTATGATTATTTTTGTTATACTTATACAAAAAAAGAAAATAAGAAGTAAACTGATAGGTCAGTTTTACAAACGAGAAACAATACTTGTTTTTGGTATTTTATTGATATATACTGTTTTTGCAGTTAGTGCTATGAGTAATACAAAATGGTTTGAAAAAAATATTAGTTTGGTTGTAGTTATTACATGTATATTTGCATCAGTAACATCTTTAGCAATAATACTCTTATATAATATGATTGCAAGACAATCTCAAAAAAATATGGAATTAAAAATGAAATTGCAGCAGATTGAAAGCGAAAATAAATTTAATGCGGATATGGTTAATGTTGCAAAGCGTCTTAGAGCATTGCGTCATGATATGAATAATCATATTGGAGTTATGAAAAGCTTGTTAGAAACCAAACAGTATGAAGACTTAGAAGGATATTTAAAAAGTATATATACTGATATAGAGGTTGTTAATGATTTTGTAGTAGTAGATAATAAGGTATTAAGTATATTGCTTAATTCAAAAAAGAGTAAAGCAAAACAGGAGCGTGTGGAGTTTGATATTATTATCTCTTCAGTGGATTTTTCCATGAATGACAACGACATGGTAAGCCTTTTGGGCAATATTATTGATAATGCTGTTGAGGCCGCAGTCAAAGTAGCAAGTGATAAGTATGTTATGCTAAACATACGAAGAATGACAGACAAAGTAATCATTGAATGTGAAAATACATATGTAGAAAAGCCAACAATTGAAAATGATCAATTTATTACCAGTAAAAAAGAAAAAGATGAACATGGCATAGGACTAAAAAATATAAAAGAAATTGTTAATAAATATGGAGGAAAGCTCATAATTGATGTTAATGAGTTCTTCAAGCTTAGAGTAGAGATACCTTCTGAAGGACATAATAGTAAAGAAAAGATGGTGAATTAGCAATGAAGTATAGAATTGGTATATGTGATGATGAAGTATTACAGGTTAAGGTTAATATCGTATATATTAATGAAATAGCAAAAAGAAATAATATTGATGTTGAAGTAAAAGGCATGACTACAGTGGAGTCGTTATATAATGTCTTGGAGAAAAAGGGCCTCGATTTAATTTTTTTGGACATTGATATGGGTAAGATATCTGGATTGGAAGCGGCAAGATTTATTACGGAGAAATACCCCGATGTTCAAGTTATTTTTTTGACAGCGCACAGAGAATTTGCAAATGAAGCATTTGATGTAGAGGCAATTGGCTATATTACTAAACCTATTGATGAAAAAAAACTAGAAAGAGCACTAATTAAATCTACAAAACACATATTGGCACAAAACATGATAAAAACAGAGGAATCTCTAGTAGTAACAGTTGAAAATCTAAAAACTAAGATAAATCAGTCAAATATTACATATATTGAACGAAGCATTTCTAAAAGTATTATTTATACAGTAGATAAAAGCTATTCAGTATATGAAACATTAACAGCCTTATATGAAAGATTAGCAGAACAAGATTTTATAAGGATAAGTCAAAGTTTTGTTGTAAATAAGAGTTTTATAAGTGAAATCAAAAGCGGTGTTGTTTTTATGAAGAACAACCAAGAGCTTGTCATTGGAAGAACTTATAAAAAAACAGTAATGCAAAAATATTTTGGGAACATAATAAAAATATAGCAAGCCGGACAAAAATCCGGCTTTTGTTATTTCATCCGTACTACATTACTTTAAATTTGGTGTTTAAAATATTTAATTTCTTCTTTATCTATAGTGTTATTAATCCAAATTGCAATTACTATAAATTACCATTAATAAAATCGAATATCACTGTACATAATAACACTACGGAGGTGATAAACAATGAATAACGCAAACACAACAAGCACAACAGGTACGACAAACACAGGAAATAGTACAACTGGAACAAGCGGTACAAAATCAAATTCAAGTTCAAACAATACAGTAGTACCTCAAGCAAAAGAAGCTATGAACAAATATAAACATGAAGTAGCTAACGAATTAGGAATTAACTTAAAACAAGGTTACAATGGTGACTTAACAAGTGCACAAGCTGGTTCAATCGGTGGAGAAATGGTAAGACAAATGATCCAAAGACAAGAACAATCTATGGCGAACGGTTCTACACCAACAGGTTTATAATTAAAAAAAATTAATTAAATTTAGTAAGAAAGCTCTGGTATAGTTAAAAAACCAGAGTTTTTTTATATTATAATTGATCCTAATAAGTTTAAAAAAATCCGCTGATGGTATATATAAACAATAAACAATATTAGTATAGTAAAATTCATCAAAAGGTTGACAAAAATTTATTTATTTTTTATATTGAACAATGTACACAGAAAAAGTATAATATACAATATTAGTAATTACATATAGAAAAAATATAATGTTATTTATTTTACACATTTTCCATGAAACAAACTTACCATACAAAACAATAAAAAAAATTAGGAGGATATTAACAATGAAGAGAATTTTTACATTAACCATGTTAAGTATTATTATAACCCTAAGTTCGAATATTACCATGGTAAAAAACTTTGAATCAGAAAATCATGCTGTTGAGAATTCAGAGACTGAAATCAATGTACATAATATACAAAATAACATGGCGGAACTATTAGGTGTTGCTCCAGAGTCTATTAATGTTGTTATTGAAAACACAGGTAATTCAAACAGCATCATTGAGAAAGTGGTATCTCAATCTGTCTATAATGAAAGTGATTCAATAACTGAAATTAACATACATGACATAAAAACAAATATAGCAGAAATTTTGGGTACTAATCCAGAATATGTTACTATTATTTTGGAAAACAAGGATACTGATGGAACAATTTTCTAATATCGGTAATATAATCTATTGATGTTAATATTGAAGAAAAAATAAAAACTCAAGCTTTTTCTAAAACTAAATCACTCCAAGATGTGAAGCATTAGGCTTTGAAAATGCATTAAGTGCAATGGAAATGAGACTATGGTTTTTTCATAGGCTCATTGGAATGTTTGGCACTTCTGTATTTTCAAAGCCTAATGCTTCACATCTTGGAGTATAGAAAGACTAAAGGCAAAACCCCTCTACCCCAATTTCCACTAAATTCTAAAATATTAATAAAAATATGGTATTTACAATTTAATTGTGGTATAATATACTAATGTCAAACTATACCTTGGATTTGTAAGTTTTTTTGAGATTATTACGTTGTGTTTTTAAACAATTAAAAGCAGAACGTAATAATTTAGGCTTTATAGTCCAAGTAAATTATACTATAAAATATATTTTACGAAAATTTAAGGAGGCTACTAAATAATGAGTGTACAAGTAGAAAAATTAGAAAAGAGCATGGCTAAACTTACAATAGAAGTTAGCACAGAGGAATTTGATAAGGCAATTCAAAAGGCATATGAAAAAAATAAATCAAAGATGACAGTACCAGGATTTAGAAAAGGAAAAGTACCACGTCAAATGTTAGAAAAAATGTACGGCGTTGGAGTATTTTATGAAGATGCAGCAAACATAATACTACCTGAAGCATATGAAAGTGCAGCACAAGAAAGTGGATTAGATATTGTATCACATCCTAAAATTGATATTACTCAAATAGAAAAAGGAAAAACATTTATATTTACAGCTGAGGTAGCAGTTAAACCAGAAGTTACTCTTTCAGAATACAAAGGAGTAGAAATTGAAAAGACCTCCGTAGAAGTAACTGAAGAAGATATTACAGAAGAAATCGATAAAGTAAGAGAGCAAAATTCAAGATTAATATCAGTAGATGACCGTCCGGTTCAAGATGGAGATCAAACAATAATCGACTTTGAAGGATTTGTTGATGGAGTACCTTTTGAAGGCGGAAAGGGTGAAAACTACTCATTAACAATTGGTTCACATTCATTTATTGACACATTTGAAGAACAATTAATCGGCAAAGTTATTGGTGAAGACATAGATGTAAATGTAACTTTCCCAGTTCCTTATCAATCAAAGGAATTAGAAGGAAAACCTGCTTTATTTAAAGTAAAGGTAAATGAAATCAAAGTAAAAGAATTACCAGAAGTAAATGACGAGTTTGCAAGCGAAGTATCAGAATTTGATACATTGGATGAATACAAAGAGGATTTAAAGGCTACAATCTTAGAAAGAAAAGAAAAACAAGCTAAAACAGATAAAGAAGATAAAGTTATTGATAAAATAATTGAAAATACTCAAATGGATATTCCAGAACCAATGATTGACACACAAACTAATCAAATGGCAGATGAACAAGGACAAAGATTTGCACAACAAGGTCTTACACTTGAACAATACTTCCAATTCACAGGATTAAATAGAACTAAGTTTTTAGAAATGCTTCGTCCACAGGCACTTAAACGTATTCAGATAAGATTGGTTCTTGAAGCAATCGTTAATGCTGAAAACATTGAAGTAAGCGATGAAGAATTTGAAAGTGAATTAGCTGAAATGTCTAAAATGTACAATATGGAAGTAGATAAATTAAAAGATTTAATTGGTGATGGAGAAAAAACAAGTATCAGAATGGATATAGCAGTACAAAAGGCTGTTGATCTAATAGTGGAATCAGCCAGAGAAGTTTAATTTTATTTAGAAAAGAGGAGATAATAATGAGTTTAGTGCCTTACGTTATTGAGCAAACAAGCAGGGGCGAAAGATCTTATGACATTTATTCCAGACTTCTTAAGGACAGAATAATATTTTTGGGTGAAGAGGTAAATGAAGTAACAGCAAGCCTTATTGTTGCCCAGATGTTATTCTTAGAATCAGAAGATCCGTCAAAAGATATAAACCTCTACATTAATAGTCCGGGAGGTTCTGTAACAGCAGGACTTGCAATATATGATACAATGCATTACATCAAATGCGATGTATCAACTATATGTATTGGAATGGCAGCCAGTATGGGAGCCTTTTTATTAGCAGGAGGAACTAAAGGAAAAAGATTAGCCCTTCCTAATGCAGAAATAATGATCCACCAGCCACTTGGAGGTGCAAAGGGTCAGGCTACAGAGATTCAAATAGCTGCTGAGCATATACTAAAGACAAAGCATAAACTTAACCAGATACTTTCAGAAAACACAGGAAAACCATATGACGATGTAGTCAGAGACACAGAAAGAGATAACTACATGAGTGCTGAACAGGCAAAAGCTTATGGTTTAATTGATGATGTTATCACACATAGATAATAATGGATATAATTAAGAAAGTGAGGTGAATAAATGCCAAGTAGAATTGATGACAGAAAACAACTTAGATGTTCTTTTTGTAATAAAACACAAGATCAGGTAAGAAAGCTTATTGCCGGACCCAATGTTTATATATGTGATGAGTGTATTGAAATATGTTCAGAAATTATCGAAGAAGAATTTGATGATATGGTTGCCGACACAGAGATTAATCTTCTAAAACCAATGGAGATTACAGATTTTTTGGATCAATACGTAATAGGTCAAGAAGATGCTAAAAAAGTATTGTCAGTTGCGGTATATAATCATTACAAAAGGGTTTTGTCAGAAAAAGATTTTGAGGTTGAATTACAAAAAAGTAATATAATAATGATTGGACCAACCGGTTCTGGAAAAACTTATTTAGCTCAAACATTGGCAAAACTACTAAACGTTCCATTTGCAATTGCAGATGCAACAGCACTTACTGAAGCCGGATATGTTGGTGAAGATGTTGAAAACATTTTACTTAAATTAATTCAAGCAGCAGATTATGATATAGAAAGAGCCGAATATGGAATAATCTATATAGATGAAATTGATAAAGTTACAAGAAAATCAGAAAATACATCCATTACCAGAGATGTTTCTGGTGAAGGTGTTCAGCAGGCATTACTTAAAATATTAGAAGGAACAGTAGCATCTGTACCTCCACAGGGAGGAAGAAAGCACCCACATCAGGAATTTATTCAAATAGATACTACAAATATATTATTTATTTGTGGAGGTGCCTTTGATGGACTTGAAAAAATTGTTGAATCAAGAATAGGCCAGAAATCAATTGGCTTTAATGCAGAAATCGGTCAAACCAGAAATGAAAACATAGGTGAATTATATAGACAAGTACTTCCACAAGACTTTGTCAAATATGGTATTATACCAGAGTTTGTTGGACGTGTACCAGTTACTGTAGCACTAGATCTGTTAGATGAAGAAGCACTGGTTAGAATTTTAACCGAACCTAAGAGTGCAATTGTAAAACAATATAAAAAGCTTTTTGAAATTGACGGTGTTTCATTAGAATTTGAAGAAGAGGCTATTAAAACCATTGCAAAACGTTCTTTTGAAAGAAAGACTGGTGCAAGAGGATTAAGAGCTATTATGGAATCAGTTATGATGGATTCCATGTATAAAATACCATCTGATAATACTGTATCAAAATGTATAATAACAAAAGAAGCAGCAGAAGGAAAAAGTGAACCAAAACTTGTTTATTCAGAAAATCCTGTTTCAAAAAAAATGTTAGGTAAAAAACTTTTGAAAAAGAACGGTGAAATAGCTTAAAACAATAGGGATGCCTAGGCATCCCTTTATTCCATTTAGTTAATCAACTTACTACATATGGAAAATTTTTGAAAACATAGGAATCTCAATTTATCAATTAAGTAAAATATAAAGGAGTGCAAGACATGACAAAGAATTTACCAATGGTTGCACTTAGGGGTATGACTATACTACCTGAGATGATAATACATTTTGACATAAATAGAAAAAAATCAATTAAAGCTATAGAAAAAGCTATGTTAGATGATCAGACAATATTTCTTGTAACACAAAGGGATGGTGAAGTGGAAGAGCCCATAGAAGAAGATGTATACAGAATGGGAATTGTAGGAAAAATCAAACAAGTAATAAAACTTCCAAATAATATAATCAGAGTGTTAATTGAAGGAAAAGAAAGAGCTTTATTAGATAGTATTAAACAATATGAACCTTATTTAGTAGCAGAAGTTTTTGAATTAGAAGATAGCAATCAGAATGAAACAATTGACCGAATAAAAAAAGAGGCAATGCTTAGACATTTAAAAGAAACATTAGAGATATATGGAATAGAAAATGCTAAAATCGGCAAAGAAGTTATAAAACAATTACTAGAAATTAAAGAAATTGATAAATTATTAGTACAGATAGCAAATAATGTTCCATTTCATTTTGAACAAAAACAGATTATTTTAGAAACCATTTATTTAAGCGAACTTTATGAAAAAATAGCTATAATGCTAGAGGAAGAAATTGACGTAATAAAAATAAAAAAAGACATTCAGCTAAAACTAAAAGAAAAAGTTGATAAAAATCAAAGAGACTATATTCTAAGAGAGCAATTGAAAGTTATCCGTGAAGAGCTTGGAGAGAATAATACACAGTCAGATGCGGAAGAATTTCTTCAAAGTGTGGATAATCTAAAGGCCAGCGAGGATGTTAAAGAAAAAATCAGAAAAGAAATAGAAAGATTTAAAAATATTTCTTCCAATTCCTCTGAAAGTGCTGTTCTTAGAGGATATATAGAAACATTACTAGAAATGCCTTGGAATAAGTTAAGTCGTGATAATAAAAGCATTAAAAATGCACAAAAAATATTAGATAATGATCACTACGGAATGGAAAAGGTTAAAACCAGAATATTGGAATTTTTAGCTGTAAGAACCCTTACAGATAAAGGTGACAGCCCAATAATATGCCTTGTAGGACCTCCGGGAACAGGAAAAACATCTATTGCAAAGTCCGTTGCCAAGGCTTTAAACAAGGAATATGTAAGAATATGTTTAGGCGGAGTCAGAGATGAAGCTGAAATCAGGGGTCATAGAAAAACTTATGTCGGTGCAATGTCTGGAAGAATTGCCACAGGTCTTAAAAGTGCGGGAGTTAAAAACCCACTAATGCTTCTTGATGAAATAGACAAAGTAAGCAGTGATCATAAAGGCGACACATCCTCTGCCCTTTTAGAAGTACTTGATTCTGAACAAAACAATAAATTCAGAGATCATTACATCGAAATACCAATTGATCTATCAGAAGTTTTATTTATTGCCACTGCAAATACAACCCAAACAATACCAAAACCCCTTCTTGACCGAATGGAAATAATTGATGTAAGTAGCTATACACAAAACGAAAAGGTGCACATTGCAAAAGAACATCTTTTAGAAAAGCAAATTAAGAAAAATGGTTTAAAGCCAAAACAGTTAACCATCTCAACTAAAGCCATTGAAGCTATAATTAAAAATTATACAAGAGAAGCAGGAGTTAGGAATTTAGAAAGAAAACTTGGAGAAATTTCAAGAAAAGCAGCAAGAGAAATTTTAGAAGAGGATAAAAAAATCATAAAAATCTCTGAAAAAAATCTTGAAAAATATTTAGGAAAAGAAAAATATACATATGATAATGTCAATGAAAAGGATGAAATAGGAATTGTAAGAGGCCTTGCTTGGACAAGTGTTGGAGGAGATACTCTTCAAATAGAAGTAAATATAATGCCGGGAAAAGGTGTATTTGAGCTTACAGGTCAACTGGGAGACATTATGAAAGAGTCAGCAAAGACCGGTATCAGCTATATCAGATCAATAAGCGAAGAATATAAAATAGATAAAGAATTTTTTGCAAATAATGATATTCATATACACATACCAGAAGGAGCAGTTCCAAAGGATGGCCCATCTGCGGGAATTACCATGGCTACAGCAATGATATCTGCAATAACTAAAAAGCCTGTAAAAGCAAGTGTTGCAATGACAGGGGAAATAACCTTAAGAGGAAGAGTACTTCCAATCGGAGGCTTAAAAGAAAAAATATTAGCAGCCAAAACAGCTAAAATAAAAACTGTTCTAGTGCCAAAAAAGAACACAAGAGATATATCAGAAATATCAGAAGAAATTCTTGGAGGAGTTGAAATAAAATACGTTGAAACAATGGACGACGTATTAAAACATGCTCTAAGTACAAATTAATTCAGGAAGAAGGGATATTATGTATGTTGTTAAAAGCGTAAACCTCGAGACAGTTTGTGGTGTTACCAGTACCTTGCCCCGAAATGAAAAGCCAGAAATTGCATTTGCCGGAAAATCAAATGTTGGTAAATCCTCCTTAATAAATGCTTTAATGAATAGAAAATCATATGCCAGAACTTCCTCTCAGCCAGGAAAAACTCAAACAATAAATTATTACAATATTAATGAAGAACTATACTTTGTAGATCTTCCGGGATATGGTTACGCCAAAGTATCAATGGCAATAAAAGAAAAATGGGGTAAATTCATAGAAAAATATTTACGAACTTCCAAGCAATTAAAAGCCATTTTTTTATTAATTGATATAAGGCATGAACCATCACAAAACGATAAAAATATGTATGACTGGATTGTGCATAATGGATACAGTCCCATAATCATTGCAACAAAGCTTGATAAGATAAACAGAAGCCAAATTCAAAAAAATACTAAAATAATTAGAACTGGTTTAAATTTAAAGAAGGACACTCCGGTCATTCCGTTTTCCGCCCTTACAAAACAAGGAAGGGATGAAATATGGGACTTAATTGAAGAGTTGCTTACTGGTAATCAAACAGAAGATACTGTAAATGAGGTGGAACAAAATGAGGTGTGAAGACTGTAAAAAGGAGTTAAACGAGAATTATAATTTTTGCCCTAACTGTGGGAAATCAGTTTATACAAGAGAATATGTAGATCCTAAGGTGGTAGAAGAGGTTGTGGAAGATAAAAGCGAAACGGTTTCTCTTAAGAACTGGCTTTTAACTTTCGGATGCTTTTTTATACCTTGGGTAGGGCCTTTTGTGTATTTGATATTATTGTTTATTTGGGGATTAAGTAAAAATACTCCTAAATCAAAGAAGAACTTTGCATTGGCTCAGTTAATTGTTATGACTTGCTTGATTTTGTTTATAATCTTTTATATGAGTTTGTATTGGAATGATATAATGAGTATGATGGAGTCAATGTATCAGATGCCACTAAATTAGATTAGGCTTTAAAGTAATATAGAGTACTTATTAGGTATGGGGGTATATTATTCAATTAATAATCAATCCATGCCTAATGAGGTTTCGCTACCAATACCACAGAAGAACGCATATCCTACCATGGCCGGGATTTTGATTATATGAGGAGAGATAGTAATGCTAAATTATGAATTCAAAAAAACATTTGGGATAAAGAAGTGTATTGCATTATTAATACTGCTTTCTACTGTAACTTGCTTTTTTACATTCATAATGTGTAGAATAAGTAGTTATTTCGACTATGGAATCATACCTTTTGAAGAGTATCTATCTTTTTTCTGGCTCTATGGAATGGCAACCCTGTATATAATTATTTTTGTACAGGTACCGATTTTTCCTCTTGAAGAAAAAACCGCTATGTCACAGATACTTATGATTTCAAAATATGGCAGAGATAAACTGGTGAAAACCAAAATAACTCTTGGCTTGCTTGTAACAAATATACTTGTCCTACTTTGCATAGTATCGTCACTGTTTGGATATGCAATTGCTTTTTCGATGAACTTTAAAATACCAATAATAGAAGACTATAACGTAATCTACACTATCAAATCAAGTGTGAGTACTACTGGTGATATACTTTTTAACATGATGATTGCTTTGGCTTTGGTGTCAAACTTTACAGCACTATTTAGCATGTTCCTATCTATAAAACTAAAGAATACATACCTTGTTTATATTTTGTTATTTATCGGATATTTTATGACCCTCTTTAGTCTAAATCCAGTATTTGGTACATTTTTCGCAATAATGCCATTTGGAAATTACATTTTAATTGCAGATACTTTAAAAGTGCTGTTCACGTTAGGCTCTTTTCCAATTACCCTACACTCAATAAGCCTCGTTGTTACCTTTATTCTTATTTGCATTCTGTTTGCAAAGCTAATCTCCCTACATAAGAAGATAAAAGATTGAAGATAACTATTATTCTACCATGGTATATATTAGTACATCATATTAAAAACCCATGAATGCATATGAGGCCACTGAAAAAGTCCTTCGATACAGTAAATTAATTTTTTAGATGAATATGAGTGTATATATATCCAATTGTGCAGACCGTCCGACGAAGCGTTTATGTTTTGTCAAGACTTTGCATAGCAAAGGCTTGTAAAAAACATGCTGAAGG
>JAVBPB010000022.1:0-22547 GCA_031549965.1 Mobilisporobacter sp. | reverse complement strand
TTTGTGCACATCAATACCACAACAATTGTCGTAAATTCTATTCATAATGGGTAACCTCCATAAAAAATTTACGGCACGGTTCTCTGTCTGTAATTATTTTACTATACGTCCTTACGCTAAAAGCTGGACAGATGGTGGTGCAAATGAGAGAACCTAAAGTCAGTTTAAGTTACGGGTTCTAAACCCAAAGGGAAATCGACTTTACCGCTATATTTAATATAGCACAGAACAAGAATGAATGGTAGTATAACCTACCCGTTTCATTTATGGTGGTGCCGAGCGAAAGCAAGGCAGGGAGTTTAAGTTAATGACATTGTGATAAAACTGGATTATGCTTATATGGATTTATTTCAAAGCGGAAAGATGTTATTAACAGGTCAATTTGATGAATTCGTAGCAAAAATGATAGGAAAACATGTAACTAAGAAATTATTTAAGGTAGGTGGCAAGTTAACCAAGAAACTACAAAAGAAAAAAGAATTTAAAAAGATAAAAAATGAGCAAAAATCAAAGTGTACAGATGGAAACTGCTTTGTAGAGGATACATTAATACATACGGAAAAAGTATATGTAAAGATAAGGGATATAATGGCAGGAGACTTTGTCTACTCAATGGATGAACAAACCGGAGAAATAGGGTTGAAGAGAGTAGAAGAAACATCGACTTCATCCGTACATACAATGTTTGAAATAGAAATAGGCAAAAAAGAAAAGATAAAAGCAACCAAGTATCATCCATTTTATGTTGAAGATAAGGCTGGGTAAATGCGATAAATCTAGTAGTGGGAGACAAACTAATAGATAACCATGATGTTGTAGTAATAACAGCTATAGAAAAAATAAGATATGAAGAACCAATAACAGTTTATAATTTTCATGTGGAGGATTGGGTGTCTTATTTTGTTTCAAAGTTGGATGTTTATGTAATAATGGAAAAGAAGTTCATCCTCATGGGCAGAGTAGTATAAATGGTATGTCAAGGAAACAGGCCTTAAAAGAGATAAGAAGAGATTTAGGCATTATAAATTCACAACAGCCATCTAATCAAAGAATGGTGCCACTTTTAGATGAAAAAGGTAATAGAATATTAGAAAATAAAAAAGTTGTGTATTCCAGAGCGATTACATATGATGTAAAAGGAAAATATGATTTACAAGGCAATCCTATTACTAAGGTTGTTATTTAAGATCATTCATATGAACATTCATATAGTTCAGGTGTGGGAAATCAATCTTCGCATTTTAATGTAAGACCTTCTACGAATACAAAAAATGGTAAAGTTTTTGGCACGAAAGAGCATTACTATTTTAATTCAAAATAAAAAACAGAAAGGTAAAATTTTATGTATTTGGGAATAGATAATGAATTTATATTAAATAATATTTTTGGAGATAATGATATATTTAAAAATGCTCAATTAATTAATTTAAATTGGCAATTAAGTGATGAAAGAATGGAAATATCGATAAAAACCCCTTGTAAAGTGTTAGTTCCTCCAAAAAAATGGACAGAATGGGACTATGTTTATATAAAAATTGATTTTTTTGGAATTGAAAAACTTATTATAGATATTGACAAAAAAGAAATGTATATTGAATCATATTGTATGAGAGAAGATGATATGAAAAATATATTTGAATTTAATCTTAATAAAAATCGTAGTATATATTGTAAGTTTGAGATTGCTCGTATTCAGAATATAAAACCTATAAAAAGAGATGAAGATATTTAATTGCATGGTAGTGCAAATAAGTATGTGTCTTTGGAAATAAATGTCTCCTTTTTGGTAAGAATTTAGATATAAAAAATCTTATTGAAAAGGAGCATTTTATGGCAGTAGAAAAGGAACAAATTCGACAACTTGTTGCATAAAATAACCTTAACAGCAACAATTCAAGCACGCATAGTAAAATGGCATTATATAAACAGTAAATTTAGTATACTGCATGTGATGCCTTTTTACTATGCGTACTTGAGTTGACGTTTACGTTGAAATAATTATAATTCTATAATTAAAAATTAATATTTTGACCTATGACTGTAGTTAAAACCTACTCTACAAAAATTGTCAGTTCAATAACACATGAAAAGCTAGATTTTATACAGTATCAATTATTGATAAGTGATGAATTAAAAGCTTTGTTTGTAACATACATCCCAGATATACATTTCACTCCATATGGCTTTATGGATATGAAAAGTTAAGCTTTCTGATTTCTGAATTGCAACTTTACTATAGGGAATACAGATGCGTAGGTGAACTGATATGAACTATATATGGGAATTATTAATAGGAGTAAAGCATCACTTTAAAGGAAAAATAGTTCCATTTTGTTCTATAGCACATATCAAGGGTATGGAAAACATAGTGATTTTTCCCCAAATTTCATCATAACCTAAAGTTATAAAAAATATTCTTAATATGTATTTCCGTTATACTAGCATTTATGATAATATAAAATATATAAAAATAACATTAACCTAATGAGTTAAAATAAATAAACAACGTTCAAACAGTCAATTAAAAAAGAACAATACAGAAAAGTTAACTATAAAGGTTGAAAAATTACAAAAAATGCTATATTATATATGTTAATGTTATCAAGTTCACAAAAAACAGATTACAAAAAAGTTAAAGTGAGAAACCAATAAACTAGATGAATATTCTGACAAAGATTAGATTATATTTAAAACTTATTTATGCCATGGAAAGGAGACCCGGAAATATTAGAGAGGCTATCCTGACAATATTTCAGTATTAGGGGGACTCCTTGGAATGTTTGGCATAGCTAAGTTATAAATATAATCTTTGTCAAAATATTCTACATAGCCTAAAGGTAAAGGACGATTAGTTTCCCACAGAAAGGATAAAAAATGACCTACAAAATAACAATAATCCCCGGAGACGGCATAGGCCCAGAAATAATCTCCGAAGCAAAAAAAATCCTAAACAAAATATCAGAAAAATTCAACCACAACTTTGAATACAAAGAAGTCCTAATGGGCGGAGCCTCCATAGACGTACACGGAGTTCCTTTAACAAAAGAAGCCCTAGAAACCGCAAAAAACAGTGACGCAGTACTACTTGGAGCCGTAGGCGGAAACGTAGGAGTATCAAAATGGTACACCCTCCCTCCAAACCTTCGTCCAGAAGCAGGTCTTCTAGCCATAAGAAAAGGCCTAAACCTATACGCCAACATAAGACCGGCCGTACTATTTGAAGAACTAAAAGGAGCCTGTCCTCTAAAAGACGAAATAGTTCCCGATGGTTTTGACTTCATAGTAATGAGAGAACTAACAGGCGGAATATACTTTGGCGACAGAAACACAGTAGAAGAAAATGGAATAAGAAAAGCAACAGACATGCTTGTATACGACGAAAACGAAATAAGAAGAATTTCAAAATGGGCATTTGAAGTTGCCATGAAGAGAAAGAAAAAAATAATCAGCGTAGACAAAGCAAACGTACTAGATTCTTCAAGACTATGGAGAAGCGTTGTAGCCGAAACAAGTAAAGACTACCCAGAAGTTACAGTAGAAGACATGCTAGTAGATAATTGTGCCATGCAGCTAGTAAAGGATCCAACACAATTCGATGTAATTTTAACGGAAAACATGTTTGGAGATATCCTATCAGATGAAGCAAGTATGATAACAGGTTCAATCGGAATGTTAGCATCAGCAAGTCTTGGAGATACAAAACTAGGACTATACGAACCAAGCCATGGCTCAGCCCCTGATATTGCAGGGCAAAACAAAGCCAATCCAATAGCAACAATACTATCAGCAGCCATGATGCTAAGATATTCCTTTGACTTAGACAAAGAAGCTGATATAATAGAAGATGCAATTAAAAAAGTTTTAAAAGATGGATTTAGAACAATTGACATATATTCAGAAGGAAAAACTCTGGTTGGAACAAAAGAAATGGGAGATCTAATAGCTAAAAACATATAGGAAGGTGAGAAAGTATGAGAAGCAAAACAGTAAAATCAGGTGTACAACAAGCTCCGCATCGTTCTTTATTTATGGCTTCAGGATACACAAAAGAAGAACTTGAAAGACCAATTATAGGTATAGTCAGTTCACAAAATGATATAGTTCCTGGACATATAAACTTAGATAAAATAGTAGAAGCAGTAAAAATGGGAGTACTTATGGCAGGGGGAACGCCTATGGTATTTCCGGCAATTGCAGTTTGTGATGGACTTGCAATGGGACATCAGGGTATGAAATACTCACTTGTAACAAGAGAACTTATAGCAGACTCTACAGAAGCTATGACTATGGCTCATCAGTTTGACGGACTTGTAATGGTACCAAACTGCGATAAAAACGTTCCGGGATTATTGATGGCAGCAGCCAGAGTTAATATACCTACAATTTTTGTAAGCGGCGGGCCTATGCTTTCAGGTAAAGTATCAAATGGTAAGAGAACCTGTCTTTCAGATATGTTTGAAATAGTTGGTGCATATAATTCTGGAAAAGTCACAATGGAAGAAGTGACTGAATACGAAGAAAAAGCATGTCCAACATGTGGCTCATGTTCAGGAATGTATACTGCCAACAGTATGAACTGCCTAACCGAAGTTTTAGGTATGGGACTTAAAGGAAACGGAACGATTCCGGCAGTTATGTCAGCAAGAATAAGACTTGCAAAACAAGCAGGTATGCAAATAATGGAATTAATTAAAAATGATATAAAACCATGTGATATAATGACTGAAAAAGCATTTATGAATGCACTTACAGTTGATATGGCACTTGGATGCAGTACAAACAGTATGCTACATCTACCGGCAATTGCACATGAGGCAGGAGTATCAATTGACCTTACACTAGCTAATGAAGTAAGCAAAAAAACTCCTAATCTATGTCATTTGGCACCGGCTGGGGATACATTTATGGAAGACTTAGATGAGGCAGGCGGAGTCTATGCTGTAATGAATGAGTTAAACAAAAAGAATTTGCTTAATACAGATATAATTACTGTTACAGGTAAAACCGTTGGTGAAAATATAGAAAATTGCATAAACTTAAATCATGATGTAATAAGACCAATAGAAAATCCATATAGTGAAACAGGTGGAATAGCAGTACTTACAGGTAACTTAGCACCTGATAGCTGTGTTGTTAAACGTTCTGCCGTAGCAGAAGAAATGCTTGTTCACTCTGGACCTGCAAAGGTATTTGACTGTGAAGATGAGGCAATAGAAGCAATTAACGGTGGAAAGATTGTAGCAGGAGATGTGGTTGTTATCAGATATGAAGGGCCAAAGGGTGGGCCTGGAATGAGAGAAATGCTTAATCCTACAGCAGCTATAGCAGGAATGGGTTTAGCAAAAGAAGTTGCCTTAATTACAGACGGTCGTTTTTCTGGAGCTACAAGAGGAGCATCAATCGGTCATGTGTCTCCAGAAGCGGCAGTAGGCGGAAATATAGCTTTAATTAAAGATGGAGATATTATTAAGATAGATATTAATAATTGTACAATAGACTTTGAAGTTAGTGATGAAGAATTAGAAAACAGAAGAAAAGAATGGAAACCTAGACAACCTAAAATTAATAAAGGATACTTGGTTAGATATGCTTCCTTAGTAACATCCGCAAATACGGGAGCAATTTTGCAAGTTCCAACAAATTAATTTTAATTTTAAGAAAGAGGTGTAATATGCATTTAACAGGATCTCAAATATTAATTGAATGTTTAAAAGAACAAGGTGTAGATACTATATTTGGATATCCGGGTGGTTCGGTTCTTAATATTTATGATGAATTATACAGACATCAGGATGAAATCAGACATATTTTAACATCCCATGAACAAGGTGCATCTCATGCAGCAGACGGATATGCACGATCAACAGGGAAAGTTGGTGTTTGTCTTGCAACATCAGGGCCGGGGGCTACAAATCTGGTAACAGGTATAGCAACTGCATACATGGATTCAGTTCCAATGGTAGCACTTACAGGAAACGTTGGCGTTCCTCTTCTTGGAAAGGACAGCTTTCAGGAGGTAGATATTGCAGGAATTACCATGCCGATTACAAAGCATAATTTTATAGTTAAAGATGTAGAGCAATTAGCTGATACTATCAGAAAAGCGTTTTATATTGCACAGTCCGGTCGTCCGGGACCTGTACTTGTGGATATAACTAAGGATGTTACAGCTAATAAAACAGAATATGTTAAACAAGAACCAAACCAGATTAAAAGAGATGTTGAACGAATTACGGATGAAGATATTCATGATGCAGTAAAATTAATTAACAAAGCTAAAAAACCATTTGTTTTCGTAGGCGGAGGAGCAGTTATATCTGATGCCGCAGAGGAAATTATGACCTTTGTTGAAAAAATTAATGCTCCTGTTACAGACACACTTATGGGAAAAGGTGCATTTGACGGAGAACATCCACTATATACAGGTATGCTTGGAATGCATGGAACAAAAACGGCAAATCTAGGTGTTACAGAATGTGATTTACTTATAACTATTGGAGCTAGATTTAGTGACAGAGTTACTGGAAATGCGTCAAAATTTGCAAAAAATGCAAAAATACTTCAAATTGATGTAGATCCCGCAGAAATTAATAAGAACGTAAAATCTCATAAATGTGTAATAGGTGATGTAAAAGCAGTACTGCAAATATTAAACGAAAAAATAGAAAAAAATGATAAACAGGACAGAAAAGACTGGGTAGAAAAAATAATGGGATTAAAAGCTAAATTCCCATTAAAATACAACGAAGATGTACTTACTGGACCATATATTTTAGAAAAATTATATGAAATCACGGGTGGAGATGCTATTATTACCACAGAAGTAGGTCAGCATCAAATGTGGTCAGCTCAGTATTTTAAATATAAAAAACCAAGAACCTTTATTACATCCGGTGGTCTTGGAACAATGGGATATGGTCTTGGGGCATGTATCGGTGCAAAGGTAGCTAATCCTGATAAAACAGTTATAAATATTGCTGGTGATGGTTGTTTTAGAATGAATATGAATGAAATAGCTACAGCAACAAGGTATAATATTCCAATTATAGAAATAGTAATGAATAACCACGTATTAGGAATGGTAAGACAGTGGCAGACTTTATTTTATGGTGAAAGATATTCCAATACAATTTTAAACGATTCAGTAGATTTTGTAAAATTAGCAGAAGCAATGGGGGCAATTGCTTATAGAATTACTCAAAAAGAAGAAGTAGAGGAAGTACTTAAAAAGGCAATTAATTCTGACAGACCGGTACTAATTGACTGCCAAATTGATTCAGACCAAAAGGTTTGGCCAATGGTTGCACCAGGGGCTGCAATTGAGGAAGTATTTACAGAGGAAGACTTAAAAAATAAAAAGTAAAACTACTTGACTAAAATTTGTCAAACGGTTATAATTTTATTGAGAATTTTAACGAGTTAGTGCATTAAATAAATTGAAATATTGAAGGAGGATACGAAAGTGGGTAGAATTTATAATTTTTCAGCAGGTCCAGCAGTACTACCTGAAGAAGTATTAAAAGAAGCAGCAGAAGAAATGTTTGATTACAGAGGAACCGGAATGTCGGTTATGGAGATGAGCCACCGCTCAAAAGCATACGAAACAATTATAAAAGAGGCAGAACAAGATTTAAGAGATCTTATGAATATTCCAGATAATTACAAAGTATTATTCTTACAAGGTGGAGCTTCACAACAATTTGCCATGGTTCCTATGAACTTAATGAAGAATAAAGTAGCTAATTATATAGTTACAGGCCAATGGGCTAAAAAAGCATTTCAGGAAGGAAAAATCTATGGAAATGCTAAAAAAATTGCTTCATCAGAGGATAAAACATTTTCATATATACCAGATTGTTCAGATTTAGATATTGATGAAAATGCAGATTATGTACATATCTGCGAAAATAATACTATTTATGGTACAAAGTTTAAAACTTTACCAAACACAAAGGGAAAAACTTTAGTTGCGGATCTTTCTTCTTGCATACTTTCAGAGCCAGTTGATGTTTCAAAATACGGTTTAATATATGCAGGTGTACAAAAGAACATAGGGCCTGCTGGTGTTGTAGTTGTTATTATTCGTGAGGATTTAATTACAGAAGATACGCTAGAAGGAACACCAACCATGTTAAAATATAAAATACATGCGGATAATGAATCTTTATATAATACACCTCCTGCATACGGTATTTATATTTGCGGTAAAGTATTTAAGTGGATTAAAAACCTTGGCGGGCTTGAAGCTATGAAAGAAAGAAACGAGAAAAAAGCAGCAGTTCTTTATGATTTCTTAGATCAAAGCAAAATGTTTAAAGGTACAGTTGTAAAAGAAGATCGTTCTTTAATGAATGTTCCTTTTGTTACCGGAAATGACGAATTAGATTCTAAGTTTGTTAAAGAAGCAAAAGTTGCCGGATTTGAAAATCTAAAAGGACATCGTTCAGTTGGCGGCATGAGAGCAAGTATTTACAATGCAATGCCACAAGAGGGTGTAGAAAAATTAGTTGAATTTATGAAAAAATTTGAGGAAGAAAATCAATAATTAAAGAGGTGTAGATATGTTTAAAATTAATTGCTTAAATCCCATTGCAGCAATTGGCATGGATTTATTTTCAGATAATTACGAGAATGTTAATGAGTTTAAAGATGCTGATGCAGTTTTAGTAAGAAGTGCAAGTGTACATGAACTTGAGTTACCTGACACACTTGAAGCTATTGCAAGAGCAGGAGCAGGTGTTAATAATATTCCATTAGAAAAATGTGCTGAAAAAGGTATTGTTGTATTTAACACTCCAGGTGCTAATGCAAACGGTGTTAAAGAATTAGTTCTTGCAGGATTACTTTTAGCTTCACGTGATATTGTAGGCGGAGTTAATTGGGTACAATCAGTAAAAGAAGATCCTGCGGTAGATAAATTAGTTGAAAAAGAAAAAGGAAAATTTGCCGGAACTGAAATTCAAGGTAAGAAACTAGGTATTATTGGTCTTGGTGCAATAGGAGTTTTAGTTGCTAACGCTGCTAACAGACTTGGAATGGAAGTGTATGGATATGATCCATATATTTCAGTAAAAGCAGCATGGAATCTTTCAAGAGATATTATACCTGTAAAAAGCTTAGATGAGATTTATAGAGAATGTGACTTTATTACAGTACATGTTCCATTAATTGATGATACAAAGAAGATGATTAATAAAGATACAATTGCTACTATGAAAGATGGAGTTATTATCTTAAACTTTTCAAGAGATTTATTAGTTAATGATGATGACATGGAAGAAGCACTAAAATCTAAAAAAGTAAGAAGATACGTTACAGATTTCCCGAATGCTAAAACTGCAAAGATGGATGGAGTTATTGCAATTCCTCATTTAGGGGCTTCAACTGAAGAATCAGAAGATAACTGTGCGGTTATGGCTGTAAAACAAGTAATGGATTATGTGGAGAATGGTAATATTGTAAATTCTGTAAATTATCCAAATTGTGATATGGGTGTATGTACAGGTAAAGGACGTATTGCAATTAACCATAAAAATGTTCCAAACATGTTAAGTCAATTTACATCTGCACTTGCAGCATTAAACATGAATATAACTGATATGTTAAACAAAAGTAAAGGTAACTGGGCATATACATTAATGGATTCTGATATTGAATTTACAGATGAAATAGCAGATAAAATCAGAGCAATTGATGGAGTAGTAAAGGTAAGAATAATTAAATAACTAAACTTAACCATTGATAAGGAGTACGGCTTTAAATTGCCAATACTCCTTATTTGTTTTTAGATAATCTATTGACTAATAAAAGAAATAAATCTTTGATTGAATAATTCTAGTTCTTCATATATTACAAAATGACCACTTATTTGAAATGGAAAGAGCTGTGAACCCTTGATATGGGTATGCATATATTCTGCAAATTCATAAGGGCAAATATTATCGAGTTTCCCGTGAAAAATCCCAGTTGGAACATGTATATTTGGCAGATCAGCTTTTAAATCCTCATCTCTTAAGGTCTTTGCACAATTTGAAGTTCCAAGACCAGATGAAGACAAAGCAAGAAGTCTCATCCAATTTCTAAACTCATCACTAGGAGTAAAGGCAAAAAGCATATCAGTAAATTTAGATACCATAACTGGGCGATCGGTATAGGCTAACGCAATCAATACGTTTAAAGCTTCTTTAGTCATTCCGTATGGAAAGGTTTCTGTTCTTGTTAAAGATGGAACGGTGGCGGCCATAAGAACTAGTTTTGAAACAGCATATTCCTTATAAATCGACATATATCTGACTGCAATAGCTCCACCCATAGAAAAACCAGCAAGTATTATATTACTTAGATTTAAAGTCTGAATTACATTATATAAATCCTTAGCCAGCTGATTATAGTCATAACCATCATATGTAGACTGAGATAATCCAAATCCTCTTATATCCATAGTTATTACTCTATAGCCAAGAGATGGTAAAACATCAATTTGATATTCGAAAATTCTGCTATTAAGAGGCCATCCATGCAAAAGCATAATGGTTTTTTGACCATGCGGATTATAATCTCCAATAGCAATAAAAACATCATCAGATAAAATATAATACATTTATATATTTCCTTTTTATTTAATCTATGTTTAAGAAATAGATATAAGAACTTTACATTAAATTAAAATTGAAAATACACTAAATTAACATTGAAAAATCTTTAATTAGAGTTTATAATAATATAAAGAATTTGAGTAAAATTGAGTAAGCAATTTTGATGGGAGAAATTATGAAAAAGTGCTTGTTATATAAAAATTAAATTTTGATAGGAGAATTAAGATGAAAAATGTAAAAATTAGTACTAAAATTACATTGGGTTTTGGAATAGTAATTGTCTTTATTGCTGCAATGGCAATTATTTCATCAATAATTTCGACATTAACCTTATCTAGTGTAAATTCCATTGTATATAATTCAACAATACAAACAGAGGCAAACACCGCATTAGATAAATTTTCATTAGCAATGGCAAGTGCAAAAGTATTATACAATGTAATTTCTGATGAAGAGTACCAAAAGTTAGAAGAAAACGTAGAATTGTCTAAAGAATCGATATCTAAGATTTATGAATATATTGCATCATATCCAGAATTAGAAGTTTTTAGGGCAGATATTGTAGCTTTTGAAGAAAGTTTATTAAGATGGGATGAACTAACAGGTGAGCTTCAAAGAAGTAATGAAAAATTAGTTGAAATTAAAAATATGACAGAAGAAGATGCAGGTCATTTACAAGATAAGTTTACAGGTACAGTAGAACGATATGTTAAAAATGGATTTCCTGAGCCAGATATAATTGTAGCAGCTCAATTGGGTGAGGCTATTTCAGAGGTACATTTACAAGCAAGCCATATGATGGATACATACGATAATACAAGTTATGAATATGTTGTAGGTTTACTCTCTCAATTAGTAGATAAATTAGTATTATATGCTGAAACAGAGAATAATACCGAAAAACAGGCAGAATGGGTAGATATTGCATATTATGCAAGGGGATTTTTAAATTCTACTAAAGAATATTCCCTAGAGCTTACTAATAATAACAATATTATAGAACAAGCTGAAACATTAGGAACTAATTCGTATTATGCATTAAAGAATGCTGTTAATAACCTAGATACAGCGGTATATGATCAAGTTCATACAACATCAGATAATGCCACAAGCTCAAGAATAATAATAGGTGCTCTTTCATTATTATCTCTAGTTCCGGCATTTATAATGTCATCAATGATAAAAAGAAGTATTAAAAAACCAATTGAATTAATATCTAATTTAATGAATGGATTTGTAAAAACAGGTAATTTTAATATTGAAGACATTAAAATGAGAGAAATAAAGTTGTACGCTGCCAATAAGGATGAACTAGGTGAGACCCTAAAGTCATTTGAAGAATTATTAACAATGTTGAATGAAAAAATAAGAGCATTAGAAATACTGGCTGATGGAGATCTTACTGTAGAAGTAGATTTTAAATCAGATAAAGATACTATGGCTTTATCACTTTCAAAAATGATAGAAAATCTTAATTCAATGTTTTTAGAGATTAGCAATTCAGCCGTACAAGTGAGTGAAGGCTCAAAACAGCTTTCAGAAGGTGCTGTAATGCTTTCAGAAGGTTCCTCAGAGCAGGCATCAGGAATGGAAGAACTATCAGCGTCAATACAAGAAATTACAGGACTGATAAAAACTAACACAAACATGGCTGATGACTCAGCTCAATTAGCAAATACCATAAAGGAAAGTGCTGAAAAAGGCAGTATACAAATGGAGCAAATGTTAAAAGCAGTTCATGACATAAACATATCAAGTCAGAGCATTAGTAAAGTTATGAAAGTAATTGATGACATTGCTTTTCAAACCAATATTTTGGCACTTAATGCTTCCGTAGAAGCTGCAAGAGCTGGACAACACGGAAAAGGTTTTGCCATAGTTGCAGAAGAGGTGCGTAATCTAGCTACAAAGAGTGCAGAAGCAGCAAAAGAAACCTCAACCTTAATAAGCAATTCAATGGAAAAATCCACACATGGAGAAAAGATTGCCAAGGAAACTTCAAAGAGTCTATTTGAAATTGTTGATGGAATAAAGAAAAGCAGTGAGATTTCAGCGGAAATATCCGAATCTTCAAAAAATCAAATGGAATCTATTAATCAGTTTGGTATTGGCATAAACCAAGTAGCAAATGTAGTTCAAAGAAATGCTGCAACAGCAGAGCAAACTGCTGCAACATCTCAGGTAATGAGCCATCAGGCAAGTGTTTTAAATCAATTAATAGGTAGATTTAAAATAAAAAATGCTAATACAGACTTTAGTAGTAATGATTATAGCAACAATAAAAAAAATAAAAAAGATAATGTTCACAAAATAGAACTAATAGAAGATACAAGTAAATATTAATAAAATGAATTAGAGCACAAAAAAAGTCCTTGATTTAGGTTGTGCAAATTTTTCAAATGCATATGAGTGTATATATATCCAATTGTTTGCCTACCCTCTATCAGCATGTTTTTTACAAGCCTTTGCAAGCAAAGTCTTGATAAAACATAAACGCTTCATCGGTCGGTCTACACAATTGGATATATATACACTCATATTTTAATTTGATGTATTGAAGGACTATTTCATTCATCTTGATAAAGTTTTTGATAAGCGTAATAACATACATCATATAATAAGTAATACTTATAAAATGTGTTAAATCAATTAATTATACTTATTAATTTAATTGTGATATAGTAAATATATTAAAAAAATAGCGGAGGTAATTATGTCTAACGTAAAAAGAGTTTATGTAGAAAAGAAACCACAGTATGCAGTAGTTGCAAAAGATTTAATAAAAGAAATAAAAAATTATTTGAGTATTAAGACTATAACTAATGTTCGGGTTTTAATAAGATATGATATTGAAAATTTATCAGATGAAACATATAAAAAATCTCTTGGAACAGTTTTTATGGAACCTCCGGTTGATTTTATTTATGAGGAAAATTTTCAATTTGATGTTAATGATAAAGTTTTTTCAGTTGAGTATCTGCCGGGGCAATTTGATCAAAGGGCAGATTCAGCGGAACAATGCGTAAAATTACTAAATGAAAATGAAGAACCAATAATTAAAACAGCAACTACTTATATATTATCAGGTGAACTTAGTGATGATGAATTTGAGAGAGTAAAAGCTTTTTGTATTAATCCAGTTGATTCAAGACAAGCTGATGGTAATAAACCGGAGACATTAGTAACTATTTTTGATGAACCTAAAGATGTAGTAACATTTGATGGTTTTAAAGATATGGCTGAAGATGAGCTTAATAATTTATATAATTCATTAAATCTTGCAATGACTTTCAAAGATTTTGTTCATATTCAAAATTACTTTAAATCAGAAGAAAACAAAGATCCATCTATGACAGAAATAAGGGTACTTGATACCTACTGGTCAGATCATTGCAGACATACAACATTTTTAACAGAACTTAAAAATATTGAATTTGAAGATGGATTTTATAAAGAACCAATAGTAGAATCATATAATCAATATTTAAAAGATAGGGAAGAAGTGTTTAAGGGCAGAGATGATAAATATGTATCATTAATGGATATTGCATTAATGGCAATGAGAAAACTTAAATTAGACGGTAAGCTAGAAGATTTAGAAGAATCAGATGAAATCAATGCCTGTAGTATTATAGTTCCTGTTGAAGTAGACGGTGTAATGGAAGAATGGTTGGTTTTCTTTAAGAATGAAACTCATAATCACCCAACTGAAATAGAACCATTTGGAGGTGCTGCTACTTGCCTTGGAGGTGCTATAAGAGATCCCCTTTCAGGACGTGGGTACGTGTATCAAGCAATGCGTGTAACAGGAGCAGCAGATCCTACAGTATCATTAAAAGACACTTTAAAGGGAAAACTTCCTCAAAGAAAGATTGTTACAGGAGCAGCTCATGGATACAGTTCATATGGAAATCAAATAGGGCTTTCAACAGGTCTGGTTAAAGAAATATATCACCCTAATTATGTTGCAAAAAGAATGGAAATAGGTGCAGTTATGGGAGCTGCACAGAGAAAAAATGTAATCAGGGAAAACTCAGACCCTGGAGATATAATTATACTATTAGGCGGAAGAACAGGTCGTGATGGATGTGGTGGAGCTACAGGTTCATCAAAAGTTCATACTGAAGAATCTATAGAAACTTGTGGTGCAGAAGTTCAAAAAGGTAATCCTCCTACTGAAAGAAAAATACAACGTTTATTTAGGAGAGAAGAAGTTAGTAAAATCATTAAAAAATGTAATGATTTTGGAGCGGGCGGAGTTTCAGTTGCTATAGGAGAACTTGCTGACGGACTTAGAATATATTTAGATAATGTTCCTAAAAAGTATGCAGGGCTTGATGGAACTGAACTTGCAATATCAGAATCCCAAGAGAGAATGGCTGTTGTTGTAGATAAAAAAGATGTGGATAAAATGTTATTATTTGCAGATGAAGAAAATCTTTAAGCGCTAATAGCAGCGGAAGTAACAAAAGAAAAAAGACTTGTTATGCTTTGGAGAGACAAAGAAATTGTAAACATTAGCAGAGATTTTTTAAATACTAATGGTGCACATCAAGAAATGAATGCTTTTGTTTCAATGCCATCAAGTGAAGATTACTTTAAGAGAAATCTTGATAAATCTGAATTAAGAGAAAAATGGTTGGAAATTTTAGGAGATTTAAATGTTTGTTCACAAAAAGGACTAGTTGAAATGTTTGATAGCTCAATTGGTGCAGCTAGTGTATACATGCCATATGGTGGAAAATACCAACTAACGCCAACTCAAACAATGATAGCAAAGCTTCCGGTTTTAAAAGGTACAACAGATGTAGTAACCATGATGAGTTATGGATTTGACCCTTATTTATCCAGTTGGAGCCCATATCATGGTGCAATATATGCAATAATTAATTCAGTTGCAAAAATTGTATCTGCCGGTGGAGATTATACAAAAATAAGATTTACTTTTCAGGAGTATTTTAAACGATTAGGAAATGATAAAACTCGTTGGGGTGAGCCATTATCGGCGTTACTTGGTGCTTATGATGCACAAATAAAGTTAGGGCTTCCTTCAATCGGTGGAAAAGACAGTATGTCTGGTACATTTAATGATATAGATGTAGTGCCTACTTTGGTATCATTTGCAGTTAACACAGCAAGTTATAAAAATGTAATAACTCCAGAATTAAAAGAAGCAGAAAATATATTAGTTAAGTTTAGTATTGAAAGAGATAAATATAGTCTTCCAGTATATGAACAGTTAAAGAAACAATATAAAAACATTGAAAGCTTGATTAAAGAAAAAGTTATTGCTTCTGCTTACGCTATTGAATACGGCGGAATAATTGAAGCAGTTAGTAAGATGGCATTTGGAAATAAACTTGGAGTAGAATTAAATGATATAAACATAGTAAGTGATTATGTGCAAGCTGATTATGGTTCAATTATCGCAGAAATTAAGAAAGATCAAATTAGTAGATTAGAGGATATTGAAGGCTTATCATACATGGTTATTGGTAAAGTTATAAATGATGAG
Organism: Mobilisporobacter sp.; assembly: GCA_031549965.1. GTDB lineage: Bacteria > Bacillota > Clostridia > Lachnospirales > Lachnospiraceae > JAVBPB01. The sequence continues at coordinate 6,437 of JAVBPB010000022.1, read as the reverse complement.
AAATTTATATGTGGAAATACTTCAATTACTATTGAAGAAGCACTTAATGTATATAATAAGCCTTTGGAAAAGGTATTCCCTACCAGATCAAATGTTGAAGAAAAGGAAATAAAAGCAAATTTATTTGATTCTAAGAAAATTTATGTTTCAAAAAACAAAGTAGCAAAGCCAACTGTATTTATTCCAGTATTTCCTGGAACTAATTGTGAATATGATACATTAAGAGCATTTGAAAAAGCGGGTGCCAATGTAATTACAAGAGTATTTAAAAACTTAAGTGCAGATAACATTAGAGAAACTGTTGAAATTTTTGAAAAGGACTTAAACAATTCACAGATTCTTATGTTCTCGGGCGGATTTAGTGCAGGGGACGAACCAGATGGTTCAGGTAAGTTTATTGCTACAGCTTTTAGAAATGAAAAATTAAAAGAAGCAGTTAATAATCTTTTGAATCAAAGGGATGGATTAGTACTTGGAATTTGTAATGGATTTCAGGCACTTATAAAACTAGGATTAGTTCCATACGGAAAGATTACACCATTAAAAGATGATTCACCAACACTTACAACTAATAATATTGGACGTCATATATCAAAAATGGTTTATACTAAGGTAGTGACAAACAATTCACCTTGGCTTCTTAAAACTGAACTTGGAGGTGTATATGCAATACCAGCTTCTCACGGAGAAGGCAGATTTGTAGCAAGTGATAAATGGATCAATGAATTGGCAAAAAATGGACAAATAGCTACTCAATATGTAGACTTAAATGGTAACCCTACTATGGATGAAGACTTTAATCCTAATGGCTCATATCATGCAATAGAAGGAATAACAAGCCCAGATGGTAGAGTTTTAGGCAAGATGGCACACTCTGAACGTATTGGAGATGCTGTTGCCTTGAATATTATTGGAAATCAAAATCAATATATATTTGAGTCAGGAATTGAATATTTTAAATAGTAAAATTGACTGTAATCAATTATAATGAGCAAAGTTTTTATCTAAATTTATAGTTGACAAATAAAATTAACTAATGTAAGATAAAAACTAAAGTTAAGATAGTGAAAATAGGAGGATTTTATTTATGAAGAGTTTCAAGAAGTATTTAAGTCTATTACTGGCTTTTGTGTTAGTGATGGCGATGACAACTGCGTGTGGTAAAAAAGATGAAACAGGTACAGCAGATGGTGGAGAAAATGCAGGTAAAGGAAAAATCGTAATTGGAGGTTCTGGACCACTCTCTGGAGATGCAGCTTCTTATGGAATCAGTGTAAAGCAAGGTGCAGAAATTGCAATAAAAGAAATCAATGCAACAGGCGGAGTGCTTGGTAAAGATTTGGAATTGGTATTTTTAGATGATGAAGCAACAGAAGAAGGTGCAATCGCAGCATATAGTCAGTTAAAAGATAAAAAGGCTGATGTAATTCTTGGGACAGTAACAAGTGGATCTTGTCTTGCTATTACGGATTTAACCAAGAAAGATAATATTCTTCAGTTAACACCATCTGGTTCAGCACTTGATTGTACTAAATATGAAAATGTATTCCGTGTATGTTTTACAGACCCATTACAAGGTGAAAAAATGGCAGATTTTGCACTAGAAAAAGGTTATAAAAAGGCTGCTGTAATTTATAGACTTGGTGATGAATATAGTACTGGAATGATGGAAACATTTGTAGAAAAATTTAAAACAAATGGTGGTGAAATTGCCGCATCAGAATCTTTTCAGGAAGGTGCAGTAGATTTTAGTTCTCAATTAACATCAATAAGAAATTCAAATCCAGATGTTATTTTTATTACTACTTATTATCAGGATGTTGCTAAGATTTTAGATCAGGCGAAAAAACAAGGAATGGAAATACCATTTATCGGTGGTGATGGATGGGATGGTATACTAGGACTTGACAGTGTACCAGAAAATGTTGAAGGATGTATATTCTTAAGTCCATTTATAGCAGATGATACAGCAGACCATGTAAAAAACTTTGTAACAAAATATAAAGACGCTTATGGTAAGATACCAGATCAGTTTGCAGCAGATGGATATGATGGTGTATACATTTTAAAAGAAGCAATGGTTAAAGCTAATTCTTTGGATACAGTAGCTTTAATAAAAGCAATGACAGAAATCACAGTAAATGGTGTTACTGGTAAAATGTCATTTACTCCTGAAGGTGAACCTAATAAAGATGCAAAATTTATTGAAATCAAAGATGGACAATATAGAGCTTATACAAAATAATATAAGTTATGGATTGATTTAAATAGTGTTGATTATAAGTAGCAATAGAAATTCTGTTGCTACTTATTTTTAGAATATGAATAGAAAGGGGAAACTCAGGTGGCGTATTTTATTGAACAAGTCTTTAATGGTTTAAATATTGGAAGTATTTACGCTTTAATAGCTATTGGATATACAATGGTATATGGCATTGCAAAAATGATTAACTTTGCCCACGGAGACATTATAATGGTAGGAGCATATACAGTATGGTATAGTGTTTCTGTAATGGGTCTGCCAATTCCAGCAGGTATATTACTTGGAATTTTAATGTGCTCTGCACTTGGTATGCTAATAGAAAAATTAGCTTACAAACCGCTTAGAAAAGCTCCACCCCTTGCCGTTTTAATAACAGCAATTGGTGTTAGTATATTTCTTCAAAACTTATGTCTTTTAATGTTTAAATCCGATGCAAAAAGTTTTCCGGTTATTGTGCATACACAAGTAATTAAGATAGGTACTGTTTCAATTAATGGAGGTACAGTTGTTGTTCTTATTGTATCAACTATATGTATGATTTTATTAAATTTATTTATTAATAAAACAAAAGCAGGACGTGCTATGGTAGCAGTTTCTGAGGATAAAGAAGCAGCCGGATTAATGGGTATAAATGTAAATAGAACAATCACAATGGTATTTGCAATTGGCTCTGGTTTAGCAGCTATTGCAGGTATATTATATTCTAATTCGTATACTTTTATTTCACCAACAATGGGTGCAGTAGTGGGTATAAAAGCATTTGTTGCAGCGGTGCTTGGAGGAATCGGAAATGTTTCTGGTGCTATGATTGGCGGTATATTACTGGGGATAATTGAATGTTTGTCTATGGCTTACATTTCAAAAGAACTGCCAGACGCCATTGTATTTGGAGTTCTAATTTTTATGCTTTTAGTTAAACCATCTGGAATTCTTGGTAAGATTAAAACAGAGAAAGTGTAGGTAAGAAATGAGCAAAATATTAAATATTATGAAAAAAAATAAAATCACATATTTGATTTCAATGGCAATAATTATTTTAGCTGTATTTTTTATTCTGGATGGACTTAGAACCAGCGGATTATTATCTAATACTATTTCAAATGCTTTTATTATAGTGGGTATAAATATTATTTTAGCAGTTTCCTTAAACCTTACAACAGGATACTTAGGTGAACTTACTTTGGGCCATGCAGGATTTATGTCAGTGGGTGCATTTTCAGGTGCTCTTATAACTACATATGCAACACAGGCAAATCCATCCATGTCTGAGGTAGGAATGTTTTTTATATTTATTTTAGCTATGATTATAGGAGGCTTAATAGCTGCTTTGTTTGGATTAATAGTCGGTGTTCCTATTTTAAGACTTAGAGGAGACTATCTTGCTATTGTAACATTGGCATTTGGAGAGATTGTAAGATCAGTAGTAACTGCATTAAAAATTAAAGGTCCTGATGGAAGTCAGCTTTTAACAGGTGGCAGAATCTCTTATATTCCCCTAATGACAAATTTTGCACTTACTTATGCAGTTATAGTTATAACGATAATAGTTGTCAGAAATATAGTTAAATCAAGGCAAGGAAGGGCAATTTGCTCAATTCGTGAGAATTATATTGCTTCTGAATCAGTGGGAATAAATATTTCTAAATTTAAAATTATGGCTTTTGTAGTATCTGCTTTTTTTGCAGGTATGGCAGGAGTACTTTACGCACATAGTATAAGTACAATTAAAGCAGCACAGTACGATTATAATAAATCAATTGAAATATTAGTAATGGTAGTACTTGGTGGTATGGGTAATATTAAAGGTGCTATAATTGCAGCTACAATAATAACTTTACTTCCAAAGGTATTATTACCAATTGATAAATATAGATTAGTAATTTACGCAATTGTATTAATTACTATGATGATATTAAATTCTAATGCTAAATTTGTGGCTTTTAAAGAAAAAGTATTTAAAAAGCCAGATAAACTTCAGAAGAAAGGGGTATAAGTATGGCTTTACTTGAAGTTAAAAACTTAGGGATTTCTTTTGGAGGGTTAAGAGCTGTTGATAATTTTAATATATCCATTAAAAAGGGTGAATTATATGGACTTATTGGTCCAAACGGAGCAGGTAAAACTACAGTTTTTAACCTTTTAACCGGCGTATACCAGCCCACAGATGGTATTATACAATTAGACCAAAAAAGCATTGTTGGAATGAAACCGGCTCAGATTAATAAGATGGGAATTGCAAGAACCTTTCAAAACATCCGATTATTTAAAAAATTAACTGTACTTGATAATGTAAAGGTGGCTCTTCATAATCAAATGCAATATTCTTTACTAGATGCGGTATTAAGACTTCCTAAATATTATAAAGTAGAAAAGCAAATGGACGAAAGAGCAATGAATATTTTAAGTGTATTGGATTTAGATAAAGAGGCAGATTATCAGGCACAGAATCTCCCATATGGAAAACAGAGAAAATTAGAAATAGCAAGAGCACTTGCTACAAATCCTAAGCTTTTATTATTAGATGAGCCGGCAGCAGGAATGAATCCTAACGAAACGGCTGAACTTATGGATACAATCCGCTTAATTCGTGACAAGTTTGAAATTACAATATTATTAATTGAACATGACATGAAATTGGTATCCGGAATTTGCGAACACTTAACAGTACTTAATTTTGGAACGGAATTAGCAAGCGGTAAACCAGAAGATGTATTAAATAAACCTGAGGTTATTCAGGCATATTTAGGAAGCTAGGAGGAGTGTTATGGCAATGTTATCCGTTAAGAATGTACAGGTATATTATGGTGTTATCCAGGCAATTAAAGGTATTTCTTTTGATGTAGAACAAGGAGAAGTAATTGCACTTATTGGTGCAAATGGTGCAGGAAAAACAACAACCCTTCACACAGTATCAGGACTTCTTACTGCAAAATCAGGAAGCATTGAATTTGAAGGAGAAGATATTACAAAAACTCCTGCACATAAAATTGTTTCTCTTGGTATGGCTCATGTTCCAGAAGGCAGAAGAGTATTCCCTCAATTATCTGTTTTAGATAATCTTAAACTGGGTGCTTACACCAGAACTAATAAAAAAGAAATTCAAGAAACAATGGAAATGGTATATAAAAGATTTCCAAGGTTAGAAGAAAGAAAGAATCAAGAAGCAGGAACATTAAGCGGTGGAGAGCAACAAATGCTTGCAATGGGAAGGGCATTAATGTCAAGACCTAAAATTGTACTTATGGATGAACCGTCAATGGGTCTGTCACCTATTTTTGTTTCAGAGATATTTAATATAATAAAAGATATAAGTAAAGGTGGTACCACTGTATTATTAGTAGAGCAAAATGCTAAAAAAGCGTTAGCTATAGCAGACAGGGCCTATGTTTTAGAAACGGGAAAGGTAGTACTACAAGGTAAGGCAAAAGATCTTATGAATGATGATTCTGTAAAAAAAGCATATCTTGGAGAATGATTGGAGGTAACTATCATGCAAAACTTTGTTATTACAATTGCCAGAGGTTATGGAAGCGGTGGTAGAACTATTGGTAAAATGCTTTCTGAGGAACTTGGCATCAATTTTTACGATAGAGAATTACTCCGTCTGGCATCTGATGACAGCGGAATAAATGAAAATTTATTTGCACAAGCAGATGAAAAGATAAAAAATAGTTTATTATATAAAGTAGCCCATAAGGTATATAAAGGTGAACTAATTCCTCCAGACAAAGATGACTTTGTATCAAATGATAACTTATTTAACTATCAGGCAAAAGTAATTAAAGAACTGGCAAATCAAGAATCATGCATAATTGTAGGACGCTGTGCAGACTATATATTAAAGGATTATAAAAACGTTGTCCGTTTGTATATATATGCTTCTACTGAACATTGCATTGATACACTGTCAACAATGTCAAGCCTCACTCATAAAGAATTAGAAAAAAAGATATTAACTACAGACAAAAGACATGCAGAATATTATGAACATTACACAGGGCAAAAATGGAGTGATGTATCCAATTATGACTTATGTATTAATACAGGGGTATTAACCTTTGAAAATGCCGCTGGGCTTGTAAAAGAATATTTAAAAATAGTATTGAAATAGAGAGGCCACTGAAAAAGTCCTTTCAACACGGTAAATTAATTTTTTATATGAATATGAGTAGAT
>JAVBPB010000118.1:0-13034 GCA_031549965.1 Mobilisporobacter sp. | reverse complement strand
CAACACGAGATGCAGATGTATTAACAGAGTACGCAAGACAAGGTCTTAAAAGGGCAATATCAAGTAAATATTTTCCGGCAAATGAAACAACCAGTGTAGTTACACTTGATCCTAAGATAGAACAAGATATTATGAATTCAGTTAAGCAAACTGAACAAGGTGCATATTTAACACTTGATCAGGAATTAACTCAAGATATTCTTCATTCTGTAGAGGAAGAAGTATCAAAACTTGAGAATTTAGGCAAGAATCCTATTGTGATTACTTCGCCAATAGTTAGAATGTATTTCAAAAAACTTACACAGGATTATTTTAAAGACTTGATTGTTATTTCCTATAATGAAATTGAATCAAATGTAGAATTACAATCAGTAGGGATGGTGACAGCTTAATGATAATAAAAAAATTTCAAGCTAATACAGAAACAGAAGCAATACTTCTTGCCAAGGAAGACCTAGGCAAGGATGCTATTGTTATGAATATTAAAACCATCAAGCCCAAAGGAATATATAAGTTATTTAAAAAGCCTGTTATTGAAATAACAGCTGCAATAGATGATAATGAAACTTATAATGGCGAAAACCCCTTTGCTAAAGTGGCTGAAATTGCAAAAACTATGGTTTCACAAGAAGAACAAAATAAAGATTTTGAAAAAACAGAAATACATAAAACAGATACTAAAAAATTAGATATTTATAAAAATGATAATTATACATATGATAGTAAGAAAAGCGAAAACAGATCAATTGAAGAATCTGAAACTTCAGCCATTGAAGAAAAATTAAATAATCTTCAGGATTTGTTAGAAAAGCAAATGAATAATAAAATCGTTGAAGAGAAACAAAATGAGATTAACAAAAATATTACATTTATACAGTTAATATATAATCAGTTGATTTCGAATGAAGTAGACGAAAAATATGCAAATCAAATAATTACAGAAATAGAAAGTACTCTAAAAAAGGATGCTAATGTAGATAATATTCTAGCTAGTATTTATCAAAAGATAATACTAAAGATAGGTCAACCAAAGACAATTGAATTAGGAACAAAGAAACCAAAAGTTGTGTTTTTTATTGGACCGACAGGAGTGGGAAAAACTACTACAATAGCTAAAATAGCATCAAGTTTTAAAGTTAATAAAAACTTAAAAGTTGCACTTTTAACATCTGATACTTATAGAATTGCAGCGGTTGAACAACTTAGAACTTATGCTAATATTTTATATATACCTTTAAAAGTTGTTTACTCACCAGAAGAAATCACAGAATTTGTGAAAGAATTTTCTGAATATGATTTGATTTTAGTAGATACCGCAGGAAGATCTCACAGAAATAAAGAGCAATGTGATGATATATTAGCTTTAGTTAGTACTATTTCAGCGGAAGACCGGGAAGTATATCTTGTACTTAGTGCTACAACCAAATACAAAGACTTACTTAAGATATCCGAAACATACTCTAAAATTACAGACTATAAGCTGATTTTTACTAAATTAGATGAAACAAGTTGTTTTGGAAATATATTGAATTTAAAGATGTTTACCGGAGCACCATTGTCTTATGCAACATGGGGGCAAAACGTACCAGATGATATTGGAGATATTGACGCACAAAACATAGCAAAGCATCTGTTGGGGGGCAATGAATAATATGGATCAGGCACAACAACTCAGAAACATAATTAAAAAACAAGACAGACCCAAGACATTAGCTCGTGTTATTACAGTTACCAGCGGAAAAGGCGGCGTGGGTAAGTCTAGTATTTCTGTTAACCTTGCAATTCAACTTCAGAGAATGGGAAAAAGAGTAATTGTACTTGATGCTGACTTTGGTCTAGCTAATGTGGAGGTAATGTTAGGGATTATGCCCAAATACAATTTGGCTGATTTAATGTTTAGAGGAAAAAGCTTAAAAGAGGTTGTTACAATTGCCCCCTCTGACATTGGTTTTATATCGGGAGGTTCAGGCATACAAGAACTTGTAAATTTATCCAAAGATCAAATAATATATCTTACACACAAACTAGGAGAGCTTGATGAGCTTGCGGATGTAATTATAATAGATACCGGTGCGGGAATAACAGATAATGTTTTAGAGTTTGTTATGTCCAGCTCTGAGGTTATATTAGTGACAACACCAGAACCAACTTCAATAACAGATGCATATGCATTACTAAAAACATTGAATAAAAAATCTACATTTTCATCAGATGATACACTAATTAAAGTAATAGCAAACAGAGTTACGTATAATGAAGAAGGAATTGAGTTATTTAATAAATTAAGTGTGGTTGTAAATAAATTTTTAAATATACAATTAGAATTTTTAGGAACCATTCCTCAGGATACAAATATGTCTAAAGCTGTAATGCATCAAAAGCCGGCAATATTAATGTATCCAAATACTGCTTCTTCAAAAGCTTTTTATGAGTTAGCAAATAAATTAAATAATCCATATATTAGTAATGATCAATTTGAACAAAAAAAAGGAATATCCCAATTGTTTTTAAATCTAATAAGAACAAAAGGTCAAAAGTAAAGAGGTAGATTGTAATGAGAGACTTGATAAAAATAGGAGACAGAGTATCACTTGTTAAGTTAGATACTGCAAAAAAAACGCTTGAACAAAAGACCAAATCATATGTTAGTCAAGTTTTAGAATTTGTTACAGATGAGAAAGTTAAGATTGCAATGCCTATAGAAAATGGTCGTATTATACCTTTGGAGATTGGTGATAAATATGCAGTGCGAATATATACTCAAAAAGGTTTATTTCAATGCAAGTCTATAATCATTGACAGATTTAAGGAAGGTAATTTATTTATTCTGTTAATTGAGTTTACATCTTCATTGGAAAAATGCCAAAGAAGACAATACTTTAGACTTGAGACTCTTATAGATTTTAAAGTTAGAGAAGTAACTAAAGATGAACAAGATATAAAAGATAATGCAGAATTAACTATTGTAGAAAAAGACGAATTACTTAAGTCATTTACTTTTTCTTGGAAAAGTGCTATAATTACTGATATAAGTGGAGGGGGTTTTAGATTTAATTCTGGTTTAAAAGTTTTAAAGGGTAGTAGAATAAATTTTAATTTAGCACTACAAGTTGGAGAAGAAGTAATAGAGTATAATTTAGATGCTAGTGTTGTTTTGGCAAATAGTTTATTAAATCAGACAGGTTACTATGAATATAGGGCTGAATTTTATAATATAACACCTGAACAAAGAGAGCATATTATTAGATTTGTATTTGAAGAAGAAAGAAGAAAGAGACGTAAAGAAAAAGGGTTGAATTGATAATGAAGAAAAAAATTTTGGTAATTGATGACTCTGCACTTATGAGAAGGGTAATATCTGATATAATTAACTCAGACGGTAGATTCGAGGTTGAAGGTGTTGCTACTAACGGACTAGAAGGTCTTGATCTGGTTTTAAAGAATCCTAAATTGTATGATGCTATTCTATTAGATATTAATATGCCTAAAATGAATGGTTTGGAATTTTTAGAACAACTTCAAAAGTATAAAATAAAGCAGACTATCATAGTTGTTAGTACAGTAGTAGTTGAAGGTGCAAAAGAAACAATAAGAGCCTTAGAATTAGGAGCTTTTGATTTTGTAACCAAACCTGAAAGTTTTGTAGAGGTCAAACGAGATGAATTTAAGAATATGGTGCTTAACTGTTTAGTAGTGGCTACAAAAATTGAGCAAGTAAATTTTGAAAGATCTATTAGTAGTACAGCAGATAGAGCACAAAGATCTGAATTGATTTCAAAAACAGAGGAAAAGTTTCAGCCGACTAAAAAACTTATTTCAAACAGAGCTGAAATTAACAGACCTACTGCAAAACTTAAATTTGAAGGAGTCAATAAGCAAAATATCAAAAAATTAGTTGCATTGGCTTGTTCAACAGGTGGTCCTAGAGCATTACAAGATGTAATTCCTTTTTTACCAGCTGATCTTGATGCCAGCGTTTTAATCGTTCAGCATATGCCAGTTGGATTCACATATTCATTGGCAGTCAGACTTAATGAAATTAGTAAAATTGAGGTTAAGGAAGCTGAAGATGGTGAAATTATAAGAAAAGGTGTTGTGTATATTGCAAAAGGCGGAACCCAGATGAGACTCATAAGGGCAACAGGAGGTAATTTTAAAATAGAATTAACCGATGAGCCTGCAAGAGACGGATTAAAACCATGTGCCAATATTATGTATGAATCACTGGTAAAATCTGATTTTGATGAAATAACTTGCGTGGTATTAACTGGAATGGGTGCTGATGGTACCCTTGGAATAAAACAGTTAGCAGAGGTTAAAAATACTTATGTAGTAGCACAAGATGAAGCAACCTGTACCGTGTATGGAATGCCAAAAGTGATTGCTGAGGCAGGATTAACAGATTTAGTTGTACCATTAAAAAAAGTTGCAGATGCAATAGTGAAAAACGTGGGGGTGCGATGATATGGACGTAAGCCAATATTTGGAGATATTTGTTGATGAGACTAAAGAACATTTACAAAGTCTTAATGAACAAATATTAGTTTTGGAAAAAGAACCAGAAAACATTGAAACAATTAATGAAATCTTTAGAGCAGCACATTCTCTTAAGGGCATGGCAGGTACAATGGGATATAAAAGAATGCAACAATTAACCCATGATATGGAGAATGTATTTTCAGAAGTTCGTAATTCAAAAATAAAAGTTTCAGCAGAGTTAATTGATGTCGTATTTAAATGTTTAGATGCGTTAGAATCATATTTAAGTAATATTCAGTCAACTTCTGATGAAGGAACAGACGGTAATGAAAATATTATTAAGCAATTGAATGTTATTTTAAAATCTGGTGCAGGTGTGGCAGTGGTAAATGAAGTTAAAGCTAATGCACCGGTGGAAAAGGCAACCGATGATAATCCAATGCATTTTAAAGATATGAAAATTGCCGATTTTGAAAAAAATGCAATTAGTAAAGCAAATGAACAAGGGCAAAACTGTTTTGGTGTTACAGTTTATTTATCAGAATCTTGTGTACTAAAGGCAGCAAGAGCGTTTTTGGTATTTAAGGCATTAGAAGAACTAGGTGATGTTATTAAATCAATGCCTATAGTTCAAGATATAGAGGATGAAAAATTTGATTTAGATTTTAGTTTAATATTTGTAACTAACGAAAATTTAGAAAAAGTTAAATCCTCAATTTTAAATGTTTCAGAGGTTAAGTCAGTATTTATTGAAGCATTTGCTTTGGCAGCTGAAAAGCAGGGAACAACGGAAGCTGCTTCAACTAATTCACATAAAAACGAAGCCAGTGAAAAATCAAGAGTTGCCAGTAACAACAGCAATAATAATCAGGTGGCAAAGCAATCATCAAAACCAGTTGTTACAAGATCTGTAAGAGTTGATATTGAAAAACTGGACATTTTAATGAATCTTGTAAGTGAGCTTATAATCGCAAAAAATGGTTTAACTGCTATGAGTGGATTAGAACTATCAAAAAGTGCGGCAGGTTTTAATGAACAGATTGAATATCTTGAAAGAGTTACAACCAATTTACATGAATCAGTTATGAAGGTAAGAATGGTACCTATTGAAAGTGTAGTAGCAAAATTCCCTAGAATGATTCGTGATCTTTCCAAAAACTTAAACAAAAAAATAGAATTATATATGTCAGGTGAGGACACTGAACTTGACAGAACAGTTATTGATGAAATTGGTGATCCATTAAATCACTTATTACGTAATTCAGCCGATCATGGTTTAGAATCTCCTGAAAGAAGATTAGAACTAGGAAAGCCAGAAATAGGTTCAATATTTTTGGATGCATATCAAGAAGGTAATAATGTTGTAATCGAAGTAAGAGATGATGGTTCTGGAATTAATGTAGAAATGGTTCGAAAAAAAGCAATAGAAAAGGGAACTATAACAGAAGAACAAGCAGAGACTATGACAGATAAAGATGTTATTGACTTGTTGTTTAGACCTAGTTTTTCAACGGCAGCAGTAGTTTCTGATGTATCTGGAAGAGGTGTTGGTCTAGATGTTGTTAAAACTAAGATAGAATCCCTTGGCGGAGATATAGAAGTTAAAACAAAAATTGGTGAAGGATCTAATTTTATAATTCGTTTGCCATTAACATTAGCTATTATTCAAGCACTTATGGTTGAACTTGGAACGGAAAAATATGCAATCCCTCTTGGTTCAATACAAACCATAGAAGACGTTGGTATTAATGAAATAAAATATGTACAAACCAGAGAAGTAATTAATCTTAGAGGTTCTGTAATTCCTCTTATAAGATTACACACAGTGTTAGATGCACCAACCAGAGAAGTTCAGCCAGAAAGCTTAACTGTTGTAATTGTAACTAAGGGTGAAAAACAAGCAGGTTTAGTTGTTGATAATTTAATCGGTCAGCAAGAAATTGTTATAAAACCACTTGGAAAATACATAAACATCAATAGAATTATTGGCGGGGCTACAATACTTGGTGATGGCGAAGTTGCATTAATTCTTGATGTTAATACTTTAGTATAATGGGGGTGTAGACATGGCAGCAAACGTTACTGAATCAGGAACAAAACAATATATTGTAGTAAATATTGGTAATGAGCAGTATGGAATTGATATAAAATATGTTGATAACATTGTAAGAATGCAAAGAATGACAAGAGTTCCAAAAGCACAACCATATTTTAAAGGAGTAATTAATATTCGTGGTGAAATTATTCCGGTTATGAGTATTAGATTAAAATTTGGATTGGAACCAGATGTATATGTAAATTCCACAAGAATTATAATTATAAAGCTAGAACAGGCATCAATTGGAATAGTAGTTGATGAAGTAAAAGAGGTAGTTACATTACCAGAAAGTTCAGTGGAAAAAACTACCTATGATCCTAAAGATGAAAGGACAGCATATCTAAGTGGAATAGGTAAGCATAATAATGGTTTGATTTCATTATTAAATATTGCTGGCGTCATTAACGAAAAAGAAAGTGTATAGTGAGGTGTGATATGGCGACGATTGATTTAGATAATTTAGACAATATGCACTTTGACGTGCTAAAAGAAATAGGTAATATTGGTGCAGGTAATGCTACAACTGCACTATCACAGCTTATGAATACCAAAGTAGATATGAAAGTACCAAAGGTTGATTTACTTGAATTTAAAGAACTTTCTAATGTTGTAGGAGGAGCGGAGAATATTGTGGTAGGTATTCTCCTTACACTTGAAGGGGAAATAAGTGGTATGATGATGTTTATGCTGGAAAAACAATCAGCACATCATCTTGTAAATGTTTTAATGGGAAAATCTTTTGATAATTTTGAAGAATTTTCTGAAATGGATTTATCCGCACTCAATGAAATTGGTAATATTATTGCAGGTGCTTATTTATCATCACTATCTATGTTAACAAACCTTTTAATTCATGCTTCAGTTCCTTACATGGCGATTGATATGGCAGGTGCAATACTTAGTGTACCTGCAATAGAATTTGGAAAAGTTGGAGATAAAGCTTTATTGATTGAAAGTGCATTTGGAGAAGATGATAATATGGTTAACGGCTATTTTATCCTTATACCAAGCCTTGAGTCATATGATAAAATTTTGCGTTCATTAGGTATGTAGGTGATAAAATGGGTAGAATGATAAATGTTGGAATGGCGGATTTGAATGTGTGCAAATCTCCTGATTCCTTAACTACTCTTGGTTTAGGTTCATGTGTAGGTATTTGCTTACATGATCCAATAACCAAAGTGAGTGGTATGGCACATATAATGTTACCAGATAGTAATAAGATTAAAAATAACGGAAATATTGCAAAATTTGCTGATACTGGTATTGATGAATTAATTGCCTGTATGTTAAGGATTGGAGCTAACAGACAAAGACTTGTTGCTAAGATTGCAGGTGGAGCACAAATGTTCGCATTTTCCAGCAATAATGAAATGATGAGAGTTGGGGACCGAAATGTGGAAGCAACTAAAATTAAATTGAGACAACTAGGTATAAGAATTTTAGCAGAGGATACAGGGTTAAACTTTGGAAGGACAATAGAATTTTATTCTGAGACAGGTGATTTAGTAATAAAGGCTGTTGGCAAATCTGTAAGAACTGTATAGAGTGATTAAAATGAAAACAAAATACATACCATCAATTATAATGCTTAGTGCAGGTGCAATTGCATGCATTGTAGGTCTAAAGAATAATTTTGATACAAGTCGTTATTTAATAACGGTATTGACAGTACTGGTAATATTTGCAATAATTGGTATTATAGCACAAAAAATTGTAATGAAAGTTACAGAGAAAAAAGAGGAAGAAGAAGCCGAAGAAGAAACAGATAAAGAAACAGAAGAAGACAGTGATGAAGTGTAACAGGACAATTTTTATTAAGTGTATAATTAATGGAGGCTACTATGAATGATGAAGGTAGAGCAAAATTATGGCAGGATTATTCAAAAAATAAAACACCAGAATTAAGAGAAAAGCTAATAATTGAATATGCATCTTTAGTAAAAATTGTTGCAGGACGCTTAAATATGTACTTAGGATACAATGTAGATAATGATGATCTGATTGGCTATGGAATATTTGGATTAATTGATGCAATAGACAAGTTTGATTATAATAAAGGTGTTAAATTTGAAACATATGCAAGTTTAAGAATTAGGGGTGCAATATTAGACCAGATAAGAAAAATGGATTGGATTCCCAGAACTCTTAGACAAAAGCAGAAAAAAATGAACTTGGCATATCAAAAAATTGAAATAGAAGAATGAAGAACTGCAACTGATGAAGAAGTAGCCAAACAGCTAGAAATTAGTTTAGATGAATTAGAGAATTGGAAGAATCAAACTCAGATTTCGAATTTAATATCCCTGGATGAATATATTGAACAGGGTAGTGAAGTTAGAATGGATACCAACCACAATTCTCATTTAGAGCAGCCTGAAAGAATTGCTGAAAGAAAAGAGTTAAAAGAGTTATTAACTAAAACTTTAGAGATCCTTACAGAAAAAGAAAAAAGGGTAATTGTTTTATACTATTATGAAGAACTTACTTTAAAGGAAATAAGTTTAATCTTAGAAGTTTCAGAATCAAGGGTATCTCAGCTTCATACGAAGGCATTGCAGAAAATGAAGCAAAAATTAGGCAATAATATTGATATTCTTACGGGATTCTAGAATATTAAATAGGAATATAAATATTAAGTTAAGAGGTGAAGACTATGGGAAATATAAATGGATATTTTGAGGTATTAATAAAACCTGATGGAACATATATAAAAATAATTCCTCCAAGTGAAGGTGGAGTACTAACAAAGATTGATGAAGTTTCTGTTTATTTAAATGATAGAAAAATTAGTGAATATGATATAAAAGAAGTAAATCGTATTATTAATAAGATGGAAGAAGCAGAAGTTAAACTTGTTGATGAACAAATTGTCTCAGCTGACGAATTATTTAAATTAAAATTATCAGAGAATAGAATGTCTGCAACTATAAGATTTTTTCCTCCGACTACAAATGGGAGGCTTTTAACTAAGGAACAAATAATTGAGAAGTTGGGATTTTATGGTATAAAATTCGGAATTATTGAGAAGAATATTGATAGTTACTTAAAAAATAGGCAATTTTGTGAGGATGTATTAATTGCTGTTGGTAAAGCAGCAAGAGATGGTAAAGATGCAATTATAGATTATAAATTTAATATAGACAAATCCGCTAAACCTAAATTAAATGAAGATGGTTCTGTAGACTTTCATCAGCTTGATATTATTAGCCATGTAAATAAGGGTGATCTAATCGCAGAATTAATACCTGCTGATGTAGGTGATAATGGTTGTGATGTAACTGGAGCAGAAGTTAAACCTAAAAAGATTAATAAATACGTTTTAAAACATGGAAAAAATATTCATTTATCAGAAGATTCTTTAAAAATGTATACAGATGTATCAGGTCATGTAACTTTAGAAGGTGATAAAGTATTTGTTTCTGACACGTTTGAGGTTCTTGCTGACGTAGATGCATCCACAGGTGACATTACATATGAAGGTAATGTTACAGTAAAAGGTAATGTAAGGACTGGATTTAAAGTTAGAGCTAAGGGTGATATAATTGTAGATGGTGTTGTTGAAGGTGGAGAGTTATACGCTGAAGGACAGATTATATTAAAAAGAGGAATTCAGGGTGTAAATAGAGGTGTACTTGATGCCAAAGGTAACGTTGTAGCTAAGTTTATTGAAAGTTCAACAGTGCGTTCTGGTGGAAGTGTATCTACAGAAGCTATTATGCACAGTAAGGTTTCAGCTAAGGCTGATATTATTGTAACAGGTAAAAAAGGATTTATTACTGGTGGAGAAGTGCGTTCTGGAACAGTAATAAAAGCTAAAACGGCTGGTTCAACAATGGGAACCCATACTACACTTGAAGTTGGTATTGATCCAGTGGTTATTGATGAATGTCGCAGACTTGAAAAAGAGCTGGCAACGATGAAAGATGAAAAAGAAAAAATTGGAAAAATACTTACAGTATTAAAGAAAAGAATGCAAATGGGTGAGCAGTTATCTCCTGATAAGCAACAACAATTACAAGCAGCAACAAGAAATAGTATATTATTAGATAGTAAAATAAAAACTGACACAGAACTTTACGAGAAATATCAAGAAGAATTAGCACAAAGAACTGAAGGCAGAATTAAAATCGAAAGTGTAGCATATCCAGGAGTAAAAATAGTTATTTCAAATGTGGTATACTTCGTAAGGAATGAAATAAAGTATAGTCAGTTTTTAAGAGACAGAGCAGATATTAAAATAACAGGATATTAATTAAAGAAAGGGGGAGTTGATTTTGTCAATTAGACCAATTGATTTTCAACAGATGGCACCTAAGTCTCAAGAGGCGACTCAAATTAAAGCCAATGAACATAACAAATTAGCTGCAAGTCAAAATCAACTTCATTCTCAATTTAATAGTAATATTAAACATAATAGCCAGCAAATTACAAAGCCTCAAGAAAGTGAATATACGCCATTTCGATATGATGCTAAAGAAAAAGGAAATGGTCAATATTCTGATAGTAAAAAGAAGAAGAAAAAAGATGAAGATGACAAAAAAGATAAGCAACTTAATAATAAGCATACAGAAAAAAGCATAAGTTCTTTTGATGCTAAGATATAATAGGAGTACCTTATGACACCGATAGAGATTTTTTTAGTGATTATAGGATTGATCATTGTAATATTAAGTTTTTTTATCTTTGAAAAATTTGATGAACGAAAAAATGGATTAGACATAAAAGATGATAAGCTTTATCAGGAGCAGATTAAAAAAATAACTGAAGAAAGTATAAAATCAATACGCAGCAAAATGAATGAAGTGTTTTCTGAAATGGTGGATGACTCAATTGAAAAAACAGACAAGGAGTTATCCACTATTAGTAATGAAAAAATAATGTCAACAAACGATTTTTCAAATCAAATATTAGAAAAAATTGATTTAAATCATAAAGAAGTTTTATTTTTATATAGTATGTTAACAGATAAAGAAAAAGAGATAAAGGATACACTTCAAGAAATTGATAAAGCTAAAAATAAAGTAAAAAAACTAGTTGACAGTATGGATAGAATAGTAGAAGATACCATTCAAAAAGCTATTGAAAAAACTAATTTTAATATTACAATTGAAGACGAATTTAGAAAAAAAGATATAAATAAATCCGTGTTAATAAGACCGGAGTTAAATAAAAGAGAAGATATTAATTTTAAAAAAGTGGACAGGCAGATTACTTTTATGGAAAACGATAAAGAGTCAACTACTAATAAACCAAACCGAATGTCAGAAAAAATAGGTTTAAGTGACAATATATCTAATGACAACATACAAGAATTCAAAGTACTATCTTCTCAAAACAGATCAAAATATATTTTTACTGAAGAAGAAAAAAATGGAAATAATAATGACCAGATACTTAAACTATATGAAGAAGGCAAATCTGCAATTGAAATTGCTAAAATATTAGGTCTTGGACAAGGTGAAGTAAAATTTGTAATTGGTTTATTTCGAGGAGTGAAAAAATGAAGTTAAAATATTTTATTCGAGGTTTAGGAACAGGTGTTGTATTTACTACCTTAGTAGTGGCAATATCACTTAGTGCATCATCCAGAAATTACACTGATGAAAAAATCATCGAAAAAGCAAGAGAATTAGGTATGGTCATGGAAAGTGAAATAAATTCAGACAGCTACCTAGTTGATGCTATGACAACTGACACAAGTGAAAATACAACAGAATCCACACCTGAGAATACCACAGAACCAACAAGTGAAACAGCCCAGCAAACATCAGAACCAACCACAGAAGAAACAATCGAAGTAACCACCCAAACAACAACTGAAATTGTAACAACTGAGCCTACAAAACCTGTAACCACAGAACCATCAACAACTGCAACAACAGCAGTAACAACTCAAGCAACCACTCAGGCAACGACAAATACCAATCAAGATAATAATTCTCTTATCACCGTAGAAATAAAAAAAGGTATGTGGTCCAATCATGTTGCTTCTTACTTAGAAAACATAGGTTTAATAGATAGTGCCAATGATTTCGATAAATTTTTAGTAAAAAATAATTACCAAGACAAAATAGCAGTAGGAGTTTACAAAATAAAAAAAGGTTCATCTTATGATGAAATAGCCCAAATAGTTACAAACTAAAAAACAGTGAGAAAATCACTGTTTTTTGATTTTCTCATTATGATGTTTAATGTTTTCAATTTTAGGAGAAAATAGAAATTGATACGAACATGGGTTTTAAAGAAGTATCATCATTAAAAAATTGATTTTATAACATACTTAACTTAAACTCCCATGCCTTGCTTTCGCTCGGCACCACCATCTGTCCAGCTTTTAGCGTAAGGACGTATAGTAAAATAATTACAGACAGAGAACCGTGCCGTAAATTTTTTATGGAGGTTACCCATTATGAATAGAATTTACGACAATTGTTGTGGTATTGATGTGCACAAA
>JAVBPB010000108.1:0-10908 GCA_031549965.1 Mobilisporobacter sp. | reverse complement strand
ATTGTGCAGACCGGCCGACGAAGCGTTTATGTTTTGTCAAGACTTTGCATAGCAAAGGCTTGTAAAAAACATGCTGAAGGAGGGTAAGGCAAACAATTGTATATATATACGCCTATCATCATCTAAAAAATTAATCCACTTTCTTAAAATGACTTTTCCAGTAGGCCTCCTCAAAAATAGTAAAAAAGCCCTATAAAGCATGCCTTAGGCGATTTTTTTGTAGCATTTTCACTAAAAAATATTTTTTTTTTGTAAAGTATTTCCATTGAAAATATTTTTGGAATATTTTACTATAATGTTACAAACAAAGTTTAAATGAATTAATTGTATAAACATAGCAATTAATTCAGAGATGGACGCATCTAATAAATTTTGGAAACGTTGTTTAAAATGTGCGCATTTGTAATTTATGAAAAAGATGACACAATTAACTGGATTTCAAAAATGGAGGATTAGGAATGCTGTTTAAAGAATTTTTAAAGGGAAAAAGAGTTTCAAAAAGATTATTAACATTATTAACAATTATGGCAATTATGGTAGCACCATTTTCAGGATTGTATTCTCAAAATGGTATGTTTGTACAAGCTGCCCAGTCTACAGAATATGGCTTAGCCAACAATATTAAAGATGGTACAATATTACATGCATGGTGCTGGTCATTTAATACAATTAAAAATAATATGCAATTAATTGCACAATCAGGGTATACCACAATACAAACTTCTCCAGCAAATGCCTGCGTAGTAGGTAATGGCGGAAATTTAAAATTTACAAATCAATGGTGGTATCATTATCAACCAACAGATTATGTAATTGGAAACTATCAATTAGGAACAGAAGCAGAATTTTCTGCAATGTGTGCAGAGGCAGAAAGATATGGAATTAAAGTTATAGTTGACGTAGTAGCTAACCATGTTACAAGCGATAAGAGTAAAGTTTCATCAAACATTACAAGCAACTCAAACTTTTTCCACACAAATACTTCAATTACAGATTGGAACAGCAGATATCAGGTAACACAACTTGCACTTTTAGGACTTTGGGATAACAATACACAAAATACAAGTGTACAAAACTATATTAAAAACTATTTATTAAGATGTGTTCAATTAGGTGCAGACGGATTTAGATATGATGCAGCTAAACATATTGAACTTCCAGATGATAGCGGATTCGGCGGAAACTTCTGGCCAAACGTATTAAGCAATGGTTCTGAATTCCAATACGGAGAAGTTCTTCAAGATAGTATTTCAAGAGATGCAGCATATGCAAACTACATGAGCGTTACAGCATCAAACTACGGCAAAAAACTTAGAGATAGTATTGGAAGCAATAGCTTTAATGCATCAACTCTTATAAACTATGATATAGGTGTAAGTGCTGATAAAATTGTAACTTGGGTAGAATCACATGATAACTATGCAAATGATATTTCAGATTACGGCTCATCTGAATGGATGAATGATGAACAAATCAAATTGAGCTGGGCAGTTATAGCAGCAAGAAGCGGTGGTACCCCATTATTCTTTAGCAGACCAGTAGGTGGCGGTGGACAAACTTGGGATAACCGATTCCCAGAACTTACAAAAATGGGTGACAGAGGAAGTAACTTATTCTTTGATGATGAAGTAGCAGCAGTTAACAAATTTAGAAATGCAATGGTAGGAGAAAACGAATATCTTCGTAACCCAAATGGAAATACAAAAGTTCTTATGATTGAACGTGGAACAAAAGGTGTAGTTATTATTAACTTAAACAGCTCTGATTTCAGTCTTTCATCAGCAACGAATTTAGCTAACGGAAGCTATACAAACCAAACAGATAATCACAATCAATTTACAGTGTCAAATGGAAACGTTACAGGAACATTGCCAGCTCGTTCAGTAGTAGTATTATACAAAAATGCTCCAACACCAAAAGTATCAGCTGATGGAGTTGTAGCTAAATTTACAGATTCAATAAGCCTTACATTAAAGAGTGAAAATGTAGATAATGCAACATATTCATTAACATCTTCAAACGCATCAAACAATGTAAGTGGATCATATACAAATGGTCAAACATTAACATTTGGTGCAAGTGATGCATTCGGAACAACATATACTTTATTGTTAACAGGTATACTAAACGGAGTATCAGTATCAACAACATACAACTTTACAAAAGCAGAAGCAACTGGCACAACAATTTACTTTGAAAAACCAGATTCATGGGGAACTAACATTAATGCATATGTTTATGATGAAAGTGGATCTACTGTAAAAAAATTAGCAGCTTGGCCAGGAGTTGCCATGACATTAGAAAATGGCAAATATGTTCTTAACTTTGATGCAGACTATACAACACCATTAGTTATATTCAATGATGGAACAAAACAAACTCCATCTTCTCAATTATCAGGTTATGCAGTAGTTAATAATGCGACATACAATATTAATGGCAGAGTAATAAATCCAGTAGACCCTGTTGATCCAGTAGATCCAACTGAGCCGGTAGAACCTTCAACTGGAACTCAAATGGTAATTTACTATAAAACAACAAATTCATCAGAATACATCCACTACAGAATTGGCAATGGAACATGGACTACAGCACCAGGAGTGCAAATGAGTAACTCAGAAGTAAGTGGATATAAAGTAGCGACAATTGAAATGGGAACAGAAACTACATTAACAGCTTGCTTCAATAATGGAAGCGGTTCATGGGATAACAACAATTCAAGCAACTACACATTTACAACTCCAGGAATATACAAAGTGGTTAATGGTGTAATTAGTCAAGGAGCTCCAAGTGCTTCAACGACTAATGAAATTACAGTTTACTATTACACAGGATGGAGTAATTCATACATTCACTACCAACCAACTAACGGTTCATGGACAGCAGCTCCAGGTGTACAAATGAGCAGTTCAAGTGTAAGCGGATATAAAGTAATTACAATTAACTTAGGAAGTGCATCTGGATTAACAGCATGCTTCAATAATGGAAGTGGTACTTGGGATAGTAACAATGGAAGCAATTATCAACTTAATAGTGCAGGAACTTATACTATTAAAAATGGAGTAATATCAAGTGGTACACCGAAATAAAAGAAATTAAGAATAGTCTTTACTTAAAATAATGAAACGCAGTTAATCATTGAAATGATTAGCTGCGTTTCATTATTTTATGTTTAGTGCATATTGTTAGTTTGCTTATAAGACCTTCTTGAAGTACCTGTGAATAAAACTTTTAACTATTTACTCCCCTGAAAGAACCTCTTTCCATTTATAATTATAAACTTCATCAACATCCACGCCTAAATATTTAAAAGTCTCACAATTCTTAAGCATTTCATCAGTAGGAAAAGCAATAGTACTATTCTTAATATCCTCATCCTCAATAAGTTCCCTAGCCGCCATATTAGGAGTTGAATAAGTAATAAATTCAAAATTCATTAAAGCAATATCCGCCCTGCATAAAAAGTTAATAAACTTCTCTGCATTCTCTTTATGTTCCGCATTCTTTGGCACAACCCAAGAATCAATCCACATATTAGAGCCTTCCTTTGGAATAACATATTCCAAATCAGGATTTTCACGCTTAGTATAAATAGCCTCACCAGAATAAATAACACCTAAAGCAGCAGAATTACCAATCATTTTATCCCTAACCTCATCAATAACATAGGCCTGTACAACACCTTTTTCTCTTTGTTCAGCCAACTTATTTTTAGCTTCCTCAAGTTCAGTTTCATTAGTAGAATTAAGAGAATATCCTAGAAGTTTTAAAGTTATCCCAAAAGCATCCCTTACACTTCTTTGCATTAAAACATTATCCTTATACTTTTCATCCCATAGAATAGACCAGCTATCAACAGGTTCATTAACCATAGTCTTGTTATAAAGAATACCAACAGTTCCAAAACAATAAGGTACAGAATATTTATTTTGTGAATCAAATTCCTTAGAGCTTTCCATATAAATATCACCAATATTTTTAATATTTGGAATATTATTAAAGTTTAATTCATAAAGTAAATCTTCTTCAATCATTCTTTGAATCATATAATCAGAAGAACAAATAACATCATATTTTACAGCTCCTGTTTGAATTTTAGGATACATGTCCTCATTAGTTTCAAAGGTATCAAGATTAACCTTTAAACCGGTTTCCTCTTCAAACATTTTAATTGTTTCAGGATCAATATATTCACCCCAGTTATAAACGTAAAGGTCTGCTTTTTTAGCACATCCGGAAAAAACAATTGCTAAAGCTAAAACCATATAAATTAAAATTTTCTTTTTCATCAATTTATTCTCCTATAAATATATTTTAAATCTTAGTCAATTTTTCATTTTTAGGCTTACGATTAATGATTATAAGCAAAACTAAAACCGATAAAAACATAAGTGTAGACAAAGCATACATTTCAGGCTTAATTCCTTTTCTAACCTCAGAGTAAATCTTTGTTGATAATGTATCAATTCCTGCACCTTTTGTAAAATGAGTAATTACAAAATCATCTAAAGACATAGTAAATGATAACAAAAATCCTGATAAAATCCCCGGAAAAATATCCGGAAGTGTAACCTTATAAAATGCATAAACTGGCGTGGCTCCAAGATCTAATGCGGCTTCAAAGGTATTTTTATTAGTTTGCTTTAACTTAGGTAAAACACTTAAAAGTACATAAGGTATATTAAATGTAATATGAGCCATTAATATAGTAGAAAAACCTAAGGAATATCTACATGCAATAAATAAAAGCATTAAGGAAATACCTGTTACAATATCTGCATTTAGCATAGGAATATTTGCAACCCCCATTAAAAGGGATCTTGAAAACCTTTTCATACTGTGTATAGCTATTGAAGCAATTGTTCCAAGGATAGTAGCAATAAAAGCAGATGTTAATGCAATAACTAAGGTTGTAGTAAGAGCATTCATTATTGAGGGATCGTTAAACATATTTATATACCATTTAAATGTAAATCCACCCCATTTTGCACGGGATTTTGACTCGTTGAATGATAACACCAGTAAAGTAGCAAGGGGAGCATATAAAAATATAATAATTAATGTTATATAAATTCTTTGGACAGCCTTTTTTACCATGATGCTCCCTCCGAATCCTTATCATATTTAGCCATAACAGCCATACTAATAAATATAAATACCATTAAAACTAAAGAAAGACCAGAGCCTAAATTCCAGTTACTAATTCTAAACTCCTGTTCAATTACATTACCGATTAATAAAATCTTACTTCCTCCTAAAAGATCTGAAATAACAAAAGT
This sequence comes from Mobilisporobacter sp., assembly GCA_031549965.1. Lineage (GTDB taxonomy): Bacteria > Bacillota > Clostridia > Lachnospirales > Lachnospiraceae > JAVBPB01. The sequence continues at coordinate 5,629 of JAVBPB010000108.1, read as the reverse complement.
AGTAAGAGCAGGAACAAATACCATTGTAATACCGCTGATTATTCCAGGTAAGGTTTGAGGAATAATAATCTTATATAAAGTTTGAAAACTATTTGCACCTAAATCTTTTGCGGCATTAATAACATCAGTATCAATTTTTAACAAAGAATTATAAATCGGCAGTACCATAAAAGGCAGAAAGTTATAAACCATACCAAGAATAATAGCCGACGGAGTATTGATTATATTTAAATTAGGAAGGTTAAAGTGATTTAAAACACTGTTAATTACACCATTTTTCTCTAATAAAGTTTGCCATGCCAAGGTTCTAAGTAAAAAATTCATCCACATGGGAAGTAAAAATAATAATACAACAAATTGCTTTGTTACTATCTTCATATTGCTTAAAATTAAACCAAGGGGATATGCAAGTAATAAACAAATCAAAGTACTTACAAATGAAAGCCATAGAGAAAGCTTAATAGCCTTTAAATGTATGGGATCCATTATGGCAGCTATGTTATCTATAGTAATACTGCCATTTCTATTGGTAATTCCGTAATACAATACTATAAATAAAGGAACAATAATAAATATACACATCCAAACAACATATGGAGTGGCAAGCCATTTCCTGTTACTACTCATCGGTAAGCACCGCCTCTTCATCATCCGACTCTGGTTTATTCATGATTTGTAAATCAAATGGATCAACATAAATACCAACTTCACTTCCAACAGCAGATAAATCAGTACTATGAACCAAAATCTCGTGACCATTAGCCATTACAACCATTTCATAATGAACACCTTTAAATATTAAAGAAGTAACCCTACCAGAAATTATTCCCTTATCAGGTGAAACTAAATCAATATCTTCAGGTCTGATAACTACATCTACAGGTTTGTTTTTTCCAAAACCTGTATCTACACAGGTAAAATTAGTACCTAAAATATTTACAACTTTATCCTCAACCATAGTACTTGCAATAATATTACTTTCCCCAATGAAATCTGCCACAAAGGCGTTAACAGGTTCATTATAGATATTTTCAGGAGTGCCTATCTGCTGAATATAACCCTTATTCATAACCACAATTGTATCAGACATTGTAAGTGCCTCCTCCTGATCATGGGTTACATAAACAAAAGTAATACCAAGCTCATTTTTAAGGCGGATAAGTTCATACTGCATGTCCTGTCTTAGCTTTAAATCCAGTGCTCCAAGAGGCTCATCAAGTAAGAGAATCTTAGGTTCATTAACAATAGCACGGGCAATAGCAACTCTTTGCTGCTGGCCGCCACTTAGAGAATGGCACATACGGTTCTCAAAGCCATCAAGATTAACAAGTTTTAGAGCATATTTAATTTTATCATTTATATAAGCACTACTCTTTTTCTTGATTTTTAAACCAAAGGCTATATTTTCAGCAATGGTCATATGAGTAAACAAGGCATATTTTTGAAATACAGTATTTAAAGGTCTTTTATTTGGAGGAAGTTTAGTAATATCCTTTCCATCAAAAATAACCTGTCCGGTATCTGGACTTTCAAAACCTCCTAGTATTCGTAAGGTAGTAGTTTTACCACAACCACTAGGCCCTAAAAGTGTTAAAAATCTATTTTCATTAAAATATAAATTCATTTCATCCAAAACAACATTGTCGTCATATGATTTGGAAATATTAACTAAATCAATAAGCTTATTTGCCATTTCAAACCTCTCTCTCAACTAAAAGCTAGGAGGAGTAGAAACCCAAAGTACTAAAGCTTCGGTTTTTCCTTCTGCTTTTATATAATGCTTTTTACTAGGTATAAAATAAAAAGATTCACCTTTTTTTGCTTTATATGAATTACTTCCTATACAAATACTAATGTTACCACCAAGGACATAACCAAATTCCTCACCTTCGTGGGGATTATCAGGATAGGTAGAACCTCCGGCTTTTAAGGTAAGAAGAATTGGTTCCATCATATTCTTTTGAGCATTTGGAATAATCCATTGAATCATATTGTTAAGTTCGGTATCCTCTTTTTCAAAATAATCAGTTTTTTTAAATACTACCTGCTCAGAAGAAGTATTACTAAAAAAGTCCTCCAAATTAGAACCAAGGCACTGCAAAATGTCCGTCAAAGTAGCAATGGAAGGAGAGGTTAAATCCCTTTCTATCTGAGATATAAACCCCTTTGACAATTCCGAGCGATCTGCTAATTCTTCTTGCGTTAATCCTTTTTGGACTCGAAGTTCTTTAATCTTATTTCCCATATTCATAGAAATCACTCCTTTAATATGAAAATATATAGTATATATATTTAAATCAATTAGATAAAATAAACTTTAAGTTTAGTGTTACTAAACACGATAAATATAATTATACATTATTGTGTCGAACTGTCAATATATAAAATTAAAAATATTTTTAAAATATTCATTAAATTACTAAATAATTACCAATATAGTATGTGTATACCAGTGAAAATTATAAAATAAAGAAGTACATAATAAAAAGTGTCTGAAAATAATATTTTCAGACACTATATATTTTAGAAATATTTAATTAATGGTTCTCGAAAAGAGATATGAATTTATTTTACAGCACCCTTAACCAAAACCATACAAGATATAGAATCAACATCTACACTGCCAGAAACTGTTTTAATCACATCAGTTCCAGAAATATTACCATTTACACAAATATTCCATTCTCCGTCAGGAAGATTAATGGTTACACTTGTTCTAAGTGGATTATAGATTACAAAAATACCATCAGAAACTTCTCCTGCAACCTTATTAATTGTATATGCAACAACACCATCAGGTACTTCTTTTTCAAATACAATATTTTCACTGGTATTTTCAGTCATTCTAAGTGAAGTATGTGCTTTTCTAAAAGCTATTAAACCTTTATAAAAATCAATAACTTTTTTATTTTCAGGTTCAGACATGGTATTCCACTTTATACTATTTATTTCATCTGAAGAAGCATAGCTGTTGTGATCAAATGTACCATCAGGCTTAACCTTAGTTCTAAGCATTTCCTCGCCTGCTAAAATAAAAGGAGTGCCTTGTGATGTGTACACAATAGATGCAGCTAATAGATTTTGTTTTATTCTGTCCTCTAGTGAATCATCACCATTAGAAGAATTTATCTTATCCCATAAAGTAAGGTTATCATGACAAGAAGTATAATTAATAACCTGTGTAGGAGAAGGTGACCATATAGGAAGCCCAAGAACACCACTTTTAATATCTCTTGATTTAGAATAAGAAGCTCCATTTACATAACCCTTATCAGCACCATCAAATACGCTTCCCTTTATTGCATCACGAATGTTGTCGTTAAACATAGCCATACCCGGTACTTTTTTAGTATTTGGCTGTGTAGCCAAAACAACATTGGCTTTTGTAGTTTCAGTTTTCATAGTCCAGCCTTCACCATACATAATAATAGATGGATCTATTTTATCAAGTTCTTTTCTAATAGCATTAATTGTATCAACATCAGTTAATCCTACAAGATCAAATCTAAAACCGTCTATGTGGTATTCTTTAGCCCAATATGCTACTGAATCAACAATAAATTTAGATACCATTGTACGTTCAGAAGCTACATCATTTCCACATCCAGAACCATTTGAAAATTTTCCGTCCTGATTAATTCTAAAAAAGTATTCAGGAACAATTTTATTAAAGCAAAAATCTGAATTATATGTATGATTGTAAACAACGTCCATAATTACACTAATATCATTTTTATGAAGTGTTTGAACCATTTCTTTAAATTCTTCAATTCTTACTTCACCATTATATGGGTCAGTTGAATATGAACCCTCAGGAGTATTATAGTTTTTAGGATCATAGCCCCAATTAAATTGTGACTCACTTAGTTTTGTTTCATCAACAGTTTGATAATCATAAACAGGATTTAAATGTAAATGGGTTATGCCAAGATCTATCATATGATCAAGACCAGTTTTATCACCAGAGGCATTTTTAGTACCTTTTTCTGTTAGTCCTAAATATTTTCCAACGTTTTTTATACCAGAGCTTTGGTCAGAAGATAAATCCCTTACATGAAGCTCATATATTACCGCATCAGTTATATTTTCACCTGTATGTGGATTTTTATCTTCATTCCATCCCGTAGGATTAGTAGAAGAAAGATCAATTACCATAGCTCTGTTTCCATTTACTCCAGTTGCTTTTGCATATGGATCGCAAGCCTCATTCTCAGTACCATTAACATTGACAGTATATGTATAATAAGTTTTATTTAAATCTCCTGCCTTATCAACCATCCAAGTGCCATTAACATCAGATTTCATGTCAATTGTTTCAACTAAATCGGAAACGTTTTCATCACCGGACTTATACAAATTAAGCTTAACAGCAGTAGCAGTAGGTGCCCATACTTTAAAAGTAGTTTTATCCTTAGACCATGTAGCTCCTAAATCATTACCAGTATAAGTGAATTCAGATTCAAAAGCACTAGTTGAAAATACGCTAGGTGCATTAACACGGTGTTTAAATTGTGAATTGATAACCAAATAATAAGTTTTACTAGCATCAACAGGTTGTTTTAAATTAAGAGTTCCTTTCTTACCTTCAAAGGATATATCAGAAAGTTCGATTATTTCATTATCCTGATTAACTAAGACAAGAGTTTCTTTAGGATCAGTTGTAATGTCCGAAGTCGTTTCAACATAAATTGTGGAAAGGTTATCATTTAAAACGGCACTTACAACCTTAATTCCTTTTACTACATCAGAACCAAATACAGTTTCAAATTCTTCCTTCCCTGTAGTAATATATATATCAATATTACCTGTAACAACTTCAGAAACATCAATAAATCTGTCGTTAGCGGTATCCTTATCCTCCCATTCATTTAATCTTACAATAAATCCAATATTAGAAGCAGCAGAAGGTATCTTAACAGTTGAAGTAACACCTTTATCATCTGCTTTATTAGGATCAAAAGTATAAGATGCTCCATCTGCACCCTCTGCCCATACCCATAAATTCCAGCCTTCATAATTAGCATCATCTCTTAGGTAATGGAAATTAACTGTGATTTCATTAGAAACTTCTTTGGGTATTTCCTTAGCTGGTTCATTGGAAGTTGGTGCTGTGGTTTCCTCTGTAAGTTCCTGAGTTTGCGTTGTTGTTTCATTCTGGTTTTTGTTACTGTTGCATGATACTGTTGTAAAAATCATTAAAAATACCATAAACAGAACTAGAAATCGTTTCATTTTCATAAAAATCCTCCTTTTTATATTAAGCAATGTTTGGTTAATAAGCTTAATAGATAATATTATATAATTTTTATGTCTTTTTGTACAAGGAAATTTTTTATTATATTGGGGAGGTTTTTACTATTTACAACCAGAACGTACTACTGAAAAAGTCCTTTAATAAAGTAAATTACTTTTTGTAGAAAATTTAGAATAAAGTTATTATAAAAGCTTTTAAAATAGAGAACAAACACTAAAAGGACAAAGCGTCCGTTCAATGTCGTCAACTTAAGGTTTTTGTGTAACGAACGCATTGCCTTTTAGATACCGCCCCCTCAGAAAAACATTATAATTTATGAAAAAATCAGATAAGCCAAACATTCCAATGAGCCTATGAAAAAGCATCATAGTCTCA
>JAVBPB010000014.1:0-19988 GCA_031549965.1 Mobilisporobacter sp. | reverse complement strand
TTTTTCAGATGAATACAGTTGTATAATTATTTAATTGTTTGCCTTACCCTCCCTCGGCATATTTTTTACAAGCCTTTGCAAGTCTTGTAAAAAATATAAACACCTCATCGGACGGTCTGCACAATTAAATAATTATACAACTGTATTCATCTGAAAAATTAATTACCATATTGAAAGGACTTTTTCAGTGACCTCCCATGGAGATGTAGTTTTTTAAGGCAAAGCTGTGTATTCAAAAATTTACTTAGTATATCCTTAAGTTTATTTTGTACTATCCATTTTCTTGATTAAAGTATATAAAACAAAATCTGTTTTTTAGTAAATTTAAAATGTAAATTCTAATAGATATATTTTATCAAAAACAATTATGGTTGTCATCCTCTTTTACACTAATTCAATAAATTTAACTTTTTCGTAATATATTAACTCGAATAATTTTCTAATAAACCATATAATTCTTCAATATCCTTTACATAAATGCCATGCAATAATTGCACTTGATCATCCTCTGATAAAGTGGTAATATCAATGTCTGTATATTCGTATATTGTTTTCAAGTCTGAGTAAAATACAGTAACAAATCCATCCATTACAGCTAGATAATACTTATAGTTCACCTTTTTACTATTATAATTTTTTCTAAGAATAACTTCCTTTTCAGAAAAAGATATTAGTTCAAAGCTTGTAAGTCCTTTTTCAAACTCAGATAATTTGAGATCACTCATATACTCATCTAAATACCCTAATACCCCTTCTCTATTTAGCCCAACTAAATAATCTGGAATGTTTAAAGTTTCTTTAGTCAACTCACTATTTGCCAAATCATAATTTTCTAATACATAAATAGTCTTCGAAGAAATAATATTTTCCTTTGGCACTGCAACCTCAACCACTTCTTTATCAGTAGTTACTTGGGTTGTACTTTCAATTTGTTTTATTGTAACATATTCTGTAGTAATACTAATATTTTTATCTGCTGAATAATATGGACTATTTCCATTTTCAACAGCCTGAGAATTAAAACGATACAAAGCAATCTTATAGCTCAAAAAGCTAAATGCCAACAAAATAAAAGTTACAGATAATACACCAATTAAATAAACAGTTATTTTTTTCCTATTCATAAAAAATCACTCCTTTATGAATATTATCAACCATTTTTATCAAATTATTCAATTTCAGCATAAATTTGGATAAATTTCTCGAAAAAAATTATTAGCAATATATATTCCCTCTGACATTCAGCTTTGCTACAAAAACTAAATACTCCATGGTAGAGGGCTTACTATACTTTATAATGGCATTATATGCCATGGAAATGAGACAATACTCATTAGGAAGCATTCTTCCTAATGGGTGTTTATGGCTCATTGGAATGTTTGGCATATCTGCCATTATAAAGTATAATAAGCCCTCTACCATGGAGTCAAAAGACTAAAAGCAAAGCATCCGTAGGAAAAAAACCTTAAGTCAGCGACATTGGCTGTGAATAGTAACACTGAAGGAGGGTAAGCAAACAATTGGATATATATACGCTCGTATTAATCTAAAAAATTAATTCATCCCGTTGAAAGGACTTTTTAAGGGCCCCCAAATACAAAATCATTTCAAAAGCCTAACTTTCTTAGCAATCTTAATCAATACATCCCCCTTAGGAAAGATTTTAAGTTCCTCTTGTGTAATCCCCTTAAGCAATAACATCATTACAAAATAAGTAATCACCGCAACAACTACTGCAAATAATGTAGAAATACTATTAATTTTAATTAGTTTCATAAACAAAAAGTATGTTAAAAATGTAAAAACCCCCATAACTGCCGCACTAGCAGACGGAATTGCAAAAGTCTTCACTATTTCTTGCTTATATCCCAAATATTTTCTTATAGATATCTGATTTAGTATACATACAATTAATGCAAAAATAACATTACCTATTACTAAGGCATATACATTAAAATTAAAAGCAATTAATAAAACTACAACTATAATAATATGTATTCCTAAAGATATTGCTGAATGAATAACTGGCAGCTTCATTTTATTTATGCCTTGAAGTACTGCATTTGTAACTGTAGATAATGAGAAAAATACTATTGAAATTGCACCAATACTTATTAGATTAGCAGGTAATGCCCTTCCATCTGAAAATAATAGTTTTAAAATTGGAGAAGCTAAAACTCCGATTCCAACTGCTGAAGGTATGGCAACAATCATACAAAATTTAATTGAACTTTGAACCTTATCTTTAACATCACCCATTTCTTCATTGGTGAAGGCGGCTGTTATGGTAGGTATCATAGCTGCTGCAACTGCTGAAGCTATGGCAATTGGAACGTTTGTAAGAACTCTGTATTTATTGGCAAATATACCAAGAAGTGAACTGGTTTCCTCTTGAGACATACCCTTTTGGCTTAATATATTATTAAACAGAGTTATATCAATTACACCACTTATGTTATAAACAGCAGTACTTAAAATAACAGGCATGGTTGTAAATATAATAATTTTAAATATAGTTTTATAATCTTCAACGTTTTCCGAATGATCTTTTCTGCTTCTTCTTTTTATAACTGGTCTATAAATTACAAAAACAAATAATAAAAATAATAATCCTGCTAATGCACCTGCACCTGTTCCTATAGTCCCACCTAAAGCCCCATAGGCTGCTATGTCTATTGAAGCACTAAAACTTTTCATTAGAAAATAGGCTGCATACACACTTACGAAGGCGTTAATAATTTGTTCTAAAACTTGAGAAAAGGAAGTTGGTATCATTGTCCTTATTCCTTGATAATAACCTCTAAATACACCCATAACAGCAACAATTAAAATCGTGGGAGCTAAAGCTTTTAAAGGAAGTGCACTTCTTGGAGATTTTGACACAAAAAATTCTGCTCCAAAAAAAATTAATAATGCGGCTATAGTTCCTGATATAAATGCAAATAGCAAAGCTCCTTTAAATATTTTATAAGAGTTTTTAAATTCACCTTTTGCATTTCTTGCAACAACTAATTTAGAAACTGCAAGAGGTATACTATAAGAGGATAATATTAAAGCAATACCATATATTTCAAAGGCAACCGAATAATAACCCATTCCTTCGTCGCCAATTATTTCTGTTAATGGAACTCTGTATAATACCCCAATTAATCTTACAATGATCGAAGCAATGGCAAGTATACTGCCGTGTAGCAGAAAGTTATTTGCTTTCTTTCTGGTACTCATAAACATATCCTCCTTTCTTTATTGTTATTCACTTTTATCTGCAAGAATTACATCTAAGACCCTGTCATTTGGAAATATGATTATAAATGTTTTTCCTGTATTTATCTTTAATTCATTACCATCAGTATCATAATATCTCATAATCTTAGTGGATTCATTTTTCTTCCATGTAATGTTAACTGCTTTACCATTGGTAATATAGTAACCTTTTCCATTTGCATCTTTTAAATCCATTGTTTGATAGTCATTTTTGTCAATATCCCATTCCTTAACAAACTGAACTATTACATTTTTATACTTTAATTGCTCTTTAGTATTATAATCCACATGTTCCTTGCCAAATTGGAATCTATAGTATAACTTGTCCTCCTCATTGTATACAAAATAAGGATTTGTATAATTAGAAAATTTTGCAGTTACTTTTTTTGCATCAACACCATTAGAAAGACTTGTATCTGTATCATAAAATTTAAAATGTCCTTCATAACCTTCTTTATATTCAGCAGAATATTTCTTTATATCTGTTCCTTTTATTATTCTGTCCCAACTTGTAAAAGCATTATGAGGTGCGGCTATGGATTTATCTCTATAAAATACTGTGTCACCAACTCCGGTTAAACCACTTAAGTTATTAATTTTTAATTCACTAATTTTTTTTGTTGCGTATTTTGTTTCACCAAAATGAACATAGATTGCATTATATTCATCAGCAAAACTAACAAAATAGTGTCTTGCACTTCTTACAGAACCGATTCTTTTATCATCTAGTTCCTCAAAAATACCCATTAACCTTGTAATACCGCCTTCTACAATTGCTTCATACATAATAGAAGCTTTGGAAGTACCACTTTGAGGTGATGCAAGCTTGATGTTATTAAACATAATAGCATAAGGCCTTTTAGTACCTATTTCTTCTTTTACCCATTCGCCTGTTAATTTACTTTTTACATATCCTTCTCTTGATTCACTTATTGTTGTACTTTCGGTTATTAATTCTGTTGTTGCTGTTGTACTCTGGGTCGTTACTTCGGTTATTTCTTTAGTCGGAATAGTTGTTTCTTCAGTAGTTTCATTGTCTTTTTTACATCCAATCAAAAAACATATTACTAAAATTATGAATATATACTTTTGTATTTTCATTATAAACTCCTTTGTTTTATTTATCTCTGTAATAACCTAGTAAACTTAGAATATTTTCCTGCTTTATCTCCATAAGCTCTCGCTCCTCATCTTCCATATGATCGTATCCAAAAAGATGTAACATACTATGAGCAACTAAAAATGCCAATTCTCTTTCTGTTGAATGACCATATTTTTCTGCCTGTTCTAAAATTTTGTCTACAGATATAATAATATCTCCAAGCATTAACTCACCAGTTTCAGGATTAAAATAATCTTCCGCATGTTCTTCTACTTTTGAATAATCAGAAGGAATTGTGTAATCCACCATAGGAAAGGACAAAACATCTGTTGGTTCGTTAATATCCCTGTAATCTTTATTAATTTGACATATTTCATCATTGCTTGTAAGAATTACATTTAGTTCTATCTCATATGGACATTCTTCAAATTCTAATGCCCCTTCAACTACTTCATTGATAATTTTTTCATAAAGAATATCTAATCTTATTTCGCTTTCATATTCAAAATTAATCGTCATATAAACACTCCTATTTCTAAAAAAATATTTATGTAAAATATTTTTTATTCTACTTTAGTAAATTCTTCTATTAAAAAACCTCTTATAGTCTTTAATTGTTCCATATTAAGACCTGATTCATCTAAGGCATTTTGACTTATTCTTGCATTTAGCACACTATCAATTATCCTATTCATTGGTGCAGCTTTTTTATCTGTTCTGCTTTTTACATACTCAATTGTAGAAATTGCAGAATCTGTTAACATTATAATTGCTGCTTCCACAGATTTTGGTACTTCAATAGTTAATGAATACTGTCTTATAATATCAGTAACCTCTCTTGGAAATTCATTAATAATTGCTGTATTAACACTTTCTTGTATATATTCTTTACTATATAGTTTCCCCACCTCATGATATAATGCACCTGCTTTAACTATAGGCACATTACCTCCAATAAGTTCTGCTATTTCACATGATAACTTTGATAAATATAAACTATGTTCGTAAAGGGTTATATTACTTTCTTTCATAAGAGTTAATAACTTATAATTTTCATCTAGTATTAAATCCAGTTTGCTCTCTCTTTGCTTTTTATTAATTTCACTTCTAATGGCTTCAATTGAAGCTTCTTTTACGTCAACTTCTTCATCTGTGTCTAATTCTGCATCATAAAGGAAGTCTTCTAATAAAGTATTATTATCTTTTATTTCATCATTATTTAAATCATTAATATTATCATCTGATAATTCTTGTGATTCTGGAATTGTTTCACTAAGCACATCAGATTCTGACATAGAGATAGTTTTATCAATTTCTTCTTCACTTTTTGATTCGATAGTTGTTTCATTAATTATATCAATATCAGTTTCTTACATTATTTCTTCAGTTGTTTCAATAAATATTTCTGTATCTTCATTATTTTCTAAATCTGCATTAATTACTGCATCTACTTCAGTTTCAATTTCAACTTCTTGAATGCTTATTTCATTAGTACTTATTTCATTCTTGCTAGTTATCTCAATACTTTCATTAATATTAGTATTTACTGCTACCTCTATAAAAGTCTTTTCTTCTATAATTATTTTTTCTTTATCTATTTCATTATTTTGTATATTATTATCCACTGCATAAGCTAATTCTGCCTCAGGCTTATTTATATTAGATATTAATGAATCTAATTTTTTATTTAATTCTTCAGTTGTCTTAGAAATATTATTTTTATTGATATGTGTTAAATATGCTTTATATAAATAATATACTGCTATAATAGCTGCTAAAACACTAATAGAAGAAAATACCATCTCAAGAATAAAACCTTTTGTGATTTTAAAATAATTTAAGATTATCATAATTGTAATATTAAAGGTTAGCAATATTTGAATGACAGTAAATAAAAACTTTTTCTTTTTTAAATACTTTGCAATTATACTTGAAATTAAAGTAAATATCAATATGTGAACCGTATATTCTGTATTATAATTCAATAATAAATTGCCGATAATAATCAAAAACACATTAACTATTATTGCACAATTTAAGTCAATTGCCATAGCAATAAACATAGTACCAACAATCAAAAGATTATAAGTTTTTAAATAACTTGAAACAACCATAATAAGTAGTGCAATTAAGTAACCCACAGACAATACATAGTAATTGTTAACTGAATCTATTTTATTTTCAATTCTAACGTAAAATAATATTATGGTTAATACAACAATACCAACTATTTCTGCTCTTAAAAACCCGCCAATATCTAATTGGTTTCTACTTGACATTATACTAATAATAATAAATGTTACCGTGTATAATATCATCGAAATGGTTTTATTATCTCTATCAATTTGTTTTTTTAATTCGTTGTCTTTTGATTCCATATGCTCTCTCCGTATTACTGATATTTTTCTTAGGTGATTTTAATTTATTTTCATAATTCTCATATGCTTTTACTATCTTTTGAACAATTGGATGTCTTACAACATCTTTATTAGTTAAATATGAAAAACCAATATCATCAATATTACTTAACACTTTTATTGCAATATCTAATCCAGACGCAGCATCATGTGGCAAATCTTTTTGGGTAAGATCTCCAGTTACAACCACTTTTGACCCAAATCCAATTCTTGTTAAAAACATCTTCATTTGTGCAGGAGTTGTATTTTGTGCTTCATCTAATATTATAAATGCATTATCTAAGGTTCTACCCCTCATATAAGCTAATGGAGCAACTTCAATCAATCCCTTTTCAGTGTTTCTAACGAAAGCTTCTGCCCCCATAATTTGATATAATGCATCATATAAAGGTCTTAAATAAGGATCTACTTTGCTTTGCAAATCTCCCGGCAAAAATCCCAATTTTTCACCAGCTTCAATTGCAGGTCTTGTTAAAATAATTCTACCAACTTCATTATTCTTAAAGGCATGAATTGCCATTGCCATAGCTAGGTACGTCTTACCAGTTCCCGCCGGACCAATTCCAAACACAATCATTTTTTGCCTAATCTGGTCAACATATGATTTTTGTCCAATGGTTTTAGGTTTAATAGGTTTACCTGAAATTGTATTGCAAACTAAATCTCCATCAATCTCTACAACCGATTCTTCTGAATTATCCATAGATAAGGAAATAGTATAATCTACATTTTGCTCAGTAATTTCATTTCCCCTCTTTGACAATTCAACTAACTGACTAAATACATTCTTAGCTTTAGTTATGTCTAAGCTGTTTCCTATAATTTTTATTTTTCCATCTCTGGTAACTACTGTAACCCTAAAAGCTCTTTCTATCTTTTTTATATTAAAATCAAATTCGCCAAATACATTTTTCTCATGTTCACTTGGCACATCAATTATTGTTTCCACTATGCTCATCCGTTGTTTCCTGCCTCCACTCATTATCTTCTATATTTTTATACTTACCGATTTTTTCTACAACTTGTATTTTCCCATCTGCAATGCATGATTTCTTATCAACTACTATTGTAACATTATTTGATATGATTTGAACACCTTTTTTTGTTAAATTTTCAAGAAATTTATCTAATTTTGTTTTTGCTAATAGTTCTATTTCATTATTAGTATACTTAACTTGATTTTCTTTATACTCATTTATGTTAGCCATTGAAAATATAACTGGTAAATAGAATGAATCTCCTATCTTTAATTGGTTCTCCTCATTAGTTATATCATATTTTTCATAATGTATTAATGGATTGTATAACGTAATTTTTTTTGTAAATAATGTAATTTCATATTTTTTCTTTTCATTGCCTGTATATTCTTTAATATTATGTTCAAATTTATATTCTTCGTGATAATTATAATATGTTTTTGCGTAAATGTCTCCATCTGCTAATACGGTCTTTTTTCCTATTTGAATATCATTATCTCCAATAATATTTACTACTCCTGATATTAATAACTCACCTTTCTTAACAACATTTCCCTCAAAAACAAGTGGAGTACCTGTTCTGGTTATTATTGAAGTAATTATCCCATCTTTATTTGCAATAATATGTGCTGTTTTATCTTCACTTACTTTATTATCATTAATTAATATTTCATTTAAGTTAATTAAAAGTCTGGTTCCCTTAATTTCCGCTGAAACCCAGCCAATATCTTTATATTTATCTCTTATTTTAAATTCAATATCACTACAACTTATTTTTGATTTCTGTATTCCTGTATAAATATTATTCTGCTTTAAAAATTTTAATATTAAATCATCAGTATAAGTGTACTCACCCTCAATGCTAATGTCCCAAATAAACAATGACATTGTATATATCAGAACAGAAAATACAATTATACCTCCAAAAAATATCTTTCTCTTTCTATATTTATGTAAAAAGAAAGGTAAACCTATCTTTTCAACTATAACTAACTTTGTTTTTGTTTTTCTTACAATCGGTCTAAGTTTATAAAAACCTTTAATGCTTACATTAAATTCATATCCCTTTTCAGTTTTTCTAATATTCCATAATAATATATTATGGTTACTACACAAATTAATAAATCTTTCAGGAGAATATCCCTTTATTATAATTCTCAAATATCCACTAAAAAATTTCAATAATTTTATTATCAAGCCAATTCCCCCTTATATTTTATTAACAGTAGAAAATACTATTAATTGTTCCTGTAATTTTCATCTCATCATTGGTAAAGTATTCTATTAGTAAATTACAGCCTTCAATGCATATTTTAAATGATTTTGTCTGTATTTTAATACTATTACCATTGTATTCTATTATTCCCCGATAATTTTCTATGTGTGCCTCCTGTTTCCCTGTAATAGTTACCAAGGGTGCACCCAGTAATACATCTTGCGGAAGATTTAATCCTTTGGTGAGATTTTCCTTAATTGAAACTTTTTCTTTTTCGGAAGGATTATTATATATTGGCTTAAATTTAGTTTTTTTCTTTTTATTCATGTCAAGATTTCCTTTGGTTACTGCTATCATTTTAATATATGTAGGTTATTCTAGCGGTATACCATAAAAAAGCCCTCAATCTTACGATTAAGGGCTTGTTCTTTGCATGAATAAAAGCAAATAGAAATGTTTTACACTTCTTTAGACTCCTTTTATGATCATGTAGAGTTTGTTAATTAATATTTGCGTTTTCTCGCAGCTTCTGATTTCTTTTTACGTTTTACGCTTGGTTTTTCGTAATGCTCTCTTTTACGTATTTCCTGTTGAATACCTGCTTTGGCACAGTTTCTTTTGAATCTACGTAGAGCACTATCTAAAGTTTCATTGTCTTTAACAATAACGTTTGACATAGCCTCACACCTAACCTCCCTCCAGTTGCTGAATTGTGCATAATACAACTGTTTGGGTATTTTTGAATTGCACTACTATGATTATAGCATATTTTTGAATTTCGTCAACTATTTTTATTAATTTTTTTAAAAAATTGGTATGATTAGGAAAAATAAATTATTCATTATTCATTCCAGTTATGATATACTTCTTGTACATCATCATCTTCATCCAATAAATCTAGAGTTTTGTTCATATTTTTTATATCAACATCAGAAGTTAATTCTACCCATGTTTGAGGAAGCATTGTAACTTCTGCACTTACCATTTTTATTCCTGCATTTTCTAAGGCTTCACAAACTTCTGAAAATGATTCTGGATCAGTTAGTATTTCAAAACTGTCTTCTTCATCTGTAAAATCTTCTGCTCCAGCATCAAGAGCTGTCATCATAAGATCATCTGCTTGCATGTCACATTCTTCTTTATCTATAATTATTTGACCTTTTTTATCAAACATAAATGATACACATCCTTGAGTACCAACATTTCCATTGCCTTTTGTAAATGCATTTCTTACATTAGAGGCTGTCCTGTTTTTATTATCTGTTAGTGCATCAACAATTATGGCTATTCCGTTTGGTCCATATCCTTCATACGAAACAAATTCATAGTTTACTGCATTGGCGTCTCCTGCTGCTTTTTTAATACTTCTATCTATAGTATCATTTGGCATGTTGTTTGCCTTAGCTTTTGATATAACATCTTTTAGTTTTCTATTATTAGCAGGATCAGCACCGCCTTCTTTTACAGCAACTGCTATTTCTCTGCCTAATCTTGTAAAGATTTTTCCCTTTGTAGAGTCATTTTTTTCCTTTTTATGTTTTATGTTTGCAAATTTTGAATGTCCTGACATTTTTACATCTCCTTTTGTACTTACTATACAGGGTCAAAGATTTATTGATATCCTGTTTAACGTAATTTAGTATAACATATGAAGGATGAAAAAATCAAGTCTTTTGACAGATTAAGGTATTAATATAATTCTTAGTTGTTACTATTCTCAGCCAATGTCGCTGAATAGTAACTCTTAGTTATTTGAATTGTAAAAATAAAAACTTGAATTTACGTTGTTCATATGATACGATGATTAGAGTGTAAAAATAAGGTTTTCTATATTTTTAAATTTTATTTATGCAAAAACTATAACAAAATAAAGGAGGAATTTCATGTCAACTAATGTATATGATATTCTCTTAGAAAGAGGATTCATTGAACAAACAACTCACGAAGCTGAGATTAGAGAATTGCTAGGTAAGGAAAAGGTTACCTTTTATATAGGTTTTGATGCAACAGCTGATAGTTTAACTGCGGGACATTTTCTTACTATTATGGCCATGATGCATATGCAAAAGGCAGGTCATAAGCCAATAGCTTTACTTGGTGGTGGAACTACTATGATTGGTGATCCATCTGGCAAATCTGATATGCGTAGTATAATGACAAAAGAAACAATTGCCCATAATGCTGACTGTTTTTATAAACAGCTATCACGTTTTATTGATTTTGATAATGATAATGCAATTATTGCAAACAATGCAGATTGGCTTTTGAATTTAAACTATGTTGAATTTTTACGTGAAATAGGCGTACATTTTTCAGTTAATAAAATGTTAACCGCAGATTGTTACAAACAAAGAATGGAAAAAGGACTAACATTCTTTGAATTTAATTATATGTTAATGCAGTCATATGATTTTTGGAAGTTAAATAAACAATACAATTGTACATTACAGCTTGGTGGAAATGATCAATGGTCTAATATTTTAGGCGGAGTTGAATTAATAAGAAGAAAAGAACAAAAACCTGCATTTGGTTTAACCTTTAAGCTTCTTACAACCAGTGATGGAGTTAAAATGGGTAAAACTATGAAAGGTGCTGTTTGGCTAAATCCTGAAAAGACTTCTCCATATGAATTCTTTCAATACTGGAGAAATGTTGAAGATGTAAAAGTTTTAGAACTTCTTGGACTTTTAACTTTCCTTCCTATGGATGAAGTAAGAAGACTTGGCTCTTTAGAAGGGGCTGAAATCAATCACGCTAAAGAAGTTTTAGCATTTGAAATTACCAAAATAGTCCATGGAGAAGAAGAAGCTGTAAAAGCACTAGAAGCTTCTAAAGCACTTTTTTCTGATGGTGCTAAAAGTGCAGACATTCCAACAAAAACTTATCCTTTAGCTGATTTTGAATCTGGAATAGACCTAATAACATTACTTGTTGATTCAAAGCTTTCCACAACACGTTCAGAAGCAAGACGTTTAATTCAACAAGGTGGCGTTACTGTTAATGATATCAAAATTGTTGACTTTGACAAAAAATTTACAACTGCTGATTTCAATGAGGAATCTGCACTTTTAATCAAAAAAGGCAAAAAAGGATATCATCAAATAAAAGCAAACTAAGGAGCGTTAGCAATGAGTTTCAAATATATTAAGGATATACCCTCCCCTGCCGAAATACAGGCACAACTTCCAATGTCAGAAGAATTAACTAAGATAAAGAAACAAAGAGACGTTCAAATCAAAGATGTAATTACCGGAAAATCAAATAAATTCTTAGTAATTATTGGTCCTTGTTCAGCAGATAATGAAGATTCTGTTTGCGATTATATACAAAGGCTTGCAAGGGTACAAGAAAAAGTATCTGATAAATTGATAATTATTCCAAGAATTTATACAAACAAACCAAGAACTACCGGTGAAGGCTACAAAGGTATGGCTCATCAACCCGATCCCGAAAAAAAACCAGATATTGCTGCTGGTATTTTAGCTCTTCGTAAAATGCACATTAGAGCTATATCTGAGACAGGCCTTACTGCTGCTGACGAAATGCTCTACCCTGAAAATTGGGACTATGTTGAAGACATTCTATCCTACGTGGCCATCGGAGCAAGATCGGTTGAAAATCAACAACACAGATTAGTAGTAAGCGGTATTGACATTCCAGTCGGAATGAAAAATCCAACAAGCGGAGACTTCTCCGTTATGTTAAATTCTGTTGTTGCCGCCCAAGCAAAACACACTTTCATGTACAGAAATGCCGAAGTTAAAACAGACGGCAATCCACTGGCTCATACTATTTTAAGAGGTGCCGTTAACAAACACGGACAATCTCAACCAAACTATCATTATGAAGATCTTAAAAAATTATATCACATGTATGGAAAAAGAGAACTAGTTAATCCTGTAGTAATTATTGATGCTAACCATGCCAACTCAAACAAACTATATGCCGAACAGCCTCGAATTGTTGAGGAGGTTTTACATAGTAGAACTGTTTCTGGTGATATTGAAGGTTTTGTAAAAGGTGTAATGATTGAAAGCTATATTGAACCAGGAGCTTGTAAAGTTGAAGATCATATTTATGGTAAATCAATAACTGATCCATGCCTTGGATGGGAAGAATCGGAGAGACTTATTTATAAGATTGCAGATAAGATTAAGTGAGTTTTGGTTTTTGCAAAATGGGACGCTAGCCTTTGAGACTTTGTACTTCAAGGGAAGCGTCTTTTAATAATATCACGCCTCCCTTGGAGTAGAAGTTTTTTTAAGCAAAGCTAGGTATTCAAATGCCCCTCTAATAAAAATTTTAAGCCCTAGGATGTGCTTTAGAATAAACATCCTTAAGTTTGTTTCCATTCATATGGGCATATATTTGTGTGGTCGAGATGTCTGAATGCCCTAACATTTCTTGAACTGAACGTAAATCTGCCCCATTTTCAACTAAGTGTGCCGCAAATGAGTGCCGTAATGTATGTGGGGTTATTTCTCTGTTAATTCCTGCCTTGCTCGCATATTGTTTAATTAGTTTCCAAAAGCCCTGCCTGCTCATGGCTTGTCCTTGACAGTTGGTAAATAACATGTCATTAGTTTGGTCTTGTATTAGTATGCTTCTTGAACTTTCGATGTAATTTTTTAGTGCTTTTTTTGCTTCATGTCCAAATGGTACAATTCTTTCTTTATTATTGTCATGACATTTTATATAATCAAATTTTAGACTTACATCACTGTATTTTAACATAATAAGTTCGGATACTCTGATTCCTGTGGCATATAGAAGTTCAAGCATTGCTTTGTCACGGATTCCTTTGGGACTATTGTTGGATGGTTGCATAAGTAGCTGTTCTACTTCCTGTGAGGATAATACATCTGGAATCTTTTTTTCAATCTTAGGCGATTTTATTCTTTCTGTTGGATCATTGGTGATTTTGCCTTGTTTAAATAAATAGTTGAAAAAGGACTTGATTGATGCAATATTTCTTGATACTGTCGCTGGTGCTAAATTACCTTTTTCCATGAATAATACATAAGAATTAAGATTAGTTTCTGTTACATTTTGTACATCCCTAATACCTTGTTCACCCCAAAAATTAGCACACTTAAATAAATCTCTTTTATAAGAGCTAACTGTATTTGTTGAAGCTTTTTTTATGTCTGATAAGTATTTTGTAAAATCAACTATTTCGACTTCCATTTCTTATGCATCCTTTCACCTATTTGTAATTATGTAATATATTATGTTTATTTTAACTACTTATTACGAATCTAGGTTCTTTTCTATAGTATTTAATTGGTCTAATTATTATTATATATTTTTTTTTCTGGAAAATCAAATATTTATTACGAGCAAATTATACAAATTTTTGCTCATTTTTTCTCTATCTACAATATACTGTATTTTTTATTTTCCTCATACAACATATTGTTACAATTTTATTAAATTGTTAAAAATTCTTTAAAAAACTTTGTAATATATTTGAATTTATATATGTTTCAATAAAGCATCCTATAATAATCATTACTAGTAATAAAATAATAGTAAATAAATATTCTAAAATTATGTTTTTCTTATTGACTTTTACCCCATTTTTCATATAGTACATTCTTTTACACATGATAAAGGCTCTTTGAATTGAAATAGCTATAACTGGTATATATATAATTCCATGAGGAAAAAGATATACAATGAATAGTAATATTCCCATAATTCCATATTTCATTGTACTGATAGAAATTATGAATCCTACTAAAAAACCACTATAGATTAAATATATGAAAATTACAGGTAATCCTAATATTGTAATACTAAAAAGCCATAGTATTATAAAATATTTTATCCTGCTAAATAATATGTATTTTAAAAGACTTCCATACTCTATGTCCATATTTACAAGTTTATTTGAAAAATAATCATTAACTATATTTATTTCATTAATATATAAGGTTCTAAATATATTTGCAAAAATAGTTCCTACTATTAATCCTATAAAAAAAATGATAATTAAAATATCATTTTTTGTAAACCCTCTTTTATTTTTATTTAATAAAATTTTCAAATCATATTCTCCTTTGTCAGATATTTGTATTGTGACTCTAACAATATATGCATTACAAAAAAAAATATGATTAGAATGAGATATAAAAGTTATGTTAAAAGGATTTTAAAAATGTATTTAAATTAAAAAAGCTTAATTGTAAAAACAATCAAGCTATACTTTATTTTATCTTTATTATTAACTTGTGCACTCATTTTATTAAACTTAAAATTCTCTAATAAATTTGGATATTGAGTATTACTTTGTTACATACTTCTCTTTATATGCCAGTATCGCTGCCATTGTTTTAGAATCGTCTATTTCCCCTGAAAATATAAATCCAATTAATTCATCTAATGTGTATTTTTCAATAGTAACAAATTCATCTTCATCAAGATTTTGATTGCTTTGTTCTAAATCATATGCCACATAAATTCCGATTTTTTCATTACAGAACGCAACTGTTGTATATAAATCAAATAGATGCTCTACCTTATTTGCCTTATACCCTGTTTCTTCTTCTAGTTCCCTAACAGCACAGGTTTTCATATCTTCACCTTTATTTAATGCCCCTGCGGGAATTTCCAGTGTGTACTTTTCTAATGCATTTCTATATTGACGTACCATAATTAATTTATTGTCATTATCAATTGCAACTACAGCCGCAGCACCTTTATGTTCAATAAAATCCCATTTTACTACCTTTTCATCATTAATCTCCATATAGTCAGTATAAAAATCTACAATTTGACCTTTATGAGATAGTTCTCTTTTTATTCTTTTATATTCAGGCATATTCCTTTTCCTTTCAAATTTATTATTTTACTTTTTAATACCTGAAGCTCTTTCAAAGCATTTATCAGTTGCTTTCATAACTGCATTTCTAAATCCATACTCTTCAAGAGCTGATACGCCTTGTATCGTAGTCCCAAGTGGTGAGCAGACCTGATCCTTTAATTTTGCCGGATGTTCATTAGTGTCTAATACCATCTTAGCCGAACCCAATATTGTTTGAGCAACAAACTTATATGCTTTATCCCTTGGCATGCCATATTTTACAACACTATCTGCCAAAGCTTCAATAAACATAAACACATATGCAGGAGAACTACCACTTGCACATACGACTACGTCCATAAGTTGCTCCTCCATAATCTCTACCATTCCAAAAGATTTAAAAAAGTTAACAATAAATTGATGTTCTTCTTTAGTGTAATCTCCTTTGCAAAAGGAAATGCCAGACATACCCTCTCCAACTAAAGCAGGAGTATTTGGCATTGCTCTGACTATCCTAACTCCTTCATCAAATTCCTTCCTTAAATCCTCTATACTAATACCAGGTGCAATGGAAATTAAGACTTGGTTCTTATTTACATATTTTCTAATTTCCTTAATAACTAAAGAGTAATATTGAGGCTTAATTGATAAAACAATATATTTTGAATTTTTCACACACTCCACATTGTCTACTACATAATCAATCCCTGTTTCTTTTTTTACATATTCCATTCTTTCAAAATTAGCATCCGTATATATAATTGATTCATCCTTTAAACTATCTAAAGCCCCTCTTAACATGGCATATCCCATATTACCCATTCCAATAAATCCAATACTCATTATAAAATCCTCCAATAATTAATAAATTTTATAAATTGCCCAAAATATAATCAAAGTATATCACAAGAAAAATCCAGATACAAGCATATTTATTTAATTAAATCCTTTCTTTTGTGAAAATTCGATTTAGTAGCTTAATAAAATTAAAAACACCAGAAATATTATACTATGTCAATATTTCTAGTGTTTTAAGATTTAATATAATTATAAGGCTTTTTTGTTATGTATGAAACATTTCAAAAAATATACTTCTTTTCTACTGCAAAGAATTTAGAAATTCCTCTATACGATTAAGTCCCTTTTCGATTTGTTCAATTGAAATTGCATAAGATAATCTGATATGATCCGCAAATCCAAAATCTCCACAAGGTATAATAGCCACATTGTAATCTTCTATTAGAATTTTTGAAAGTTTATCTGAGGATTCAACCTTTTCACCTTTGTATTCTTTGTTTAAAACTTGTGATACATCAATAAATAAGTAAAACGCTCCCTTGGGTTCTAATGATGAAACTAAAGGCATTTCACAAACCCTTTTGTACATATATTGTCTTCTTTTATCAAATTCTACTCTCATTGTCTCAACTGTATCCTGTGGACCATTAATAGCTTCAACCGCAGCTTTTTGAGCAATAGAGTTAGGATTTGAAGTCAAATGACTTTGCACACTACCCATAAGCTTTGCAATCTCAGGTGTTGATGCTGTATAGCCTATTCTCCAACCTGTCATAGCATATCCCTTAGCCACACCACTTACAGTTATTGTTCTTTTATATATTTCTTCATTTAATGTTCCAATGCTTATATGTTCTTCACCTGCATAAACAAGATTTTCATACATTTCATCTGCCACTACATATATATCCTTTTCAACCGCAAATGCTGCAATCTCTAAAAGTTCTTCTCTTGTATAAATCATTCCAGTTGGATTGCTTGGTGAATTAAGTATTAATGCCTTTGTTTTCTCAGTACAAACTGATTCTAATTGTTTAGCATTAACTTTATATCCTTGTTCTTTTTCACCTCTTACAAATACTGGAACACCATCAGCTAATCTTACAATTTCAGGATAGCTTAACCAGTAAGGTGCTGGAATAATAACTTCATCTCCAGGATTTAAAATAGCCCAAAATACATTGGATAAACAATGTTTTCCACCATTACTAATAACAATTTGATTTGGTTTATAATCTAATTTATTAAACTCTTTAAATTTTTTGCAAATAGCTTCTTTTAATTCGATTATACCAGATGCATCTGTATATTTTGTAAACCCACTATTGATTGCATCTATTGCTGCTTTATTTATATTATCTGGCGTATTAAAATCTGGTTCCCCTGCTCCAAACCCAACTACGTCAATACCTCTTGCCTTTAATTCTTTTGCTTTTGCTGTAATAGCTAATGTTGAGGATGGTTTTACCTCTAAAGCTTTTTTTGATAGTGTTAATGCCATCTCAATGCACCTTCCTTTTTAATTTTCTTATATTGTAATATATTAAATAAGATTTTGCAAGTTAATATTTTAAAAATTTCTTAGTTTATATGTTTTTTACTAATTTGGCACATTTTATATGCATTTATTTGTGTTCTATTTTATATTTTGCAAGATATTATGGTTCATGCTTCAATTTAATAAAATATTAGAATAATTAATTTTCATTAAAGTCAAAACATATTACACAAAATTTGTTATAATTGGATAGAGACAAACAGTTTTAATTATGTTTTGTGATTATATATTCAATCTATTCCAAATTTTCTTATTAAGTATAGTAGCATGTTACTATCCACAGCTTTGTTGAGGTAGGTCTCGAAAAAGTCCTTAATGTAGGCTGTGAAAATTTTTCAGGCAGTGAATAGTAACAGTAGCATTGTACTAGTAACAGTAGCATTGTACTAGTACTAAAATTTGGTAAAAAGTATTGCCAAAATATTCATTTCATTGTATAATAAGGTGAAGTACCGAATGTTTGTGCAAAATTCACATGTTTAAGGAAACCAATTTATAAAAACATACATTTAATGCAAAACAATTCAACGCACGCATCAAACAAGTTAATTATCATATCATAATACTTATGCTTCTCTAATAAAATATTTAATAACCTTAAATATTATTAGGAGTGATGATAAATGATTATAAAAATTAAAAATTTACTTGTAGAGCGAAAAAAGGAGGATAATATGAGTACTATTACAAAGAAAAGGATAAATAATTTTGATGAGGTGAATGAGTTTAATGATTTACTTGAAGCTATAGGTCAAGATTATAGTGATGAAGAACACAATCTAACAAATAATGATGACGTTGATATAGCAGAAGTTATTGATAACAATACATTAGATTGGGATTTTGAACCCCTTGTTTGTGCTGATGGTGTAAAAAGAGAATACATTAAATGCTAATAAATAAGGAGTATAGATAATGAACACTGAAAATGAAGAAAATTATAAAAGTTATGAAAATATTTTAAAGAGAATAATTGCACCTACTATAACTGCAATCTTAAAAACTCATTCTAATATAGGATTAAATTATAATGGTATTGTTAGTGAACATCCATATAATATAATGCGTAAAATATTTCAAAAATACAAAGATGAAACAAAATCTTTTATTACTAGTAAACGATTAGATAGGCATAAAATAGCAGCATGTATTTGTGCTACTATTTTAGAATGTAAACCACTTGCTGGAAAAAAAGATGAACTTCCTCCAAGGCATGATATTAATGAAGTATTAGCAGCATATGTTGGTCTTTATTTACTTAAAGCTTTTATGATAGAAGATCGTTTTAAAAATAGCATAGATCCATGTAAAATACATATTATTAAAAAATTTGGAATGAAGTTCCCACCTTTAGAGCAAAATATATGTGATCAAAGTTGTTATCGTGATAATTTTGTAAGATCTCTAAACAGAATTCCAAAATATTGCGAATATAAAAACTCATACTGTATACAATTTGATGTTTGGGCTTATTCTAAAATTTTTTATCATCTTGAAAAATATAATATACCTTTATTTAATGCTTTTTGCAAAGAATATTATGAAAGTACAAGCACAAAACCTAGTGAACTAATTGCCGCCACACTTATAACAGAGTAAAATTATATGTAATGAATATTTGCATAAAAAATCTCCATATATTATCGATTCCACTGAAAAAGTCCTTGATTTAGGTTGTGTAAATTTTTCAGATGAATATGACTGTATATGTATCCAATTGTGCAGACCGGCCGACGAAGCGTTTATGTTTTGTCAAGACTTTGCTTGCAAAGGCTTGTAAAAAACATGCTGAAGGAGGGTAAGGCAAACAATTGGATATATATACGCTCATATTCATCTGAAAAATTTACA
>JAVBPB010000039.1:0-8186 GCA_031549965.1 Mobilisporobacter sp. | reverse complement strand
TTTATTAGTTCAAATTTTGCAAATTCATTATATCTTAACTTAAACCCACATCTATTACAACTTAAATAATCTTTATCTGAAACAATAGTTTCATAACTATTACATTCTGGACAATAGTAAAATACTCTTTCTATATATTCAGCTTTTCTTTTAGATTTATATTTAATATTTTCTAATAATGGAGTTTTTAAAGTTTCAATAATAATTTCATTTAGTTCATCAACTTCAATTTTTTCTAGTTCATCTTTAGTTATGACTCTAGATGTTTCTACAACCATTTTCCCTTTTCTTATATTGTTAGAAAATCTTGGATCTGTTTGAAATCCGCCTCTAATATTTACAAGTAAAATTGTCATATCTAATTTTTTAGCTAATTTACCAATCGATGGATCAATATTGCATAATGCTCCACTATATGTTCTATTACCCTCAGGAAAGATACAAATTGTTCCTCCTTCTTTCCTAACTTGAAAACAATCTCTAACTGCTTGTGAATCTCTAATTGATTTACTCTTAGGAATAGGAGCTACTAAGTATTTAATTATCTTGCTTGCAAAACCTTTATTAAATAAATCTTCACTGGCCATATAATATACTGGTTTTCTCAACATACAACCAATATAAAATGGATCCATTGTTGTGCTGTGATTAGCAAGGACAAGAAATGGACCTTTACCATTTTTATATTTTTTAATATACATATTATATCTTAAACGAAAATAGATTCGTAAAATTGGCGTTAAAAGTCTAAAGACTATTTTGTGTCTATTTTTTACCCACATAAGTTAATCTCCTACTAAATATATACATATTATATGCTTTTTTGCGCCAAAAACAATATTTTAATTAATTTATAAAATATTTTTTGTCGAAAAAATCGAATTTTTAATAAAAAAAAGAATTTTCTTAAACTTTTTAAATTTTTTTTAAATATTCATGTTATAATGAAAACGCTGCATGTATTATAAAATATGAGGTGAACAATGAGACTTAATACTCGAAATTACATCGAATTTCTTTCGTGGATTGACTGTTATATTTTTGAATACGATTTAACAACAAAAACAGTCAATTATTTAAAGAATGGCAAGCATCAGCTTGCTAACAATTTAACGTTACAAGAAATGTTCAAAACTTTCATTTATAGTGAAAATATAATTGACTATGATATAGAAGATTTTGATAATGTTATTCAAAGTTTTAGTAACAAAGAATATTTTTCTGTTAACATCACACTAAAGTGTAAATCAGAAAAATCAATTCAATACAACTTTTCTGGAATTATAATAACTAAGCATAAAAAACCTACAATTGTTTTAGGTAGAATATCAAAAATTAATGATATTGATTCAAAGGATAACCATATTTCAAATTTAGATCCATTGACTCAAGTTTTAAATAGAGAATCAATTATTAAATATGCTACAACGGAATTAGAAAAAAACAACGGAATTCCATTAGCTCTAATGATCGTGGATATTGACTATTTTAAAGCCATTAATGACACACATGGTCATTTATATGGTGATAAAGTATTAGTCCGCGTTGCTTCTGCAATGCAAAATGTATTATCTATAAAAGGTAAAATCGGTAGAATTGGCGGCGATGAATTTTTAATTGTTTTACATGATGCTAGCGACTACATGTCTTTATGGAGAAATGCACGAATGATTCGTGAAAGTGTTGAAGGTTTAATTTTCACACGTTCCCAACTTAAATTAACTTGCACAGTTGGAATTAGTTCATATCCAACTGATGGAAATGACTATGAAACAATTTTTTCAAAAGCTGATAAAGCTTTATATCGTGGAAAAACAAAAGGAAGAAATTGCTTTATTATTTATAATGAAAAAAAACACGGTCAAATAATGACTTCTGGTAAAAAAGTAGATACCGTTGATACAATAAATAATCTTAGAGAAAACTCTTTAAATACTGTTATTAATAAAACATTTGAATTACTTTCAAATCCAAATGCTAATATAAGAGATGCTATCCACGATTATCTAGAAATAATTGGAAATAGACTAGGCGTAGAGCGTATTATTGTTTATGACTTATTAACTACAAAATTAAACTTATATTCTGTTTGGAATAGCAACTTCTATCCAGAATTTGAAAATGTTGATATATCGCCATCTTCCAGTATTCAAACTATCTTAGAAGGAATGAATGGCCAAGAAATAATGGTAACAAATAATGTTTTATTATTAAAAGATACATTACCTGAAATGTATGAAATAATGACAAAACAATCAACTAAATCAATTATGGGAACTTCTATAAAGAATAATAATGATTTATTAGGTTTCATAAGATTTGATATGTGTTCTAAAAAAAGAGTATGGCAAGCTAGTGAAGAACATATTTTATCAATTGCTTCTAAAGCAATTGGATTACTATTTATAAAATTAAAAGAAAGCGAAATTGTTGATAAACAACTTAATTTTGATGATGTAACTGGATTATATAATTATTCAAAGTTTATGAAATTAGCAAGTCAAACACTGCATAATTCTCCTGATACTATGTATACTACTATTTATTTTAATTTTTATCGCTTCAAATATTTAAATGATAAATTTGGATTTAAAGAAGGAGATAAAGTTTTAAATATTTTTGCAGATGCATTAAGAGCTGATTTACCAGGAGATTCAATTTATGCACGAATTATCGCTGATAAATTTATTGCTCTTACTAGATTTACTTCCGAAAAAGAAATAACTGATGCAATTAAGAAAATTACTAGAACCGTTTCTTCTATAATGATGCCTAATGGTCAACCTTTCTATCTTCCTGTATTAGCTGGTGTTTGTATTTCTAAAGGGGACACATTTATTTCTGATATGGTTGATAGGGCTACTATTGCTAAAAAGAGCATCAAAGAACCACAAACATCTGAAATTGCTTTTTATAATGAAAAAATGCAAAGTGAATATGATGTCAAAAGTATTTTAGAAGAACATATGTATATTGCTTTAAAGGATGAAGAGTTCCTTGTTTACTTACAACCAAAAGTAGATATTAAAACAAGAGAAGTTTTTGGTGCTGAGGCTTTAGTAAGATGGAACTTCAAAAATACAGGAATTCTAGCTCCAAACGCTTTTATTCCATTATTTGAAAAAAATGGATTTATAGTAAATTTAGATTTTTATGTTTTTGAAAAAGTTTGTCAACTTCAAAAATCTTGGAAAGAAAACAATATGACTGTTTTTCCAATTTCCATTAATCTTTCAAGGGCACATTTAGACACATCTGGTTTAATAGAAAATCTTGAAGACATTAGAAAGAGATATGACATCGATCCACAATTACTAGAAATAGAGATAACAGAAAGTCTATTCGTAACTGATGATGATAAATTAAAAGACATTATTACTAAACTGCATGAGGTTGGATACAAAATTTCCATTGATGATTTTGGTAGTGGTTACTCAGGTTTAAACATGCTTTCATCGTTCGAAACAGATGTTTTAAAACTAGATAAATTGTTCTTTAAAGATAGAGTTGTTGAAAAAGATAAAATCATTCTTTCAAGCATAATTCAAATGGCTAAAAATTTAAACATGTCTGTCATTGCTGAAGGAATCGAAACTAAAGAACAAGAGGATTTATCGTATGAGCTTGGTTGTAATAAAGCACAAGGATATTTATATGATAAACCATTATCTATTAACGATTTTGAAAGTAAATATCAAAATAAGTAAACAAAAATCTCCAAAATATTTTGGAGATTTTTTTATTAATAAATCTTACATTTTTACTATCTATTCTTTTAGTACGGATACGATATTTTCTAAACTAATCGAAACCTTATCAACGAAGATAAGACATCGTTTAATAATATCAATCTTTTTTATTCTTCCTTTATATTGATAAATATATCCATCTTTATAAAAATCAATACTTATATCCTCAAGGTTGGCATAAGCTGAAATAATATTTAAATTTATTCTTTCAATTTCGTCTTCACTTAACAAAGGCATTGATATCTTAAGTTTTTCATTTTCAACTTTATATAAATTTTCTTTAAAACCCTTTAAAGAATCAAATGGCTGATATTTTTTTGCTTTTCTATCTATACTATTCATCTGCATTATGCCCTCCAATTAGCTTATTTCTTTCTCTTGTTGTTGCTTCATGTGTGTAACTCATTGCCCTATTAATAGAGTTTTTACCATATTTATTTTTAATATTATTCATTGTTTTACACAAAATTTCTTCTTTATCTATTTTAGGAATATCTTGATTAAATAAATCATAATAAATGCCCTTGTTATAAGATAAATTAGATACTCCAATTCCTATCGTCTTAATTGGATAATCTAGAATGTTTTCTAGATATAATCGTTCAATAACCTTAGTAATCTCTTTATAACTATTTGTATAATTATCTAAGGTTATTGCTTTACTCATCCATTTATTTACTTCCTTTGAGTACCCAATATTAAGAAACATTCTTTTGCAATACATTTTTTTATCTACCAATTCTAAAACTACACTTTCAACCATCTCTTTTATTACCGTTAAACATTCTATATAATTATAATTTCTTAATAAAGTTTGATTAACACTAAAACTTTTAGCAGCTGGTTTAAATTGCTTTATATCATCTATTTTTGTTTGATCAATTCCCCAGGCATGATTATAGATTTGTATTCCAATGATTCCGAACTCTTTTTTTAAATTTTGGCAATCAGATAAAGCAATATCTTTTAAAGTGTATAAATTCATATTATTTAATCTTTTAGCTAAATTAAAGCCAATTTGCCAAAAATCAGTTAAAGGTTTATGATCCCATAAATTATTAATTAGTATTTCCTGTGACAGATAGCTTATATTATCCTTAGAATGCTTACTTAATATATCCAAAGCATATTTACTTAATAACATATTATCTCCTGCCCCACAAGCAGCCATACACCCAGTTACATTATAGATTTCTCTTATTATCTCTTTACCTATTTCAATCAATGTTTTATTATATAATTTCATATAACTATCCATTTCTAAAAATGCCTCATCTATACTATATACATGAATATCTGATGGGCTACAGTATTTTAAATAACATTCATATATTTTGCAGGAAAAATCTATATATTTTTGCATTCTTGGTTTAGCACAAATATATTTAATGTTTTGTGGAATCTCAAACAACCTACATCTATTCTTTATTCCAAGTTTTTTTAAGTATGGAGATATAGCTAACACTATAGCTCCCTTCCCTCTTGATTCATCAGCAACAACCAATGGCGTCTCAAATGGATCTAAGCCTCTTAAAACACATTCAACAGACGCATAAAAACACTTAAGATCTATACATAAATAATAACCCATACTCTCACTTCCTAATGAAATTATACTTTGTTTATATACATTAGATTTGTAAGTATTAAAAAATAAAAAAATCCCTGTACATCTTGTACAGAGATTTAATATTATTCAATATTTTTATAAATGTTATAAATGTTTTCCGTAGTAAATCCATAATGCTTAGCAATATGATTGATAGGAGAACTTATTCCAAATTCATCTATTCCATAAACATTTTGAGAATATTTATACCAAGGCATTGAACTACCCATTTCTACAGCTAAACGTTTAGTAATTCTCTTTGGTAAAACACTTTCTTTATATTTATCACTTTGTTTATCAAATAAATACATTGAAGGCATAGAAACTACTCTTACGTATTCTCCCTCAGCTTCAAATTTCTTAGCAACTTCAATTGCTAGAGCTAATTCTGATCCACATGTTACGATAATACCAGTTGGAAAATGATTAGGTTCAAAGGCAACATATCCACCCTTTGCAACACCTTCAAAATCAGTACAATCTAAATTTTCTACACCTTGACGAGTAGTTGTTATTGCTATTGGATTATGTTTAGTTTCAAAGGCAATTAATAATGAAGCAATTGTTTCAGTAGCATCAGCTGGTCTAAATACATTAAATCCAGGAATACTTCTTAACATTGTCAATTGTTCAATAGGTTGATGAGTAGGGCCATCTTCTCCTACATTCACTGTATCATGGGAAAATATATAAATAGGATTTATTTTCATAATAGAAGCCAATCTCATTGCTGGTTTCATATAATCACTAAATACAAAGAATCCTGCACAATAACCACGTAACCCACCATGTAATGTAATTCCATTAGTAATTGCTGCCATGGCATGTTCACGAACACCAAATTTGATGTTTCTTCCTTGTTGATTATCAACATCAAAATTTCCATCAGCACCCTTTACAAATGTTGATGCGGTTAAGTCGGCAGACCCACCTAAAATATTTGGTAATTGACTAGCAATATTATCTAATACTTTTCCCAATACTTTTCTAGTTGATTCAACACTACCAACTTCCCATGTTGGCAACTTATCTAAATCAATAGAAAAATCATTATCAATAAATTTTAAAAGTTCTTGATATTCTTCTGGAAAATCCTTTGAATATCTTTGTAAATTTGAATTCCATTGATTATTAACTCTTGATCCTCTTTTAGCTACATTATCTCGGTAAAAATCATGAACTTCTTCATCAACCTCAAATGGTCTATATGAATAATCTAAAAATTGTCTTAAACTTTCTGTATTTTCATTACCTAATGGAGCACCATGACTTGCACTTTCTCCACTTAACGGAGATCCATATCCAATAACTGTTTTTATTTCAATAATTGTTGGTTTATCTTCTTGTTCTTTAGCTTCAAAAATTGATTTACTAATATCATTATATTTAGTACCATCTTCAACTCTTATATAATTCCACCCCATTGCTTCAAACTTTTCTTTTGTCGATTCAGTATTAGATAAAGTTACTTCTCCATCTAACTGAATATCATTTGAATCATATAAAACAATCAATTTATTTAATTTTAAATGTCCGGCAAGACTTACAGCTTCCATGGCAATGCCTTCTTGTAAATCACCATCTCCACATAAAACATAAGTATTATGATTAATTATAGGACGTTCATATTTATTAAATTTTGCAGCCAAAAATGACTCAGCAATTGCCATACCAACAGCTGTTGCAATTCCTTGTCCTAATGGTCCAGTAGTCATTTCAACCCCATCAGTATGTCCATATTCTGGATGTCCTGGTGTTTTACTTCCTAATTGTCTAAATTTTTGTAAATCATCAATTGTAACATTAAAACCAGATAAGTGTAGCATTGTATATAATAATGCCGATCCATGACCAGCACTTAATACAAATCTATCTCTTTCAAACCAATCTGGATTTTCAGGATCAATATTTAAGTGTTTAGTGAAAAGAGCATGCATCATTGGTGCAGCTCCTAAAACAATACCAGGATGCCCACTCTTTGCCTTATTAATTGTATCAACACCAAGCACTCTTATTGTATCAATACATAATTGTTCAATATTTTTCATTTTATAATACTATTCCTTTTTAGATTCAGTTTCTTCAATTGTTGTTTCAATTACTTCAGCCTCAACAACATTCTTTTCATTTATTGCTTCAGCTTCAACAACATTTTCATCTTCATTATTTTCGTATCCAAAATATTCATCAATATAACTTCTTTGTTTTTCTAAAAGTTGTTCAAATTTTTTAGCTCCAAGTATTTTTTTGATTTGATCAATTGATTCTGCATTTTTTCTCGATATTTTTGAATTCGTATATCTTCTTAAAGTCATTGTAGCAACAATAAATATTCCTAGCAATGAAACAGAAAATACCATTTGAATATTTTCGGGAATGAAATTAATTAAAGCAAATAAACAAACCATAACAAAAATAGTAGCTGGTAATATAATTTTTTTTGAAAAATTATTAGTTATTTTTTCACATTCATCCCAAAAGCTTAACCATATTGAATTTATCTTTTTAGTATATAAATCTTTTAAAGAAGCATGATATCCTTCTTCAATTAATAAACGATAATTTACACCGTCAATACTAGACCAAACAGCAAATTTTCCTTTTTTAGTAAATTCATCTAATATTCCTGGATAGTCGTTTAATTTATATATTTCTACATTATGTCCTTCTACGTCTTGTACTTCTAGTGGTTCAGTATTAATCATTGTATATATTTTTGGATTTATTCTCATTTTTATTTTTTCCTTTCGCGTAATAAATATGTATTAATTATAACATGAATTTTTCTTAATAAAAATAATAATAATATTAATATTCTTATTAAACTT
>JAVBPB010000151.1:0-4832 GCA_031549965.1 Mobilisporobacter sp. | reverse complement strand
TTTAAACCAGCTTTTCTTTGGAACTGCTGCTTCAGTACTATTATTACTTGTGTTATCTCCCATTCTCTCACTTCCCTTGCTATTAATCCAAATTATTTTGTTTCTTTGTGTAATACATGTGACCTACAGAATTTACAATATTTTTTTGTTTCCATTCTGTCCGGATGTTTTTTCTTATCCTTTGTCATGTTGTAATTACGCTGTTTACATTCTGTACATGCCAATGTTATTTTTACGCGCACAACTTCCACCTCCATTAAATTTCGTATTTAATTGTTTTTAGGCATAAAAAAAAGACCTCTTCCATCGCTAGTCTAATATATCATAATAACTTTTATTCGTCAAGAATTTTTTTTGGAAGTTCCATTCAACACTAAACTAAGTAACCAAGCCTTAAAGATCACTGGTATAAATTGTTACTTCTTCAAATATAAGCCAAAAGTCCCATCGACTTTTTTAGACGGTTGGTGTATAATGGTACTACGCAGTATTATATATTTTTTTAAAAATGCATGAAGAAAGGTGGGTTGCTTATGATTAACAGTATATACAATTATTATGTAACTAATTATAATCCTCCATCTGTAACTAGGGAAGGTACACATAAAAAGAGTGAGCTAAGATCTATTTACAATAATATTGTAAAATTAAATAAATATCTGCCTCTTTATAAGATTACTGTTTCTGACGCAGTCCAAAATTATGCATTTAATGTAAAGGAATCTGCACTTGCACTTAATGAGTTGGCTAATTCTTTTTCATTCGATGAAGAAAGTCCACTGTTTAGCAAAAAGATTGCTGTTACAGATGATGACTCTTCTGTATTTGCTAAAATTGTTGATGAGGCAAACTATGATGATCTTCCAGAAGATTTTAATGTAAAAGTAAATACTTTAGCAACTTCACAAGTTAATACTGGTCGTGATGTTATATCAAAGCTTTCCGGAATTAGAGAAGGTTCTTATGCATTTACAATTGATGTAAATTCTAATGTTTATGAATTTCAATTTAATGTGCCTGAACACAGTTCAAGTATGGATGTTCAAAAAAAATTGGCTAACTTTATTAATAGATCCAATATTGGTATAGAAGCTTCTGTTGAAACTGGTAACTCCGAAGAAATGAGTAAAATTGTATTAAAATCTGATCAAACCGGAACCTATGACGGAACTCTTACATTTGCTTTATCCGATGTTAAAATCGGAGGACATTCTAATAAAGGAATTGTTAATTACTATGGTTTAAATAATGTATCAACTTACCCAGCTAACTCTTCATTCAATATTAATGGTGTCGAGATGGAGTCAATGTCTAACACTTTTGTGTATGATAATTGTTTGGAGATATCCTTGTTAAACCCTTCCATGGATGATGTGCATATTGATTATGAAATGGATGTTAACGATGCTATTGATCATTTGGCAGAATTTACAGAATCATATAATAATATTATTAATGTTGCTGTTAATAATTCCGAAGACCAAAAAAGTTCACATAAATTATATAATGATTTTTATAATATCTCAAGTGTTTATTCCAATGAACTTGAATCAGCAGGTATGAATGTAGGTTCAGATGGTAAGATTTCAATTGATAAGTCTTTAGCTTGTCAATCAATCAAAGATGGAACATTAAAGGAATTATTTAATAATGATGCAGGGTTTATTAAAAGCTTAACTAACAGAGCTAAATTAGTTACCCTTAATCCTATGGAATATGTTGATAAAACTATTGTAACATATCCTGACCCAAGCCCTAATTCAAAACGTTTGCCTAATCCATATGTTACTTCTATGTATAGCGGAATGTTATTTAATTATTACTGTTAATGCTCAAATTTTTTAACCATTTATTATTAGAGGAAACTGAAAAGTCCTTGATTTAGGCTGTGTGAATTTTTTAGATGAATATAAGTGTGTATATATCCAATTGTTTGCCTTACCCTCCTTCAGCATGTTTTTTACAAGCCTTTGCTATGCAAAGTCTTGACAAAACATAAACGCTTCGTCGGACGGTCTGCACAATTGGATATATACACACTTATATTCATCTAAAAAATTAATTTACCTCGTTGAAAGGACTTTTTCAGTTTCCTCATAATTTGGGTAGGTTTTTTATATGATTTAAATTAGTTTATATGCTTCTAAATATAATTTAATTACTGCAATTTAAAAAACATTCCCCTTTTGCCTTCTTTAAATCCGTATTTTTCATACACTGGTTTTCCCATTTCTGATTCATTAAGAAAAATTACATAGTAGTTCTTAAGTTTAGCTACATAAATTAACTTATCTAAAATATTTGTTGCTATTTTCTGTCGTCTATATTCTTCCTGCACAAACATACTTGTTATGTAAGCATTTTTCCCACATGGATTAAATGTTGACGGCACTGAATCGTAATAAAAAATAATTCCTGTCCCTATTATTGTATCATTAAATTCAGCCAGAATAATATCAAATTGTTCTTCCCTAAATCCTTTTTCAAAATATTGAATTACATTGTTTTTTATAAAGTTATAATTTGTATCTGTGTTGTAAATCTGGATAAAATCCATTCTGCTTTCTACCAAAAAATCTAAATCATTTATAGTAGCATTCCTATACTGTATATCCATTAAACTCCTCCAAAAAAATAATAACTCTAATCATTTTGTCCTACAAAGTTCCACATAACTCCAAATTTATCAAAAACAACTCCTGCACACGGACTATAAAAAGTTTCTTCCAATGGGATACCTACATGTCCTTCTTTTGCTAAAATATTAAAAGCATATTGTACTTCTTCTATATTTGTTTCTACCGCAATTGAAATTCTTTCCGATTCAGGGTCATTTAGATCAGCACCTGGTCCGCAGTCTGAAAGTCTAATGAAATCATCTCCAAATTTCATTGTAGCTTGTACTACTTTACTTTTATATTCAACTGGAATTTGAAAATCTGGACTTGATGGAATATCTGAAAAATACATGAGATTAATTGTATCCGTTTTAAATGCTTTCTTATATAGGTCTATTGCTTCTTGGCAATTTCCGTTAAATGTTAAATAAGGTCTAATTTTCATAAGCCTACTCCTTTTATTTTCTTTATTATTTACTTTATCACATAAAAAACATTTTATCAATATATATAATAGCATTCTATTTCTGCAATAGTGAAAAAGTTGTTACTATTCACTTAAAAACACTTTTATTTATGAACGTGTTGATTTTTCAGTGTTTATGTGCTATTATAGGTACGTTATGTATAATTATTAGTTACATTTGTTAACTAGTACCCGTTTTGTAATTTCTTATGCAAAACGGGGTACTAGAAGTTATAAACATTAATAATTTATATTACGATGAAAGGGCTTCAATATATGAACATTAACTTTGAAATAGCATCAATAAAAGATATTGATAAAATTATTGAAGTTAGAAATAAAAGCTTTTATAATGATTTTATTAAATATGGTGAATGTCCCGGTTACAATTGTTCAATCGAAGCAATAACTGCCGTGGTCAATGAAAAATATGTTTTCATGATAAAATGTAATGATAATATTGTAGGCAATATTAGTGTAGGCACTGATAATAAAGCAAATTATTTTCTTAATTGCCTATGTGTGATACCTGAATATGAGAATATAGGAATCGGACAAAAAGCTATGCATTTTATTGAAAATCGATTTTCAGATGCAAAGCATTGGTCTTTAGAGACACCAGCCGATAAACATCGAAATCATTATTTTTATAAAAAATTGGGATACCAAATCACAAAACAATATATTGAAAACACAGTAGAAATTGTCTTATTAGAAAAGTGGTGCAATCCCCGCAATGTTCATCTTTCCTAACTCTCAAAACAATGCATATTGATAAACCATACAGTACTTAATTTGGTATTAATATTTATAAACTACAAATAAAAAATTCCATATCAACAATCTTTATTATTGTTATGGAATTTTTAATCTTATATATTTTATTTTCTTAATCTAAGCTATACATTATTCTCCAAATACTGCCTTATAATCAGCCTGGAATTTTTCAATCCCTTGATCTGTTAATGGATGTTTTGTCATTTGTTCAATTACACTATAAGGAACAGTTGCAATATCAGCACCTGCCAATGCACAGTCAATTACATGGATTGGATTACGTACACTTGCAGCAATAATTTCAGTTTCAATTCCATGCACATGGAAAATATCGGCAATTTCTTGAATTAAATCAATACCTGGCATACTAATGTCATCAAGGCGTCCTAAAAATGGAGATACATAAGTTGCTCCTGCCCTTGCAGCAAGCAAAGCTTGTGCTGCTGAGAATATTAAAGTAACATTGGTTTTAATGCCTTCACTTGCTAAAACTTTAGTAGCCTTTAATCCTTCCATAGTCATTGGAATTTTAACTACCATGTTTTTATGAATTTTAGCTATTTCTCTTCCTTCTGTTATCATACCTTCTGCATCTACTGTTGTTGCTTTTACTTCTCCGCTGATTGGTCCATCAACAATATTTGTAATTTCTTTAATTACTTCTACAAAATCTCTTCCCTCTTTAGCTATTAAAGATGGATTTGTAGTAACTCCACAGATAACTCCCATGTCATTTGCTTTTTTGATATCTTCTACTTTGGCTGTGTCTACAAAAAATCTCATTACATTCTCTCCTTATATATTAATTTATTTATTTTTTATTTGCTCTTTTATATTTTAACCTTAAATGAATTTGTATAACATAACAAGGTCAAAAGTCCTTTTTTATTAACTTTCTGAGAGTTAATTGTCTCCACTCTCCAAAATTTACTTTCTTTATCTTCATAAAGTCTATTTCTGTCCATAATAAG
>JAVBPB010000095.1:0-45656 GCA_031549965.1 Mobilisporobacter sp. | reverse complement strand
GCTATGTTCCAAGGTGAATTATATATTTTTTCTCCTTCTTGCTGTTTATGGACTCCATCTTTTATCATTTTTAGTTTGATATTTCTAATGTCATATACTCCTGCTAAGATTACTGAATGGAAAGTGTAATCCTTTCCTGCTTGCATTCTTAAATACTTGTTTCTAAGCATTCCAAGAAAGTGTACATTGATCTCATTATTACTTGATTTATCTACTTCATCTATTATCAATATAACTTTTTTATCATAACACATTTTAGTTATATGCTCATCTAATAATTCAAAATCAGTTACACCTTTATCAAACCACTCATCAACATACTCTTTATTTAAGTTTTTGTATCTTAATTCTCTTTGAATTAGTCTCATAAAGCTTTTTGCAAATTCTTCTGTAGATTTAAATGCTGCATCATTGATTCCTTCAAAGCTTATTGATATTACTATATAATCTGATTGAAGTCTTTCTTCCAACAGTGCTATGGTGGTTGTTTTTCCGTATTGTCTTGCCCTATTGATTGTAAAATATGAACCTTGATCAATAATGTTTATAATCTGGTCTAATTTGTTAGATGTATTAACCATATAGTGCTTGTTTTTAACACACAATCCTGTAACATTAAATCTTTTTATCATATCAATACAATCCTCTCTTTACTTTTTTATTTTATCTTTAAATTACTACATCAAATATTTCCTTTTTATCTGCTAACCGTTCACTTTTACTCAAGCTATTTTTTTCATAAAGTACCAAATTGGCAAATATCCTTATTGACACTTTTAGTTTTTTGGTAACTGGCTATTACTTTACATTTCTGCTTTAATTTATGAATAGTATATCAAAGCAATAGTCAACATCTATATTATTCACTGAGTCCTTTAGTATAATTAGTATTAAAATTTAGCCAACTCTATTTATAAAATTATATTTTTCTCCCACTCTAATCCGCATCTATCACTTACAATATCAAAAGGCCAATCTTACTGAAATATAGAATCAAAATCTAATCTTTCATGTACACTTTCGTTAATTTTTCTTTTCATATTCTCATTGCTAGGAGCAATATGGCTCTTTATTGTTTTCATTTAATATATAGGCTTCAAGTCTATATCTTCCACAAGAAATTTTGACTTTTTCATTGTTAAACTCAAGTATTTTTGCACCATTATACGTAGCCTGTCTATATTCAGCACCTTGGTACCAGACAGGGTTTTGACTCTTAATTCTTTATTGTCTGCATTGTAAGTCTCCATATATGCTACCTCCATATTTATTTAAAGATAGTATAATACAAATGGTATATAAGTTATAGGAGTGCTTGAGTTGATTCTTACAATCAAACTATTATTCGGACATTCAAAAGTTCCTTCACCAAATCCTCCAAATTCTCATCAGCTTCCTCATACGTTTTTCCACTTACCCCCACATAAATCTTTACCTTAGGTTCTGTCCCAGAAGGTCTAATAGCAAACCAAGAATCATTTTCTAATTCATAATATATAACATTAGACATAGGTAGACCAGTTTCACTAACACTTCCATTAACCATATTAATTATCTGATTCTTCTTATAATCCCTAACCCTTAAAACATTCAATCCAGCTAATTGACTAATGGGGTTATTTCTAATATTTTCCACCATTTCCTTTATCTTCTTTTCGCCAAATTCACCTTTTAACGTAATTGACTTTTGAGTTTCCAGATAATATCCATATTTTTCATACAAACCAATCATAACATCCCATAAAGTCATATTTGTACTTTTATAATAAGATGCCATATCACACAATGCCATAACCGTAACGATAGCATCCTTATCTCTTGTATAAGTTCCCAAAAGGCATCCATAGCTTTCTTCCATACCAAATACAAACTCTTTGTCCATATCTTTTTCAAACCTGTTAATCAATTCACCAACGTATTTAAACCCTGTCAACACTTCCATCAATTCAACATTATACTCCTTAGCAATGGAATTAATCATATTAGTGGATACTATAGATTTTACCACAACACCATTAAGAGGAAGAATTCCTTTAATTTTTTTAGAATATAATACATATTCAGCCAATAAAACTCCAAGCATATTACCTGAAAATGCTTTATATTTGTTACTTTTCCTATCCAATACATAAATACCCAACCTGTCTGCATCCGGATCAGTTGCTAGTACAATATCAGCATTAACTTCATTTGCCAGTTTTAAGGCAAGTAAAAAGGCATTTTTATCTTCTGGATTTGGAGATTTTACCGTTTTAAAATCTCCATCTGGTAGCTCCTGTTCTTTAACTACATATACATTTTTAAATCCAAGCTCATCAAGTACTCTCCTTACTAATATGTTACCAGTACCATGAAGAGGAGTATAAACAATCTTTATATCACTATTTCCTGATATTATTTCTGGATTTAAAGCTTGTTCTTTAACCTTTTCAATATATAAATCATCTATTTCTTTTCCAATTATATTAAATAATCCTTGTTCCTTAGAAATGTTAACATCCATTGTTTTAACCATGTTACAATTGGTTACTAGATTTACTTCTTTAATTATTTCTTTATCCAATGGAGAGGTTATTTGTCCGCCATCACTCCAGTAAACTTTATAACCATTGTACTCTGCTGGATTATGGCTGGCAGTAATAACTACACCAGCAACACATTGTAATTGCCGTATTGCAAAAGATAATTCTGGAGTTGGTCTTAAAGAGTCAAATAGAAATGTTTTAATTCCATTAGCATTAAGGCATGCTGCCGTTTCAATTGCAAATTCATTTGACATATTCCGTGAATCATAAGCAATGGCAACACTTTTAGTGCTTTCATTCTTAGAAATATAATTTGCCAGCCCTTGAGTTGCTTTTCTAACGGTATAAATATTCATTCTATTAGTACCTGCTCCTAAAACTCCTCTTAAACCTCCTGTTCCAAATTCCAAATCTTTATAAAATCTATCTTTTATTTCATCTTCATTTAATTTTTTTAGTTCTTCTTTTGTTTTATCATCAAAATATGGATTTTCTATCCAATTATTATATTTCTTAATTTCCTCTGTCATTATTTTTTTCTCCTTTAAAGATGGCTTACCATAATAATCATATTACCTTTAATAATCATCTGTTTTACGGGTTCT
The DNA here is from genome assembly GCA_031549965.1 of Mobilisporobacter sp. Taxonomy (GTDB): domain Bacteria; phylum Bacillota; class Clostridia; order Lachnospirales; family Lachnospiraceae; genus JAVBPB01. The sequence continues at coordinate 42,526 of JAVBPB010000095.1, read as the reverse complement.
AAAACAATAAAATTCATATTTTTTTCTATTTTCAAATCATTAATAGTACCTTGTCCTTGTAAAACGCTCATAATTAGAAATGCTTCTTTTTTCCACATAATAGCAATTCCATCTACCATCCATCTTTTCACTGTAAAATACTCACACCTAATATATTCATTCTCAATTAAATTTCTAAAGAAAAAAGCTCTAGGATTTCTACGTGCTTCTTCATATGGAACTACTATTACATCTAAGGCTTTATTTAGATGCAATTCTCTTTTTTTATTATCATTGTCTAATCTTTCATAATCATATAGTCTATAGGTCACATCAGATGATTGCTGTACTTCATAAAGAAGCGTTCCACTTAATATTGCATGAATCGTACCTGGTGGAATGTAAAAAAAATCTCCATTTTTTAAACTAGAAATATTTAATAGCTTTTCCCAGTTACATTCATTTACATATTCTTGAAGTTCATTTTTAGATTTAGCATGATGTCCCATAACAATATTTTTTGCCCTATTACTTTTTAATATATACCATGCTTCCGCTTTTCCTAATTTGCCCTCTTGCTCTAGGGCATAAACATTATCTGGATGAACTTGCACACTTAAATCTTCAGAAGCATCTAATATTTTAACTAATAGTGGAAACTCATCACTTACTATATTACCAAATAGTTCCCTATGATTTGACCATAACCATGATAAGGTATTTCCACTAAATCTAGTATTTGTAATCTTACAATCTCCGCTAGGATGTGCTGAAATAGCAAAGCATTCGCCAATATTATTAGATGGCAAATTATAATTAAATTCAGTTTGAAGCCTATAGCCACCCCATATTTTTTCAATAAATACTGGTTCTAAAATTATTATATTATCCATTTTAGCCTCTTTTGTCTTACATATTTTTATTCGATAGTATTTTACATATTTTTATTTATATAGCCGACCATAGATATAAGTAAAATTAAAATAATATTACTGACTATAAACAGAAGATATATTCGGTGTTAAATTGAAAAAAGCTCTTAAGATTTGACGTCGAATATATACTTGCATGAAATAAGAATATATTATATGATTATAATACTATAAATATTAAAGAGGTGCAATAGTTATGAAAACTTATGGAGTTATTATGGCTGGTGGCGGTGGCACAAGATTTTGGCCATTGAGCAGACAAACTATGCCAAAGCAATTATTGAATCTAAGTGGCAATGATATTTTAATTAATGAAACTATATCAAGAATTTCTAATCTTATTTCTACGGATAATATTTTTATCGTAACAAATGAAAAACAAGGTGATCTTCTGAAAAAATTAGTAAGCCCTACGATAAATCATGATAAAATTTTACTTGAACCAAGTGCCAGAAACACAGCAGCTTGTATAGGCTATTCTGCTATGGAAATTGTTAAAAAATATGGTGATGGAATCATGTGTGTTTTTCCATCTGATCATTTTATTAAGAATGAAAAAGAATTTGATAAAGTTTTATCAGATGCTATTGAAGTGGCAAATAGTACGGATAAATTGGTTACTATTGGTATTACACCTACATTTCCTTCAACAGGTTATGGTTACATTAAATATGATAATCAAACAAGTTCCAATAAGGAATGCAATATTATTGAATTTGTGGAAAAGCCTAATTATCTAAAAGCTAAGGATTATGTCAATTCTGGTGAATATTTGTGGAATAGTGGTATTTTTATATGGAAGGCTTCTACGATTTTAAATAACTTTCAGCGTTTTTTACCTAAAATTTACAGTTGTTTGGAATATATTGGATGTAAAATTGGTACCAATGAAGAAAAGGAGAGCATACAATCCATATATCCTGTCATACCAAGTATTTCAATTGATTATGGTATATTAGAGCGTTCAGGTGATGTGGTGGTTTTACCTGGTGATTTTGGATGGAATGATGTTGGAAGCTGGGATTCCCTTGGTAATATATATGATGTTGATGCAAATGGCAATGTTATTAAAGGGGAATCTATTAATTTTGATACCGAAAATTGTGTCATTTATTCTGATACAAGATTGGTGGCAACTGTTGGAATTAAAGATTTAATAGTTGTGGAAACTGAGGATGCTGTACTGGTTTGCTCTAAGGATAGGGCTCAGGATGTTAAGAAAGTTGTTGACGCACTTAGTGAAAGAGGCGAAAATAGGTATTTAGAGTAGTTTAAATACTACTTTATTAGGTGTCTACTTATTGCTTTTACATCAACGAGGATTCTTTTATTTGAAGAATTGAAAATGAATTCTGACAGTAAGATATTTTACTATATGTTCTTGAGTTGACGCTTACGATTAAATCCTAAAAATTAGTATATTTACAAAATAAAAGGGCAAAATTTTGTTATAAACTAATTTTTTGAAAGGATCAATACAATGAATTCTATATGGCAGGATAGCATTAACATTAAGGAGTTCCCAACTCTTAACGGCAACAAAAAAACAGATGTCCTAATCGTCGGCGGTGGAATAGCAGGCATACTATGTGCATATCTCCTAAAACAAAACGGAGTTGACTATATTCTTGTCGAAGCAGACCGGATATGCAGTGGCATAACAAAAAACACCACAGCCAAAATAACAAGTCAACATGGCCTAATATACGATAAACTAATAAAATCATATTCATCAGAAACCGCCAGAAAATACTACGATATAAATCAATTAGCATTAAAAAAATTTAAAGATATAATAAAAGAAAAAAATATAAACTGCAATTATAATGAATCAACCTCATACGTATATTCAACCAACAACCGAAAAAAAATAGAAAACGAAGTAAAAGCACTTAACAGATTAAAAATAAAATCTGATTTTACCAATGACACCGAACTACCTTTCAAAGTAGCAGGAGCCGTAAAAACGTATAACCAGGCTCATTTCCACCCTCTAAAGTTTCTAAAAGAAATATCCAAAGATCTAAAAATATATGAAAACACCTTCGTAGAAAGCATCTGGGATAAGGTAGCCACCACACGCCATGGCAAAATAAAAGCAGAAAATATAATTATTACAACCCATTTCCCATTCATAGATCTCCACGGTTTCTACTTCCTAAAAATGTATCAAAGCAGATCCTATGTAATTGCACTTTCTAATGCTGCAAAGCTCAACGGCATATACATTGACGAAAAAGCCAACGGAATGTCATTCAGACCATTTGAAGATTATCTTCTAATCGGAGGAGGAGATCACCGAACCGGCAAAACTGGAGGCGGATACAACGAACTTAGACAATTTGCCAAGAAATACTATAAAGATTCAACTGAAAAATACAATTATGCCACCCAAGACTGTATGTCCCTAGATGGCATCCCCTATATAGGAAAATACTCAGCCCTAACCCACAACCTATATGTTGCAACAGGATTTAACAAATGGGGAATGACCTCCTCCATGGTATCTGCCATGCTCCTAACGGATATGCTATTAGACAAAAAAAATGAATACAGTTACCTCTTTTCCCCAAGTCGTACAATATTAAAACCTCAATTACTAGTAAACACAACAGAAGCTGTTTTAAACTTATTAACGCCAACTTCAAAAAGATGTTCTCACATGGGTTGTGCACTAAAGTGGAACAAATTAGAAAAAACATGGGATTGTCCCTGCCACGGTTCTCGCTTTAACAGAGATGGAAGCATAATTGACAACCCTGCAATAAGGAGAATATAATGATAAAGTTTGAAGGATGGTATTACAAACATCAAAACCCAAATGATACTTTAGCTTTCATCCCAGGACGTTCACAAAACAATGCATTCATACAAATAATTTCTAATACTGACACGTATTATGCACTATATAACAGGAGTGAATTTAGCAAGAAAGAATACATTAAAGTTGGACAAAGTAAATTTTACAAAAATAAAATAATAATTAATATTGATAAAAAAGATTTAAAAGTAAATGGTGAAATAAAATATTATAATTTAACAAAGCCCAAGTATGATATTATGGGCTTTTTTAAATATCTTCCCATGGAATGCAAACATAGTATAACAAGTCTTCACCACAATCTTATAGGCGAAATAAATATTAACGACAAAATTTATAATTTTGACAATGGAATAGGATATATCGAAGGTGATAATGGAAGTTCTTTCCCTAAAAACTACATTTGGATTCAATCCAATTACTTTAAGAAAAAGTGCTGTATTATGATTTCTGTTGCAGATATTCCTTTTATGGGATTAGAATTTAGGGGGATAATAGCATCAGTCTGGTACCAAGGTGCCGAATATAGACTAGCTACGTATAATGGTGCAAGAATACTTGAGTTTAACAATGAAAAAGTCAAAATTTCTTGTGGAAGATATAGACTTGAAGCCTATGTATTAAATGAAAACAATAAAGTACTATATGCTCCTAGCAATGGAAATATGAAAAGAAAAATTAACGAAAGTGTACATGCAAAGGTTAGATTTCGATTCTATATTTCAGGAAGATTGGTTTTTGATATTGTAAGTGATAGATGCGGATTAGAGTGGGAGAAAAATATAATTTTATAAATGAAAACACTAATCCCAAATGAAACTGTAGCCCTTGCAGAATTATCATTGAGGGTCTAAACCGCCAGTATAGAAAGGTTACTAAGACAAAAAGTATATTTCCAAGTAATCTTCACTGGAAAAGATGCTGTACCTGGCATCTCAAAATATAATCAAGAAATGGACGCAAAGATACCGTGGATGGGCTCAAGTACCGAATCAATTAATTGTTTTATATGGTGAACGACTGACTCAACATCAATAAAAAAGCCAGAACAGTATCACAATATCAATACCATCCTGACCTTATTCCATCGGCATTAGAAGTATTGCCAGAAAATCCAACTCTTATTCCGGAAGAAGGGTTTGAGCAGATCCCCAAAAAATGGCAAACTTCAATGTTTTAATTATAATGCGAAAAAATAAGAAAAAATGTATAGCCAAAGAAAAATTGGTAATACTTAGTCACAAAAAAATTACACCCATGATTTAAACAGTTTATACTGATTTTTATTCAATTGTTGCATACAATACGGTTTCATAAAATAGATTTGTATGATGACGAATATAGAATTTATATTCAGGAACAAATTCTTTAATTAATAATGGAATCTCCCATAAATCTGCAACATTATGATAGATACAAATTGCTAGTTTAGGTTTATCTCTTTGAATAATTTCTTTGGCACCCAGTAAAGCACATTTTTCTGCTCCTTCAATATCCATTTTTATAAATGTAATCTGTTCTGATACACAATCATCTAATTTTGTTACTGGAATCTGGGTATTTCCATCTTCATTAATGAATGAAAACCCATTACCTAATGTATGAAACTTTAATACTCCATTACAGTCATACAAACCCTTTGGAATCAATATTATTTTTTCATAAATTTCTTTTTCTTGAGATTTTAAAATTTGTGCTAACTTATTACAAGATATCCCATCTGGTTCAAAAGCATAAATTCTTTTAAACTGAGCATGGACCTTTTTTATAAATTCAAAAGAAGTATAACCATCTAAAACTCCTGCATCAACAAATACTTCCTCTTTACTATATTTAAAAATATCATCTACAAAATATTGATCCGTATCTATTATATCAAGAGGAAATGTTAATTTTTTATGTTTTCTGTTTTTTAAAATTTGCTGATATACATATCGTGAACGTTCGTCTTGCAGCAAATTATAAACTTCCATTGTTTTTTCATCATCTATTTGACTTGATTCTTTTATAATCTTATCACTATCTCTTAGTAAATGATGAGAATAAACATCTTCTACAATGTAAAGATTCTTCAATTGTTGTCTGATTTCAGCTTCATGTACACTTGTTATTAGAATAACAACACTATCCTTTTCCTCTACTAATCTTTCAGGCAATTGTATAATAGTGTTTCTAAACAAAGTGCCTTCCTTTTGCTTATTATTATCACAAAAATAAGCAATTTTATGTTCAAGAAAAAAATTAGAACATTCTTTTATGGTATTTAATGCACATTCTGATGCTCCAAATAAGACTAACTTTTTAGTTTTTAAAGCTTCTAAAAGTTTTTCCTGTTCTTCATATACATTCATTTTAATAGCACCTCTTTTCATTATTATAGCATACTGTATTTATTACATAAATAATACAAATTATTATACTGGTTAAATATAACATATATGTTTAAAGTATTCAAGATAATTTATATCTAACCGCTTCAAAAAATGAATTATACCATTTTCTGATTATTAAATCCCTCATTCTCAATCTTCCAACGTTCTCTTGCGGCATTTATCATTTCTTCTAACCTGCATTCCCGAAAAATTATAGCCTAAAATAGAACAGAAACCGACAATATTTAAACAACGCTATAATTTTAGGGAATTTGGAATATAGGCGTGCTTGAGTTGACGCTTACCCCAGACATAGCATAATCAAAAATTTTTTAAAAAATGGTTTACCTTTCTTTTTTGTACACAAAAATAAAAACCTAACAAGAAATAAATACACAAAAAGCAACTCTGGATAAAATCTCAAATGCTGATAAGCATGGTTTATCTAAAGTTGCTTCTATTTTGTGTTTCAGTGCTTAAATTGGGCATTAGCCGACAGCACATTAATTTGTATTTTGGAGCAAGCTTTCAGCTACATCATTTCCAGAATCAAGGCATATGATAAGCGGTGCTCTATAAACTGATAACACAGGTTAAGGGTTTCCTTTAAAAATTTTGGTGAATGATTCTGGCAATGCTGTTTGCCTTTTGCAACTCATAGTTTACCAGAAAGCTTCTGTACCAATATAAGCCATTATTGGTGTTATGAATATTTATCGTTTCTTCCATATTAGAACTTTCTTATACAATTTAAATATTTATTATATTAATCCTATTTGAAATCTCAGATATTAAGTTTACAATAGTCTGTCTTTTAGGTTTTGATGTTGCTACAATTGCACAATCTATATCCAGTTCTTTTAATAAAGCTGGAGCACCAATATTAAATTCATTAAAAAGCTTTGCATTATACTTAGTACTATTTGTATCAATTATAATTTTTGTACATTCTCTTAAATTTTTAGAAGAAAGTAGTAAAATCTCTGCCCTTTCTCCTGCTCCCCAAATTGCAACTTTCTGTTTTTTATCTAAACATTCTTGCATTTTCTCATCAATCATAGAACTTAAAATATCTAAATACATGTTGTTTGGACATATATTTGCAGGAGAAATTCTTAATTTTGAAAAACAATGTTTACAAAAATAAAAGCTATCCATTTTTTCATTAATTTTAATGTTCTCAAATTTCATCATACCTTTACACTTTATACATTCTGTTAAAACATTACATGTATTATCTTCATTTATTTTTTCAATTTCTAAATCACAAATTTGAACAAAATCCGATACATTCAGCTTTTCTATTCTGATTTGTAGATTATTATATTCAGAATCACTTAATTTTGATACATTTATAAAAGGACAGCCTTGCTTTATAAATTCTAAAGGTTCTTTAATAATTCCATTTTGTATGGCATAATCATATAATTTACTTCCTGGCAATACTCTAATCATTCCCATGTTTATACCATATTCTGCATGTTCTTTCCACCAAGTTAACGTATTATCCACACTATCCTTGTCTTCTTCAATATCTCCAAATATAAAATTTCCTTGGATGAAAATACCAACTTTTTTAGTTAAATATAATGCATTTTCTATTTGTTCTATTGTGATATGTTTGTTCATACTTTTAAGTATTCGATTGTCTGCACTTTCTATTCCATACGAAATAGCTGTACACCCAGATTTTTTCATCATTAAAAGCATCTCTTCTGAAATTTTATCTACACGCAACTGAGCCGACCACATAATATTTAATTTGGATAACTCCTCACAAAACTCCTTTACTCTTTGCATACTTGTAGCAAAAAGTTCATCCCCAATACCTATCTGCTTGATTTCTGTATAATTATTAATCCAATACTTAATTTCTTGTATTACATTTTTCACACTTCTTTGCCTATACTTTGTACCACTTGGGTGATAACAAAATGTACAATAAAAAGGACAGGATCTGCTTGCAATTATATCCATTCCTTTTTTTGTAGCAACATATTGCTCTAAATTAAAAATTTCATACAAAGGATATGGTAAACCATCTAAATCTTCTATTTCTTTTCTGACACCCGTCTTTAATATTTTTCCATTTTTATCTAAATATATTAAACCATCAACTTTTGAAATATCACTTCTATCAGAAAGTGCATCCGCCAATTCACAAATTGTAACTTCTCCTTGACCAATAATTCCAAAATCAGCACCAATATTTGAAATAATTAATTCGGGCTCTGTGGTAACAAGTCCACCACCAATAATAATGATTATACGAGGTGCAATTTTTTTAATAAATCTTATTAAATCATGAATAGCCGTATAATCAGGTGATAAACCCGTAATACAAACTATATCAATTTTATTCTTTTGAATAGAATTCTCAATAGATGCATATATATCTGGCTCGTAGTCAAGATTTAATCCATATATTTGATAATTAGAATTATGATTTTTAAGACTACCTGCAACATACGCAATGCCTGATGGCATTATATCCATATTTTTTTTGGGAATAATAAAAAGATAATTTTTCAATATACTTCTCCTTTATTTGTAATTTAAATACTTACTTATTTGATGTAAACATAAAGCATATATATTGCCCTTTAAATATGTTTTATACCAATCGGCTGTCATTTTAATTGTTTCATCAATGCTCATCTTGGGTTTCCAGTTTAACAAAAATCTTGCTTTTGATATATCAAGTGATAATAATGTAGCTTCATGTACGGCTAATGGGTCAGAGCAATCTTCTAGTTTACCTTCTCCAATACATTCTACTAGCTTTTCAGCAACATTCCATACCGGTATTATAGAGTCTAGGTTCGGTCCAAAATTCCAACTCTGTGAATACTTTATAGGATCTTCATACATTCTTTGTGCTAATAAAATATATCCTGACAAAGGCTCCAATACATGCTGCCAAGGCCTTACTGCTTTAGGATTTCTTATTTTAATTGACTGGTTTGATTCAATGGCTCTTATACAATCAGGAATTATTCTGTCATTCGCCCAATCTCCTCCACCAATTACATTTCCTGCACGTACACTTGCTATACTTTTTCTATGTTTCATATAATTATTGGGATTAAAAAAAGAATTTCTATATGAGGATATTAATATTTCTGCACAGGCTTTACTAGAACTGTATGGATCATATCCTCCCATAGGATCATCTTCTTTATATCCCCATATTTGCTCCTTATTTTCATAACATTTGTCCGTGGTAACCATAATGGCAACTTTTGTAGAATTACAATTCCTTATACATTCTAATATATTTAAAGTTCCCATTACGTTCGTTTCATATGTATCTTTTGGATACTCATATGATAATCTTACCAATGGCTGTGCTGCTAAATGCAATATAATTTCTGGATTATATTTATCAAATACCTTTCTTAAACTATCTATATCTCTGATATCCCCACGTAGATCTACTATATTATTTAATTCTTTGCATAATACATAATTATCCTTTTCCGTATTTGGGTTAAGTGCATAGCCAACTACATTAGCTCCCATACTGTCTAACCAAATTGAAAGCCAAGAACCCTTAAAACCTGTATGCCCTGTAATTAACACTGTCTTTCCATTCCAAAAAGATTTTTGAATCACTATTCTACCTCCAAGTTATCTTTAAGAACGTACAAATTCCACTATCACTTTTATCATTTGAGTAATCATTTCATCTGTCATTCCCGGATATGTACCTATCCATAGTGAAGAATTCATTACATAATCTGTATTTTCTAATCCACCGATTACCCTATATCCCGTGCCATTGGAACGTAGCTCATCAAAACATGGATGCTTAATAATATTTCCTGCAAAAAGGTTTCTAGTTTGAATATTATTCTTTTCAAGATGAAAGGCAAGCTCGTCACGAGTAAATTGAGCTTCTTTTTTTAATGTCATTAAAAATCCAAACCAACTTGGATCAGATTTTTCTTCTTTTTCTGGTAATATTATAAATTCAGATATTTCTTCTAATCCTTGCTTTAATTTATCCCAATTTTTTCTCCTTGCCTCACCAAATCCATCTACCCTTTTTAGTTGTGCACAGCCAATTGCTGCTTGCATATCCGTAGCCTTAAGGTTATAGCCCAAATGAGAATATACATATTTATGATCATAGCCTATAGGTAATTCACCAAATTGCTGTGTATAACGGTTACTACAACTTCCATCTGTTCCAGGCGGACACCAGCAATCCCTTCCCCAATCTCTAAAGGAATCAACTATGCGTTTTAACGTAATGTCATTTGTATAAACTGCACCGCCTTCCCCCATTGTCATATGATGTGGCGGATAAAAACTAGAAGTTCCTATATGTCCAATACTTCCTGTGTATTTCCATTCCCCATTATAATAATATTTTGAGCCAAGCGCATCACAGTTATCTTCAATCAGCCATAAATGATTTTTATCACAAAAATCTCTGATATGTTGAAGGTTAAATGGATTTCCTAGCGTATGTGCGATCATAATTGCTTTAGTTTTACTTGATAATGCATTTTCTAATTTTGTAATATCAATGTTATATTGTGGTATTGTTACATCTACAAAAACAGGAATTGCACCATATTGTATTATAGGAGCTATGGTTGTAGGAAATCCTGCCGCAACAGTTATTACCTCGTCTCCTTTTTTTATACGATTTTCACCTAACTTATATGATGTAAGTGCCATAAAAGCCAAAAGATTGGCTGAAGAGCCCGAATTTACTAAAGAACAGTATTTAATTCCCAGATAATGTGCTAAATCATTTTCAAATTTATCTGCATATCTACCCGCTGTTAGCCAGAATTCCAAGGATGAATCTACAAGATTAACCAGTTCCTCTTCCCCAAATACTCTACTGGCATAATTAATTCTGTCTCCTTGCTTAAATGGAGAAGAATAAGAAAATTTTTCCTTATAATATTCCTTCGTAAGTTCTAAGATTTGAGTTTTTATTTGTTCATACTTATTCATCTCATCAATTCCTCATTGTTTATTTTAATCTTAAGCTTAACAATTCCAATGAAAACCATTCTATAAATCTTTTTCTTGATCCTCTTGATATAATATAATTTTCGTAATTTAATTCTCTTTTGCTTTCTTTGTACTAACTTGCTTAAATTAGTTTGTTTTTTATATCATTTATTGTATTCATTCATATACCAATCAAATGTCACTTTTAAACCTTCATTTAAACTTGTTGAAGCCTTATATCTGGTAAGACTATAAAGTTTGTCCGTATTTGGACATCTTCTTGAAACACAACCTTTTGGAGCTGGCAACTTCTTTATTTTAGTATCCAAATTTGAAATGCGTAAAAGTTTATTTAATAACTCTGATATTTTAATTTCTTCTGTTGAATTTCCTATGTGAACAATTTCACCATTACAATTTTCTGATAACATCACAGCTTCTGTTGCTAATACTGCATCTTTTATATAGCAAAAAGCTCTTGTTTCTTCTCCTCCTAAAATTTTAAATGGGTTTTCTTTGTCATAAATTCTCTTAACAAATTCAGGTATAACATGTTCAAATCCCATTCTCTCTCCATAAATATTATGATATCTTACAATTTTAAAAGGTATTTGAATTGTTCTACAATAATTAATTGTAAGAAGTTCTCCTGTAATCTTACTTCCCCCATATGACCATCTTGAATTTAATACATCATCAACAGAAAGTTCAATATCTTCCTTAGTAGGTACATAATCAGGATTAGTATGTAAAAATTTGTTTACAGTGCTTGCATACGCTTCAGAAGATGATGTAAATAAGAAAGAACCACAATTATCCCTATTACACCATTCCAAAATATTTATTAAAGATAGTATATTTACACGCAATACTTCATACGATTTTTCATAAAAATATTTTGTTCCATTTATTGCAGCCAAGTGATAAATATATTCATATCTTCCTTCTAATTTATCATAAAAATCTCTGTTGGTCATATCTGCTTCTATAAATTTAACATTACTCTTATCTACTAATGAAGCGAACATATCATCAAATTTTCCTCTTGACATATTATCAATAATAGTTACTTCAAGTCCCTTATCCGCCAAATACTTTGCTGTATGAAATCCAATAAAGCCCCCTCCACCAGTTACTAATGCTCTATTATTCATTTTCATTCTCCTCACTTTTTGCTTGATAATAGATTTTTTTAGAACTCCATACATTCCAAATATCTACAATCCATGCATCAGGTTTTATCAGATTCAAAATTACGTCCCTCTCAGTAGAAAAAGAGGTATGATTTGTTGCAATAAAAACTATATCAGCATCTATCAGACAATCATCCAAATCTGTATTACAATAGTCAGATTCAATATTATTACCTAAAAAAGGCTCATGAATTTTTATAATGCTTGGTACTTCCCTCTCTATATATCTCACCAATTTAGGAACTAGGCTATCTCTAATATCATCCGTATTACTTTTAAAAGTATAACCTAAAATGGCAATGTTTTTATCATAGATATCTATTCTTCTTTTCAGATTTTCAACTAAAAATTTGGGCATATACTCATTAATTTTCCATGCACTAAGCATTAAATCAGTATATGGATTTCCTTCATTAATCATTCCAAAATCTTTTCTTAAGCATGTCCCTGCAGTAAATCCAGGTTTAGATACTACAGCTCGTGGATATTTATAGTTAGCCATTTCAAGTATTTCATATACATTAGCATTATAATCATCTGCAATCATAGCAAATTGATTTGATATGGAAAAAAGAATATATCTTGATATATTATTAAATAATTTAACCAATTCTGCTGAAACATAATCAGTATGAAGTATATCTTTACATAATACTGAAAATACTTCTTCAGCTCGCTTACCACTCATTTCATCCTGACTTCCTATAATTTGTGGCAACTCTTTCAACTCTTTTAAAGCTTTTCCTTCTGCAATTCGCTCTGGACAAAAACTTAAAAAGATTTTATCGCCAACCTTCATCTTTGTCTTTTGTTCTAATAATTTTTTTACAAACAAGGTAGTGTTTGGTGCTATTGTACTTCTTAAAATAATATTATGCTCTGGTACAATATAATCTACTATTGAAGTTATTACACTTTTTATTTGACTTAAATCTGTTTCAATATGTGCATGTAAAGGTGTTCCTACTGTTATAATTATGTTCTTGGCATTCTTTATTTCACTTATATCCAATGTAGCTTTTAAATTAACTTCTTTTATAACAACATCATAACCTTCTTCTTTAAATGGCATTTTCTTATTATTTACTTTCTCAATTACATTCTCATCTCTATCAATACCTAAAACATTTAATCCTTCCATTGATAAACTTAAGGCAAGGGGCAGACCTACCCTTCCTATACCTATAATTCCAACATCATAAATGAATTTATTATCCACTTTTACACCTCCCATAATTTTTTACAAGAAAACCTCATCTAGCTGATCTAATAACTGTTTTATATCTACTGAATGATTTCCAATAAATAGTCCATTTTCATGAATATAATCAGCTGATTTAAGTTCAAAAGGAACTTCATAATTTAAATATTTTATAGCCTGATTTCTTGTAAAGTTTCCAGCTACTATTGGTCTATATTCAATATTTTTTTCAGCAAGCTTCTTTAAAATCTCACTTCTTTTATTTTCCAACCTTCCCTCTAAAACAAGTGCAAATCCATACCAACTGCTTTTTGATATCTCAAGCTGTGTTCTCACGCCATCAAAACCATCTACTTTTTTAGTAAAGTATTCTGCATTCTCGCGACGAACAGCTAAAAAATTGTCCAGCTTATTTAATTGTTCTTTACCAATAGCAGCCTCCATTTCCAATGGTCGCATGTTAAATCCAGGTACAATAAAATTAAACTGTTCATAAAAATCATCTGCATTTTTTTTATAAATTTTATTATCCAAAGGTAAACTTCTAGTCCAACCATGAGCTCTTAGACAAAGCATGTACTCATAAAGTTCCTGATTGTCTGTAATAACTACGCCACCTTCCATGGTACACATATGGTGTGAATAAAATGTTGAAAATGTACCAAAAATACCAAATGTACCCAAATTTTTGTCATTATATGTCGCACACATGGATTCACAATTATCTTCCATTAATATTATATTATTTTTCTCACATATTTCTATAATTTTATCAAATTCATTTGGATTACCTAATAAATTAACTGCAAAAATAGCTTTTGTTTCAGTAGTTATAGCCTTTTCAAAACTATCAACATCAATATTTAGAGTGTATGGATTAATGTCAATAAATTTTAATTTTAAATCAAATTGTGCTAGAGGAAAGTATGTTGTGCTCCAAGATACAGCTGGAACAATAATTTCACTGCCTCTTGCTAATTTACCTGAATAAACCATTGCTGCAATAGCTATCAAATTAGCTGATGATCCTGAATTTACCATTATTGCATATTTACTATTAAATTTTTCTGCAAATTGTTTCTCATAACTTTCTACCTCTGGGCCCATTGTGAATCTATTAGATTTTATAACTCTATTAATCGCATCATATTCTTCCGTATTCCATGTATCATTATTTAAACTAAAATTCATAAATAATTCTCCTTTGTTTTACATTTTATAAACATGCTAGTGTCTATATAGCTGATAATTTTTCAAATAATCTTCATAAACCATTTCAAGTCCTTCAATCAGACTAATTTTAGGCTTCCATCCTAATGAATAAAATTTTGAAGAATCCAACAATTTCTTTTGAATTCCTGATGGCATATTTGTATCAAAGGTTATCTTTCCTTCATATTTTACTACCTTGGAAACTATTTCGGCAAATTCTCTTATAGTATAGTCTTCGCCATAACCTACATTTAGGGAATCATATTTAGTATTATGATTCATTAAAAATACTGCTGCGTCTGCAAGATCATTCGCATGCATAAATTCTCTTCTTGCATAACCGTCTCCCCAAATGCTTACTTCCTTAAGACCTTTCATTTTAGCTTCATGAAATCTTCGTATCAATGAAGCTACCAACTTCGAATCATTTTGGGTATAATTGTCATTTTCCCCATATAAATTGCAAGGTATCAAGGAATAAAAATCAGTTCCATACTGCTTATTATAATATTCACACATTCTGACTCCAACGATTTTGGCTAACGCATATCCTTCATCCGTTTTTTCCTGTACTCCTGTTAGTAAATATTCTTCTTTTATTGGTTGCGGGATTTCCTTTGGATACATACTGACACTACCAATAAATATTAATTTTGATATATTATATTTATAGGCCATCTGTATAACATTTGCTTGTATCATTATATTATTATAAAGAAATTCTGCTGGAAACATTATATTTGCATTAATTCCTCCAACTTTTGCAGCAATCAAAAAAACATGAGTTGGTCTTTCATTCATGAAGAATAATTCTACATCTTTTTGATTCATTAAATCCAATTCCTTGTGGCATTTTGTAAGTATATTATTATATCCTTTGGATTTAAGAACATTTATAATTGCAGTACCTACCATACCTGTATGTCCTGCAACATATATTTTAGCTTCTTTATCCATGCTTATCTCCCTCTATTAATCATCATAAGTCTCAATACTATTATTACTTAAATCAATAATCGGAATATTTAATCCCAATTCATTTTTAATAATATCTTTTATTTTTGCATAATTTCTTGCTGTAGTTGATAATATGATATAATCTACATCCTGTTTTAATAGTTCTTCTTTTGAACAAATGAGGTACTCACCAAATTTCTTCTTACCATGCTTATTAATATTATTATCAACTATAAATTTAGTACACTCTCTCAGGCTTTTTGATGCCATTAATAGTATATCTGTCCTATCACCAGATCCCCATATTACAATTTTACTATTTTTTTCTGCATAAGGTTTTAATACATTTTCTATATAAGGCTCTATAACTTTAAGAGTAAGTGTAGTACTTAAAATACTTGTAGGTTCTAAGTAAAATCGCTTTTTACAAATATTACAAACATCTGGGGCCATATCCTCACCAAGCAAATTAACATTCTTATATCTATTTACTGCATTACAAGTTTCACATCTCAGAAAAACATCACATGTACCATCACTGTGCATTCTTTCTATTTTTAAATCGATTGCCTGCCTAGAAAACCCTTTTTTCAGCCAATTTATTTGCTCATCTATTCCATAATACTGCTCCTCTGTCAGCTTAGACACATTTATTGTAAAATCACCGTTCTCCAAATATTTCAGCCTATCTTTTATAATCCCTCTCTCAATTGCAACATTATATAAATGACTTCCTGGCAAAACCCAAATTTTACTCATAGCAATTCCCAGATATGCATATTTTCTCCACCAAAGCATGGATTTAAAAACGGATTCCTCATCTTCTTCTAAGTCACCAAAAATTAAATTTCCTCTTACACCAATACCTGCTTTTAAGGTAAGATCTATAGCATTTTCAACCTGCTCTATGGTTATTCTTTTTCTCATACTTTTTAATATTCTATTATCTGCACTTTCAATACCATATGTTATAGAAGTACATCCCGATTTCTTTAGTTTAGATAAAATATCTTCTGTAACATCAGGAGCTCTTAACTGAATCCAATAGTCAAGATTATAATCTTTAATTTTATCACAGAATTCATACATTCTACCTTGATCTGCTGCAAATAATTCATCGATCATATTTACTATTTTAATTTTACTATACTTGCCTGTCCAATAATCAATTTCTTTCATTATATTGGATATGCTTCTTTTTCTATATTTAGATCCACTTGGATGATAACAGAAAGTACAGTTAAATGGACATGACCTACTTGCAGTTATATCAATTGATTCATATCTTTCAACATACTTATCAATATTAAAAATTTCATATAATGGGTAAAACTCTAAAGCGTCTAACTCTTCTATCTCTGCTCTTAGCTTGTTTGTACAAATTTTATTGTCATCATCAAAATAAACCAAACCATCTATACAATCAAATTTTTTATTGCCTATTAAAGCATCATGAAGTTCACATATTGTTATTTCCCCTTGTCCTACAATTCCAAAGTTAGCTCCAATATTTCCTATAACTACTTCTGGCTCAGTAGTAACTAATCCTCCTCCTAATACTGCCATAATATCAGGTTTTATTTCTCTCGCCCATGCTATTATTTTTTTTACAGAATTATACTGAGTTGACAATGCTCCTATACAAATAACATCTATATTATCTTCTATAATTTTTTCCTTTAAAGCATCATACTGCTGAACAGGCTTAAAATATTGCAAATCTAGTCCAAAAACATTTACTGAATGATTTTTTAAACTTGCCGCAACATAGGCAATACCAGGTATAAGATTTATTCTTCCTCCAACATATGGTATAATAAATAAATAGTTCATAAGACTCTCCTTACTTTTTTTGGTTTTGTAATTACCACTGATTCAAAGAATAGTCATATTATAAAAATCTTGGTTTTTCACCAAAATCAATAATTCCATGATCACCTAATTCGCATAAATATTCTTCGTCAATTCCATAAACACCCAAATTAAATATATATTCCTTTTCATAATTGCAATTATTCCATAGTAATACAGGCATTAAAGCTCCTGCTCTGCATGAAATAAGACTGTTACATCTTGATAAAAGTACCATTTCCAATATATAATCCACAGCTTTTAAGTACTTATCCTGACTTTCATATAAGGATACTTGTGTAATCATTTTATCTCCTAAATCCGAAAACCGTCTTCCATTGTAATACAAAAGTTTGTCACCAAATTCAAATTTAGCTTTTTCTAAAGCTCTTTCATCATCTGTAGCAAAATATATGTATTCATTTTCATATCCCCACTCAGATATTAATTGCTTTACTTTATCAAAAAACTGTTCCATAGTTGGTTGTATATCATGCATAGCAGGACGTAATGTATGGTAATCTGTTCCTCTATATCTTAAGCCTAGTACTTTATGGTTTTCATCCATATTAAATATATTAGTATACTCTTTTTCGATTATCTCATTAAATTTCTCGTTAAAATGCATATATTTATTAGAAATTTCTGAATATTCTTTTCTAACATTCTTATCTGTAATAGCATTTAAAATTGTATGATTTGGCTTATTAATAACATATTTTAATCTTCTGCTTACATTATCTAAAACAACATATTTACCTTTATTAATTTCATCTAAACTAATATTAGATGGTTGCTCAAAAAAATACTCCCAAGCATTTATTTTCCCTACTTCATCTTCCTCCAAACAAGCATTAATATAACTTTTCATATCAATGACTGGAATATATCCCTCCTCTAAGACCTCGTTTACAGCAACTAATAAAGTCTTATAGATAGATAGTATACCCCCTCCTGCTGCTGCATCTATTTGCAAAACAGCAAACTTTTTATCCTCATTATCTTCACCATAGTTCTTTGTATTTTTATTCCAATGTTCTTTCAACCATATCTTATACATTACATAATCTGATATTATTTTTTTATTATCAATATTAAAACTATTCACTAATTTTTCAGTTATCTCATTTACATAAACACTCGTAATTATGACGAAGTCAAAATCAAGTGATGCAATATTTTCTGGCAAAACATATGGAATTTCTTTAATAGGCAACTTATTTGCTTTATCAGGATTAGAATCCGAAAAAGCAATAATTTCATAATACTCATTAATAAGATTGCATGAAGTCCATGCTCTTACACTTAATCCATATACAATAACCTTTTTTTTCATAGTATTTTCTCCGTTTCATAGTCAAAATATTTTTATGGTTTTAATATCATAATATTTCAAGTCCATCTTCTCTAAAAATAGCAATTTCTATGTTAGAATAATCTTTTTGAATTATTTTTGTTACTTCATCAGAGTAACTGGCCGCCATAACAATTACTACTTTTATTTCTCCGCTTTTTAGTAATTCTGGTGAACATATTTTCAAATGTGTTGCCTGAGTATATTTACCCTGTTTAAATGTTGCTGAGTCTATTATACAAGTAATTTTATCTTTTATATTAGTCATAGCTATTAAAGTTAATGCCTGATGGCCAGCCCCCCATATTGCAACCTTTTTATTATTACTAATTTTCGAATCAATGTAATTATTTATTTCTTTATCAATCTTATCCTTTTTGTTATAAAAGTTATTAAGCAATAGTCTTTTTGATTTTTTTACTACTACTGATAAGACATAGTCATGCCAGACTACATTACATTCTAATACACGAAATCCGTTCTTTTCTAAAAGAATACTAAGTGTTTCTTGCGTAAAATACATTAAATGATCCCTGATAAATTCTGAAAACATAACATCTTCTATCATTTTATTTACATTGGGAACCTCAATTAATCCTATTGCATCATCATTTAAGTTATTATAAATACCACGTAAGAATTCATTAGGATTAGGAATATGCTCCAAAAAATTCATTATAAAAAAACAATCAAAAGGAGCATTTTTTAATCTATAATTTTCATCATCTATAAATCCCTGCTCCACATTTAATCCCTTAAGATTACAGTTTTTAACTGAACTTTCTAAATTTTCAACTCCATAGGATAATTTAGCAACTTGAGCCATTAATTCAAGAAATTCACCGCTTCCACAACCTACTTCCAGTATTTTTTTATCTTTTAAATTATATTTGTTTACAAGTTCTTCAAAAAATTTTGTTCTATATTTTCTTATTTCAGAAGAAAAACCTGCTGACCTAATTACACTCTTATAATAATCTACTGGTTCTATATCTAGTTGCATTAATCCACACCCGGAGCATTGGTATACAAATAAATCAATTCCCTTTTCAGATTCCAAATCTTCTTCAGATGGGAAGTATTGTGCTGAATTTGGCATATTATAATATTCTAATAATGGTTTTTCATATAATTTACAGTTACAAACTCTGCATCTTTGCTCTTGCATGCTTACCTCCGAATTTATAATAATATATCATCTTGTATGGATTTATAATATTCAAATAAGTATGTTATTGCTTTTTCCATGGTAATAAACTCGTATCCACCAAGTTCGCTTAATAAGTTACCATTATCACATGTATATTCCTGCTTTAAACCATCTTGTAATACTTCAACATCTATTTCTTTCTTTGATAGTTCTTCAACCATTTTAACAATTGACAATAAATCTATTTTTTTTCCTGTTGCTAAATTATACTGGTTTTTACTAGGTTCATTTTCTATAAACCATTCCATTATTTTAACTAAATCATCAATATATAAATAATCAAAATATACATTCTGTCTTATTTTAACAGGTTGGTTAAGCAAAACCTTACATATTGCATTGGAAATAAATCTGCAACGATAATTTTCGTACTTTCCAAAAACTCCAAATAATCTTAAATTAAATATTTTATTATTAGATTGTGCATATTTTGACATTATATATTTGGAAAACCCATAAGGATCTTTGGGAACAAATTTATCAAAATAATCCTCTTTCATCATTGGAATATAGTTATTCATGTCATATTCTGCACCAGAGCCAAAATAATACATTTTATCATAATGCTCACTACATCTTTCTATATTAAAAAACATTCTAAGATTTTTTTCTAATAATTCAGGTAATAAATCTTCGCGTTCTAATGTACTTAGAGTTGCAGAGTGGATTATAACATCAAACTTATTTGACTTTAAATATTCCTTTACTTTTATATCGTCCAATAAGTCTAATTCTTGTCTTTTAGGAGAAAAAATTATATGTTTTTTTGATAGATGTTCAGTTAGATTTCTTCCAATAAATCCATTAGAACCTGTTACTAGTATTTTCTTCATTTTTCACCTCAGTATATAGCGAAAATGCTATCTTAATCTTTCTACAGGAAAATCATCAATATTATCTCTTGTATAATAATCATTTAATGGCAATTCACAGTTTTTGCAACTGCTATTTTCAAATCTTCTATTTTGCAACTGCATTTTTCTAAATTCATACATATTATCACTATTCCAAATTTCACAAATGTTTGAATCATTAATATTTCCGAGATTTGTGCCTCCTATCCAATCTACACAGCAAGGACTAACATCTCCATTATTTCTTACTGCTAAAGTTGTAAATGCCATGGGACATGCAATTCTATTTGACATTGTTTCTTTTAAATCATTTTCAAGTTTTTCAACATCTGAATCCTTATACAAGCTTCCTATAAAGCTTTTTTCTTCATGAGCGACCCAATTGTGTGGTTTGTCAATATATATTTCATCTGCTACATCCTTATATTTTTCAATAAAAAATTCATTTTCCTTGTCAAAAGTATCAAGCATTTTTGCACTTACAAAAGGCTTTTCCTTTCCAAGCTGGGTCTTATACTCTCTTACTTTTTTTAGACTATTATATATTTTTTCGATTTCAATTTTTGATTTTGTAATTTTTTCATGTTTGTCTTGATAAGCTGAATAAATTGAAACTCTAATATAATCTATTTCATATTCAACTAATTTTTTACATATATCATCTGTAAGCATACTTGCATTCGTTGTAGTCTCAATTCTTTCTGCAATATCAGCTTCTTTTGCAATTCGTAACATTTCACAAAAATCAGGGTTTGTGAACGGTTCTCCATATAGACTTAATTTTAATACTTTTAATTTCTCTCCTTCCCACTGTTTAAATTGGTCAATAATTTTTCCATACAAGTCCATACTCATTATCTTTTTATTTTTACTAAAATAACTTTCACTTTCTATACTTTGAAAGCATTGTACGCACTTGAAATTACAAAAACTTGATGGCTCAATTAATAGAGTAAATGGTTTCTTTAAAGGAATAATATCTATTAAATTTTGTCTTTTATGATCTTTTAATTCTGTGTATTTTATCATATTACCACCTGACTTTTCTTGAAATAATTTACAAATAACACCAATCTATATATTCTCAAATTTTATCTTTATTAATATAATCTTCCTCAGTAAAAACTTCTTTATAGCTTATTGGTAAAGGCTTTCCATAAAATTTAGACATATAATTATTAACAAAACCTCTATCTTCTCCGGATAAGCATAGTGGTCTAAATTCAGCAAAATGTTTTATATTTAAACCTCTTTCAATAATATCCTTTAGAGGTTCTTCAAATATATTGCCAATTGAGATATGAATAAATGCACAAGGCAATATATCGCCATATTTCGTAAGATGTAAAATATGTTTTACAGTACCGCATCCTCTATTTTGATTATACGTTGGAAAAATATCCCTGTGAACAACAGGGTATTTATTCCTAAGTTCAACTAAATGAGCCGCATCTTCTTCATCAATTAAAACTTCTTCCTTACCTTCCCAATGCCCAATTGCACGAGCTACAAACACATCAAGGTTAAAATCATTATCATTAGCGAATTTAGCAAGCTGTTCTGTTTCTTTAGTTTTACAATTTTGATGGCTTATGACTGTATTAATTCCAGTTTGCAATCCTGCTTCTTTTGAATAAAACAATGCGTCAATTGCTTTTTGATAGCTACCTTTCTTTCGTCCTGTATCGTAATATCTTTCCTCATCAAAGCTATCAAGACTAATCCTTAATTTATCTAAACCTATTTCTTTTAAATGCTTTGCCATTTCAGGAGTTAACAATAAACCGTTTGAGCTCATAGCAATATGAAATTTATTAGGGTCAAGAGCCTCAATAATTTCATCTAAGTTAGGAAATGTAAGTGGCTCACCACCAGAAATATTAAACTGTGCAAGACCAAGTTCATCAGCTTGTCTGGCAAAATCTTTTAAATCGTCAATCGTCATTTCTCTTTCTTTTTTCTGAAATGATAAATTGCTACAGTGAGAACAATGCATATTACATCTATAGTCAAAGCAAAAATCAATAATTGCCGTGCATTCTCCACGAGCCATTTTTTCATCATATTTCATAATTTTCTCATAAACCAATGGTTTCTCTTTCCTTAATTTTTCTCTTCTGGAATTTTCTATTGGTTTTCTAGTTTCTTCATTTATTTTCATATAAATTCTCCATTCTGCAATTAAGGTATTTCATTGGCTTTCTATACTTCTTTAGGCTTTATTTCAGGCCACATATCTTCCAAAGGTTTAGATACCATTGTTCCATCAGGTAATTTTATTGTAGCTGCTTTAGGTGATACTACTTCAAACGGCGAAGTCATTAATTCACATAATACAGGTCCACACTCACTAAGAACCTGAGGCAACAAATCACTCATTTCCTTATTATTACAAGCTACAAAACTCTTAATTCCATAAGCATTTGCAATTTTAGAGATACTTGGCATACTTAATCCACTACTTTCTTCACTAGCAACATAATGCCCATTAAATATGTTTCTCTGCATAGCTCTTATACTTGCATATCCGCCATTATTCCATATAAAAATTTTTATTGGAAGCTGTAATCTTTTTAAAGTCTCTAGTTCCTGAATATTTAACTGAAATGCTCCATCACCATTAATTAGAATCGTTCTCTTATTATTATTTGCAATACATGCACCAATTGCATATGGCAAACCAAATCCCATAGAACCAAGTCCTGCGGCATTTTTCATTTTCTGACCTTTTTTTATTTTAAAGGCCTGATAAGTTATTTCTCCCGCACCTCCAGAACTTTCAGGTACAATAATATCTTCTGAAGTTAATAATTTACATAATTCATCAATAAAATAATATGCACTTACATATTCTCCAACATCTATATGTTCTTGTGTAACAGTTGGATATTGTTTACGAATATCTTTGCAATATGCTATCCATTCACTTCTATTGTCAAATTTCATTTCATTAATATAATCTTCAAATTTGCTTAAAAATGTATATATGTCAACATCAAGTTTTACTTCAATCTCCATTTCCATCTTATTAATTTCATGTATATCAATATCAACCATTACCTTTTTTGCATTTTTCCCAAAATTCACTTGGTTAAAAGCTGTAATACTTGAATCCAATCTACTTCCCAAAACAATTAATAAATCTGCCTTTTGTAAAATATAATTTGCTCCTCTATCACCCATTACTCCAGGATGTCCTGCATATAATTCATCTTCTTCATCAAATAAATCTATAATCTTCCAAGTAGTTAACACTGGTATTTTTAATTTATTAATTATATCCATAAATAATTCTTGAGTATTTGATAATTTAATACCATTACCAGCTAATATTACTGGCATTTTTGATTCTTGTATTAATTTAGTTATTTTATTAACCCCATCACTTACTTTTTTCATATCTAACACTTTTTCTTCAATATGAAAACCAGTTAATTTATCTGGTTCAATCATCTTAGCCTGTATATCAAGAGGAATATCAATCCAAACAGGACCCATGCGACCTTCCTTGGATAAATAATAAGCTTTTTCTAAATGATATCGTATTTCATCTGCATTTAAAATTGTAACTGCATATTTAGTAATAGGTTCTACTATTTTTGAGATTTCTACTTCCTGAGATCCCATCTGTCTTACACCACTATTTCCAATCAAGTCAGTAGTTTTTGCCTGACCTGAAATAACAAATACTGGTGTAGAGTCTATCCATGCGGCTGTAATCCCTGTTATTGTATTCGTTGAACCAGGTCCCGATGTAACCAACACAAGCCCTATATCATTAGTATGTTGTCCATAACTCTCGGCAGCAATTGCTACAGCTTGTTCATGTTGGCAACAAACATATTCAATATTTGAATTACCTATTGAGTCTACTAAATGCATACTACCACCACCTGGAAGCATAAATGCATGTTTTACTCCATTTTTTTCCAAAAACTCTATGACATAATCTGATAATTTTATCATATTTACTCCTTTAACTTATATCCTATTAAATAACTGCATAGCAAACTGTTTCATATGGCAAGTTAGTATGATGCCTAATAAAAACTCTATATTCTGGCACTAATTCTTTAATATACAAAGGTATTTCCCACATATGAGCAGGGTTGTGATAGATACAAATTGCAAGTTTAGGTTTATATTTTTGAATAGTTTCAGTGGCTCCTTGTAAAGCATCTAATTCGGCTCCTTCAATATCCATTTTTATTAACGTAACTTCTTCACTTATAACGCTATCCAATCTATCTACTACAACCTCTTCCTCGCCTTCATATTGAATACAAGAACTAGAATCTCCTGCAGAAATTTTCATTTTTTTATATTCATTATACAAACCGTTCTGAAATATTTTTATTTTATCTTGCAATGATATGTCCAGTTTTTGAATATTATTTTGTAATATTTCTGCTATTTTAGTATCTATTTCAAACGCATATATTTTTTCAAATTTGTAACTACATTGTTCCAAAAAAACATTTATAGTGTCTCCTGTATATGCACCCACATCAACAAACTTTTCATTATCTGAAAGCTTAATTATATCTTTAACAAAATATTGCAAATCTGATTTTATTTTTAAATATTCTGTATAAGGAAATTCAAAGTCAAACCATCCCTCAACAATTTTATAAATACAATTAAATGAATCTTCATCATCAACAATATCTAATAATTGATTAATATTGATTCGTATTTCCTCTTTGTTATCATAATAATAATTTGAGTATGCTAAACGATATTCATTTAAAAAAAGTACTTCCTTAAAATTCTGCTCTATCAACTTTCCATATATCTCATCAATATATCCTGTTGCAATAAATATCACCGTATCTTCTTTAAGATAAATTAAATTCTCATAAGTTATATAAGGAACATTTTTAATAACCTTACCAACATTATTTGAATTATTGTCACAGAAAAAATCTACTTTAATATTAAATCTATGAAAAAATTCACAATCCGTTTTTCCCACCATTCCAGTTCCAAATATGCAAAAATATTTCGCTTTTTTCCTTAGTTCCATTAAATAATCTAGATATGTAACTTTATTTAAATTACTATCTATAAGTTTATTTATTTTTAACTTGTACTGTTCTCTCATATATTCTCCATAATCTCTTTTTTGAATTACATACCTTACTAATTATTAAACATCTTTTCTTCTACATATTCGCAAACTAAATGTCCAACAAATATATGTGCTTCCTGAATTCTAGGTGTTATTTTTGAAGGTATCTTTATCATGTAATCCACAACTTCAAGATCGTTATCA
Organism: Mobilisporobacter sp.; assembly: GCA_031549965.1. Taxonomy (GTDB): domain Bacteria; phylum Bacillota; class Clostridia; order Lachnospirales; family Lachnospiraceae; genus JAVBPB01. The sequence continues at coordinate 16,341 of JAVBPB010000095.1, read as the reverse complement.
AAATCGCCCATTAATAATACAGTAGTCAAACCACATTCTTTAGCATATGTCAATGCATCAATTACATTTTTTGATTTACCGCTTGTTGACAATCCAATCAGCATATCTCCTCTTTTTGCTTTTGCCTCTAACTGCCTTGTGAAAATTCTGTTATAATTATAATCATTACCTATTGCTGTTAGTGTAGAAGTGTTTACTGTTAAGGCTTCTGCATTTAAGGCTTTTCTTTCCTTATAAAAACGACTTACTAATTCAGTTGCAATATGTTGAGCATCCGCCGCACTTCCTCCATTGCCACATAAAAAAATCTGATTTTTATTATTTAGCAGTTCAATCATTTCATCTCCAACATGCATAACATCTGATATTAGCTTTTCATCAGATGCCATTCTTTTAAAAATGTCCTCATGCTCTAATAATCTTTGGTAAAAATAATACTGAGAAGCATTTTCTTTATTAAACCCATTTAAAATATGATTTAATTCCCACAAACCGCCTTCTCCTGCTTTAGAACTCAAAATAATTTTAGAAGCTTGTTTTGCCTTATCTATTGCATCTAAAGGACATATTCCAAGTCCCGCATAACTAAGTGGTTCAACATCATATTTGCCGTCACCAATATAACATATTTCATTTCTGTCTATTATCAATTGTTCTTCAATCACCTTGATGCTTTCTATCTTATTCTTTTTGCCCTGATAGAAAAAATCCCATGGAAACCTGTTTTTAAAATACTTTACAATAGGTGAATCCTCACCAGTTATGGCAGCAATTTTATATCCACTTTTCTTTAGATGATAAATGGCATCAATATCCTTTAAATTTACCTTTTTCTGTTCATTTCCATTTTCATCAATAATTACAGTACCATCTGTAACAACACCGTCAATATCAAAAATAACAAGTTTTATCATAATTAATTACCTCTTAATTTTAATCTTACTGCCATTTCCGCTTCTGATAAAACTTTTTCTCCATTTCCAAGAATTTTCTCAGTTTTTTTAATGTCTCTTACTAATTCACATAATTCATAAGGTTCAATAGATGCTGCTTGATCCGAACCATACATAGTTTTATCCAATGTGATATGTCTTTCAATAGATGTAGCACCCAATGCTACTGCTACTGTACTTACCAATGTTCCACTTTCATGACCGCTATATCCCACATTACATTTATATCTTTCTCGTAATTCAGGAATAAGAAGTAAATTAGCATCTTCTATTTTCATTGGATATGTGCTGTTTGTATGCATTAGCTCAAATGGACAATTCTTACTTTTAAAAATACTAACTGCATTATCTATCTCATCATAATTGCTCATACCTGTAGCAATAAAAGTATGTTTGCCTTCATTTGCAATTATTTCCAGAAGTTCCATATTAGTAAGCATTGCTGATGCTACTTTATTATATTTTAAATCAAATTGCTGTAAAAAAATTTGAGAATCCATATCCCACGCTGAAGCAAACCACTCAATACCTTTTTCTTTACAATATCTATCTATTTCTTCATATTCTTCCTTATTAAATTCCAAACCTTCTTTTTGTGCTCTTTGGGTATCTCCCCAAGGGCTTACTCTTGGACTATCAAGCAATTCCTTTGAATATACCTTTTCAATGGTTCTTTTTTGAAACTTCACCGCACTGCAACCCGAAATAACAGCCAATTCAATTAATTTCTTTGCAATGCTCATATCTCCATTATGATTAATTCCTATCTCTGCTGTAACAAATGTTTTCATTATTATTTCTCCTTGCATATTTTATTTATTACCATACTTTCCAAGGTGCTTCCTTGTTATTCCATAGATTTTCTAATAATTCCTTATCTCTTATTGTATCCATAGGATACCAAAATCCATTATGTCTAAATGCCATCATTTCTCCATCCGTGGCAAGCTTTTCATAAGGCACATTTTCAAGTATAGTATGATCACCTTCAATATAATCAAATACTTTTCTGTTAAATACAGCAAAGCCTGCATTTACCCACGATCCGCCTTCTTTTGGCTTTTCCCTAAAGCTATGAATAAGACTATTTTCATCCACATCTAAAGCTCCAAATCTTCCTGCTGGCTGTGTTGATGAAATTGTAGCAATTTTACCATGTGTATAATGAAATTTTAATAATTCATTTATGTTAACATTGGAAACACCATCTCCATAAGTCAACATAAACTCTTCTTCATCTATATACTTTTGTATTCTTTTTACACGCCCACCTGTCATAGTCTTTAAACCAGTATCCACTAATGTAACTTTCCATGGCTCTGATTCATTGTTGTGAACTTCTATATTATTATTTGCTAAATCAATGGTAATATTTGAAGAATATAAAAAATAATTTGCAAAATATTCCTTTATAATTTGTCCTTTATAGCCACAACATATAACAAAGTCATTAAAACCATAATGAGAATAAATCTTCATAATGTGCCATATCATTGGTTTATCTCCAATTTCTACCATAGGCTTTGGTTTTAAATATGATTCTTCACTAATCCTTGTTCCAAAACCACCAGCCAATATAACTACTTTCATCCACAGCACTCCTTTTCCAGCTTAACACGAAGTTTGTATAAAACCATCGCAAGATAAGACCGTTGTTTTAATCTTTAATTCCTTTTCTATAAAATCAAATACATCCTTAGCATACTTCACAGTCGATATAATTATTAAATCAATTTCCATTCCTTTTAAATCTTGTGGGCTTTTAATTTCCATATCTAATATTTCAAATTTTTTTCCATGTAATATAATACTTGCATCAACTACAAAATTTATTTTTTGTGCTAAAATATCAGTATTATCTAATATGCTTCTGGCTACATCTCCAGTTCCCCATAAAACAATATTTTGATTTTCCTTATTTAGATATTTTTTTAATTCATTATTAAATATACCTTTTAATATTTTAATGTAGTGATTATTATTATAATCAGAAAATATATCAAAGAGCTTTTCAAAAAATCCTTTATCTGATATATTTTTTTCAATATATTCCAATACCCAATCATTTTCATATATTTGTTCTCTTCTGTAATTCATTATCTCTGAAAGTTTTACTAATACTCGTTTATCAATTATTTCTTTAAAATATTTTAATATTTTATCATCAATACCGCACTTAATAAAATGTTGAATTTGATGATATCTAGTTCTAATATAATACTGTGAAAAAACTTTTGTAAGCTCTTGTGAACCAAGTCCTTGTATTATTAAAGGTTCTCCACAGTAATAACATTTTTTCCCCATCATTGCCCTTGCAATAATTAATTCTGTCATAGCTATACTTTCATATAAAGAAAAATTAGTTCTTGTTTTTTCTTTAATTTCAGGATAATCTCTTAATGCAAAATCAGATATAATATGTCTATTTTCCTTCCAAATTTCTTTTTTTATTAAGTGAGCTCCAATATAGAGCATATTGATTCCTGGATTTAGTCCATCGTAAGTTAATATTTCTTCCCATTTTTCTACATCTTTATTTGTAAGGTCATAACACTCACAAGCTTCAAAGGTAGGTTTATATGATGAATTTGCTGTATTAATAATATGTATAATTTCTTGCACTGGCTTATAGCAATGATTCATATAGTAATAATCATATTTACTATCCGAAATCAACTCTAATATTTTAGGAATTGCTCCATCTAACACTAAATCATCATTACCTATTAAAATAGAATATTCTCCAGTTGAAAGATAATTTATCAAAAAATCGAAATTACCAGTTCCTCCAATATTTTCCTTCATTCTATGATATATAAGAGGAAAGTCTTTCAAATAATTCTTTACAATTTCTTCTGTATTATCTTCAGAATTGTTATCTGATACTATTAATTCTACTTGATCTTCATAACCTTTTAATTGATTAATAAGAGAGCCTAAAGTTATGTTTAATATATCTGCTCGATTCCATGTAGGAATGCATATTGATAATTTTTTCATATTAGTTAATTCCTTTCAGTTGTATAAGGTACAAAATTTATTTTATGCTATGTTCTCAATAAAGACATGAGTCCTTCAAGATATAGCTCAATAATAATTTCACTCAATCTTTCATAAATATTTCATTTGTAATTAAATTACTAATACTGAATAAAATACCACGCTTCACACAAATACTTTGATTTTTACATACAAAATAAATATTACTTTAGTACATCTTTATTTTCTTTGATTCTATAATAAATAATAGGGTTATTTTTGATATTTTTCATTACTATTTTTAGTTTTATTTGAAAAATAATTAAATAATTTATTCTTCATTAAAATTATTTGACCAATAAACCTAATGTAATGTCAGAGATATATGCCCTGTTGTAGGCATACATATAGATAATTTCTAGCTAACCCTCCTTGGTTATAATTATTACAGTTCCTTTTTTTACATAAAAACTCTTTTCCAAAATGTAAAAATTTGCGTTCTAATAAAATTCGTAGAATAGATTCTTCTACGAATTTTTAATTACTTTCATATCTTAACAGAGTAAATCATATCAAAGTACTATCAAAATATGCTTAAATATAATTAAAATTATATTCAAAAGTAATATTATTGTCAACATGTATATTATATCGACGGATTTAACAATTATAATTAGGTATTTTAAAAATATTTTTATGTATTGGAATTTGATAATAAAATTATAAGTTGACTCAAAACATACTTATCCTTATTATGTTAATAAAAAATTCATGAATATAATTATCAAATATATTCATAAATTTTCTGTTTCCATAAAAATTAAATTCTCTGTTTACTTAACCTTCTCAATTCTAGGATTGAAAAAATACCCTGCAATAATTCCTCTCACAATGCATTTTAATCTAAGGCCTCTATCTCTATATCCAACTTCTAATACAATATCTTTAAAGTCTTTCCAAATCTTCTTCTTTGCCCTTTTTACTTCTTCTTCCCCAAAATATTTCTTTCTAATACGAATATACACTGTATTTCTGTAACGATAATAATGCCTGTCCAATCGGCTTGAATCATCAGTAATTATATTTGGAGAACTATTGCTTGCCATTTTATGCACTACAATACTATTATAGGCAAAATATGCCTTGTATCCTTGTAATGTAATCCTGCGTGTATACTCTGTATCATCACCCCAAATAAAAAACTCTTTAATAGGCAATCCCACTCTTTTTACTACATTTCTCTTAATTAATACTGATACAAATGTACATTTAATTATTTCCATGTATCCTTTATCTACTGTGTCAATCCATCTATCCGTTTTATGTGGAATATTCATATTGCAAGCATTGCCATCAGTCCACTTCACATTACTACATAAATATCCTAATTTTTTGTCATTTACATTAATATATACTTTCATTAATTCTTCCAATGCTGTATCTGTAGCAATTGTGTCATCGTCCATAATCCAAAACAGATTGCTTTTACCTTGATACGCTTCTTTAATACCAAAATTAAATCCACCTGCTCCTCCCAAATTGGCACCAGTATTTTTATATGAAATTATTGGGTTTTCAAGTAATTTACACTCCAAGATTCGTTCATACGTTTGATCTGCAGACGCATTATCAATAATCAATATTTCATGTAACTTATAAGTTTGTTTTAACAAAGCCTCTATACATTCTACAAGTAGTTCTTTTCTATTATAAGTTACTACAATGGCACATATTTTTTCACGCAATTTTATTTTTTCCCCTTTTTTAAATTTTTTTATCAACGGTTTCATACGCCAACACATAATTGCATATTTTCTTTAATATACTCATTTCCTAAATGATTTGTGATATTGCATTAAATAATATAATTTCATAATCTTTATTATTCTGTAAAAGTGCCCTCAAAAGATAGCTTTCATTACCAGACGTCCTTCACTTATCCATGAATGAAGATATTCAAAACCATCTAAAATACCACGAAAGTATACAATAACACTTTTTTAATTCTTATCAATATTTCAAAATTTATATGATTCACATCACTTACAACCTTAGAAATATGTGCGCTGTCATTTGCTTTTAATAAAGATTTTAATCTATCTGGATATGGCTCTATAGATACTAATTTCACATCATTATTCAAAAATATCACATTCGAAATTTCTGAATCTAGTATAATCCTCCTATTTTCTTGTAAATATATTAATAATTTTTTCGTATAATCTATCTGAAAAAGTATTATTATAATCATATTTATCAAGTACTCTATCCTTGATTAATTTTCTTTTATTCTCATAATTATCATCTTCAATCAAACTATTCATTAATTCATACATAGTTTTAACCCGTTTCCCTGGCGTAAATTCATCATAATTAAAATATAATTTTCTAGACTCACTTATATATTCTTCGTAATCATAATCAAAAAAAATAATAGGTTTGTCTTTTAATAAAAAATCGAAATAAATTGAAGAGTAATCTGTAACAAGGATATCCACTTTATCCAATATAGGATATGGATCCACATCGGGATTTACAATAAATATTTTTTTACTTTTTAACAATAAAAATTCTTTTAGGAGCTTTGATTTAGGATGTAGTTTAATGCAAAATAATATATTTTCATTATCTAGAAATTGATTAAATTCTCTAATATTCACTACATCAAAAAATTTCCCTTCACTTTCTCTAAATGTAGGCATATATAATACTACTTTTTTATAATTTTTCAAATATTTAAATAGTTTCAATTCTTCCTTTGTATAAATATTTTTTATATAATTAGTATTAATTAAATTATCATTTCTAGGATATCCTGTAACTAATACATTCTTAGTAGCAAAAGCCGAGGAAAATATATTAACTAGAAATTTTGAGGTCGTAGCCACATAATGGTTTGGCTTTTCATCACTCATTCTTCTCAAAGTATAATATAATCTTTCTTTTAAATTTCTTGGATTTCTTGCATAATCAAATTCATTATCCATATTAATCTTCTTTAAAGGAATTCCATGCCATAAATTTACCTTCTTTGCTCCACCAGAAAGCCAAAAGGAAATGTCTTTGGAATAATTGTCAAAAATATATACTCCTCCAATTAAACAGAAAAAAACACCCTTGAATGATTTGTAGTAGTATGCTTCGTATCCTTCTTTTTGCAACATCCTTACAATACTTAAATTTCTACTAATCCAAATTGACCTGATTTCTTTTTTACGATATTGATTTACATACAAATAAAAATACTTTGGATTATCAGCAAATCTGTTTCCAAATGTACTTCCAAACAACCAAATCTTCTTATTTCTCGGAGTTATATATGAAAACCAATAAATAGGAATTAGGAATACCTGTCCCCAATATTTTAATAATTCTTTTATTTTATTCATCTTGCTACCTACCCACACCATATTAATTATCTATCAATTTATAGGTTATATCGCATCTCTTAATATCATGAGCTATTCCCATGCATAATATCTTCCCTTGAAGACTCGCATAGTATTTATTATCAATAATTTGCTTCAGAGCCAATTCTTTTAACTCTGCGACATTTTCACCCTTTTCAATTCAATAATAATGTTCACAATTCCTTTTAATAATGCTTCTAAGCATATATCATGTCTTTCATAATTCGTTTCTAAATTACTTGTAATTTTATAAATTTTTGAGCTAATAAATATGGCTATAATCTCTGAAAAGACAGTCCTACCTCTAGAATATTTTATCTATTTTTATTCTATTAGTTATTTCATTATTGATTTCTTTAAGAGTTTCCTCTGTCATCATTCCTCTTGCAATACCAGATTGATTGGATATAATTATAGTTTTATATCCAAGGCTTTTAAAAATGTCAATTGCCTCTCTTGCAAAATCATATATTAAAAGTTTATCCAGTGAAGTTACATAATCTGTATCTTCACATATAACCCCATCTCTATCTAAAAAAATTGCTTTATTCATTTTACTCTCTTTCTTTTAATAAAATGTCTATCATTATATTAAGATTATTTAACCAAATCTCTCAATCAAATAATCATATGTAGGTTTTGGAACCAGTTTTTCTATACTTTCCAAATCTTTATTTTCCAAACACTTTCTAACCCTAGAAGCACTAATAACATTTCCCCCAGTTTCTTTTCTTTTTATTTCTACAAATTCTATTCCACGGTTTGGAAGTATTTCTTTCATTGCTTCATTATATTGCTTAGTTATTCTATCTATTGGCTCTTCACCTGCAAATCTAACCGTAATATTCAATGCCGGAGCAATATATGAAGTAAAAATCTTTAAATCTTTTGTTGCATCAATCACTGTATCTTGTATCTGATCCTTTACAAAATACTCTGATAAAGTCAATGTAGAAATTATATACTTTCCACTTGGTATAACCGAAACATTATCCCACTCTTTTGTACCCTCCCTTACAAGCTTTATTCGATCATTAAAAGGAAAATAAGATCTATCCTCTTCTAATACAAAAATATATAAAATATCCACCATGTCCTTTGCATACTCTATAAGATATTTATGCCCCAATGTAAAAGGATTGCAATTCATAACAATCGCTCCTGCCTTTTCTCCATCCTTTAACATAACCTTTTCTCCATCTAAAAAATCCAAATATGCTCTTAAACCTTTTGAAAGTAAATCTTCTTCCATTTTCTTGCCAAATTGAAGAAGTTTTTGTTCATAGCTTGTATTTATAAAGCTATTTATCTTACTATATACAAATTCTGCAATATGCTTATTCCCTACAGCATTTGTATGTACCGGTATTTCAAAATACCACTGTTCTGATTCAGGCTTGTTCTCAAACATATGTGTTAAATCCCAGTCAATATTATCTTTATTATAAAAAGTTTCTTCAAGAACAAACTCTTCAATTATTAAAATAATATCTTCCTGTTTAATATCCAGTTCATTTATTTTATGTATAATTCCATTATAAAAGCTAAATCCTACACCATGATTTATAACTTTAAAATTATTATGTCCATTTTTATTAAGAATGCCTTGTAATATACTTGGAATAGTATCTTCATCCTTTACATGCAATCCTCTTACAATACAGTGTCCAAATATATGAATAGTATTAGTATGGTCAAGAGGAACTCCTGTAGTTACTCTCTTTCCTTCTATTACATTTACATACTCTGAATTATAGTCTTTCAAATAAGTTAATTCACCTTGACGAACCGGAGTAAGACCTTCTAAAAGTCCTTCCTTAAATATCTCATAATCTTGTCCTAAAACTTTTTTTAGTTGCTCTATTTCAACTATATCTTCCGGAAATGTTAGATAGTTACCTGATACACCATACTTTTTTCTTGTTAATTCATCAGCTGATATGTTATTTATTGCATTATGATGCGGAACATTAAAAGTAAAAGACTTTATTCCTTTACTTTTAAGTTCTTTTACTAAAGTTAATATTTCTTTAGACTCATTTATTTTAATAAGCCTTTTCATAGTTTTTAAAAGGTCATTAAAATTCTTTTGGCTGTTTAATTGATATTTTAAAATTGTTTCATTAGGACATTTTATATTATCAAAACATATATTTGAATACTTTTCATATATATCCCACTGCTCCCCAATACCCTGCACTGGAATTTTATGCTGTTTACAAATACTAAAAAACAAATAAGCTGCTTCATTAAAATCTTCTATTTCAATTTTTTGTAAAGTTCCTTCAATATAGTACGAATCCAAAAAATCCCATTCAGGATGGTTTATAAAATCTTTTAAAAACTCCACGCATATATCCATAGAGCTATCATTTGTTGCGAAATATATCAATTCATTTAGAGGTGTTAGTACTGGGATACAAAATATTTCTTTATTGAATTTAAAGATTTCTTTTGCCTCCCTCCACATATTCTCTCCGAGACATAAATATTCTTTTTGTATACATCCTTCAATGTTATTTTGCATATTCTTTTTAAATGTATCATATATGATTATGCCGTAAAAACCATTATTATATACAACAATCGTGTCCGATTTATGTTTGTCGCTCCCAAAGAAATCATAAAGAATATTCATTGTCAAATCTGTCAGATTAGTTGTGAATACCTCTAAATCCAAAAGTCTTAATCCCATATTTTCTCCTTTTTAAATCCTTAGTAAATCATTACCATTTCTTCAAAATAGTCTTTCTTTCAATAGGATCTAACCTGCTAATTTTACTATCACTATAATAAGAATCATTTTTCACATGAGTTGTAGAAATTTCTTCAAATATAGCCCCAGTTCTGGATGTAAAGGAGTGTTCATCATCTCTTTGAACAGTTTGAATATCTCCTGGTTTCATATCAATATTCTGACCATTTAAATTCACCTGTAAATCCCCATATAACAACTGGAATGTTTCTTCCTTAATCTTATGAGCGTGCATAGGGTGTTTTTGTCCTGGAAGTACTATTATAAGCTTTTTACAATACTCTCTATTAACTACATTAATAATAATAGCCCCTGTCTGCCTAAAATGAGCCATACCATAATGATGTGACAATTCTACTTCAAAGTCTTGCCCTATTGCTATATTAGCTTCGTATAACATACCTTTTGCATCGTGAACAACACTTCTTAGAATTGCAATATTATCTAATTGTTTTGTTTCATATAAAGCTCCATTTGCTTCATAATCTTTACTAGCAACAACTCCATCATAAAATTGACCGCTAGTCATTTGCTTATCTAAGCATGGCATGGCAAAAAACACATCTTCTTTTGATATTACCTCTCCTGATTTAACAGCTTTCTTTAAATATGTGCCTCTCATTAAAGAATTTAAGGAATCTAATTCATCCTGACTTACATATTTAGTATTATTACCTTTTACAACGCACATTTCCTTTGCTAATAATGCTGATTCAACCCATTTATCAGTTTGTTCAGGATTCATTGAATAACTATTTAGTTTAATGGTATCTGTTTCAAGTCCTATATGTCTTTCTAATATTTTAGCACCTTTTGCTATTGCAAGCATAGGAACTGTATTATCACTAGGATTTTCATGCCCTGAATATCCAATAGTTACTTCTGGATACCTTTTATTTAATCTGTCAATAAAATCTAATTGAAGATTCTCATTTGGCACAGGATAAAGTGCGATACAATGTAAAAATGCAAAAGTGCATCCTTTATGTGTAAAGAAATTATATAGTTTATCTATATCTGCTAAAGATTTTCCCCCAGTAGAAATAATAAGCGGTTTTTGTGTTAAGGCAACTTCTGTAAGCAAAGGCCAGTCAAGTGCACTACAACTAGCAATTTTTATTATATCTATTCCATGATCCATACACAGTTCAACTGAATCTTCATCAAAAGGAGTACACATGGTAAGCATACCCTCTTCCCTTATTGCATTTACTAATACTTCAAATTGACTATCTGATAATCTTGTACTCATAAATCTAGGTACATGATTTATATCTGTTCTTCCAATGTAATCAGGATGAATAAAATTATCTAAATTTCTGTATTGAAGTTTAACTGCTGCCTTTATATTTCTTTTTCTAGCTATTTTACCCATTTCACGTATAATATCCAATCCATGTTCTACGCTTCCTTGATGGTTATTTGCCATTTCAAATATAAAAAGATTATTAAATATGTTTGTGTTTTCCATATTACTCCTCCTTTATTTGTTTTCATCTATATGTCAGTAAATATTTGAGTTAAATCTTCTAAGCTAATCATTCTATCGTCAATATAGTAATCGGCATTTGGTTTTCCAAACTTTAGCTCAGAATATTTTACACCCCATCTATTCATTTGTTCCATTGTAACCTTTGACCAGTCTATCCCTGTTACATATCCTCTGGCTGTAAAGAGAATAATTTTATTACCCATATCATAAAGTTTATTTACAATTGCTATCATCTCAGTATTAGGTTCTGCTAATGCATAGTCCAGATCTTTTTGGATTTTAGCAATAACTCCATCTATATCAAATACAAACTGGCATAATCCACTCTTTATTTTTAAATAATCTTCTGCCTTCTTAAACTCTTCTTCTGTATCTATATCATAATTTTTTTCCATCACATATCCATAGATATTTTTTCCAGACATAGATTTTCCATCTAATATTACATTCCCTCTTACTACATCAATACATGCATTTTGATAGTATACTTTGGGAAGGCTTTGTCTTGGCATATTATAGCATTCTTCTATATCCTTAATAAGTGGCTTAATCTTACCATCATCATCCCTTAGCCACATCTTATAAGGTATTTCCTTTGCAGGTGCTATGCTTCTTACAGAATCAATATCTTTATTCTCAAGCAAAATTCTTATCATCTCATCAATATCATCAATATCTCTTATAGGATATGTTGGTCTTAACTGTACAACAATATCCGGTTTGTACTGCTCTTTTTCATTTAAAAACGTTAGTGCATGATAGAAAACATCAAAATCTACAGAGGAATCTTTTGAATATTCCTCTGGTCTGATAAATGGTATTTCGGCTCCATATTCTTTGGCAATACTAGCATATTCCTTTGAATCTGTACTTACAATTATTCTGTTTATATATTTTGATAATTTAGCATGTTCAATTGAATATGCTAACATCGGTTTATTATTCATCATTCTAATGTTTTTATGAGGAACGCTTTTAGAGCCACTTCTTGCAGGTATAATTGCTAGTATATTTATACCGTTATTCAATTTATCCATGTCTTATCTCCTAATTCTTTTTTCTAGATTTAATATATTGGAGTTTATTATAAAAGAGATAGTTTCTCAAGCATTGGTTTTAATTCATCCGCAGCTCCAGAGATAGCTTTATAAAGTGCTTTAGCCTGCTTATAAGTTTGCATTTTATTTTCTCTCTCGTCATCTCCCATTTTATAAATATCTTCTAATTCAACTATTGCTACATCGGCTATAAAAGTATCAATTAATTCATTCACTGGACACTGTTCTATTTTATTATTAATCTTTGTTAATTCCTTATTACAAGATTTGCTTGTGTATGATTCTCCATCAATTTTCTTGTATTCCATAATTAATCTGTCACAATTATTTATTGCACTTACAGCTTCTTTCTTAATAAGTTCTAAATCCTCTATGTTCTTATTAACAAAACGTTGTATCTCATTTAACTGTTTATTATCAAATGTAGGTGGTACACTTTCAATCACTTCATTCACTTTTATTTCTTCTATACAATATTTATCAATAGCTTCTTTCAAAGTCATAATTGCAGTACCTTTGATTTTTGCCCCACCCTCTGTTGCATCAATGGCAAGACCTTTCCAATGGGCGATTGTATCAACAAACCAATCTAAAAATAAATACCAGTCGTTTCTTGACTGAATTTGATTGCCATAAATGTCTTCTATATATTTTATTTCCTGCTGGCTGTTTGTATAAGAGATAGTTTTACCTGCATGAGTTGTACCTCCATCAGCATATGCCAAATCCTGTCCGACCAAAATAATTTTGTCAAAGCCCATTGATGCACATGCAGCAAATGCCGCCGTTGACACTGAGCCTCCTGTTAATAATTCAGATAATTCTTTTCCAAATAGTTCATATATTTTATTAAAAAATTTATGAGCCTGAAAGTAAATCTTTCGACCTGAATGTTTATCAAAAATTTCTGTATTTGTTTCAATTCTGCAAATCATTGGAATTTGACTGCTTCTATCATCAGCATAATGCCCTGTCCATTTGTTTGGATCTAGTGTAAATGTAAAATCAGGGATTATATCTCTAGCCAAAAGATGTTTAACAGCCGTATCAACTGCGATAATAACAGCTTTACCCTTTGCATTTTTAAGTTCTTGAACATTTTTATCTAAAGAAGGCCCCGCTGATACTATTATAGCAGGAACATTCTTTGAAAAAACTCCCTTTAGATCATCTGTAGTAATGGAATCTTTTAAATATTTAAGGTTTTGTATTGCATTGATAGTTTCCTTTTTTCCTATAGCACTTTCTGTATTTCTATTAATTATTGTTCTATCGTTACTATCGGCAATAACCTTATAATATTCCTCAAAAGCTTCCGGAAACATCTCATTATATAGGGGATGAACACAATGTATTTGAGAATATACATTAGTCCAATATACAAATTTCCATAGTGCTCTTGGAAACTCACTTTCATTAAATTCTTCAACGGATATATATACTCTTGGATCCTCTATTATATCTGTCAAATCGTAATTTTCCATTGTGTGTATAAATATTTCTTTGCTAGGCTCAAATATAATGAGTATTTCTCCATTATTCATTCTCTTAAGAAGCTCTCTAGGAATTATTCCATTTCCAAATCCAAACATTGTAATTACAATTTCAAGGTTTTTAAGATTAAATCTTTCTGCCCATTTTGTTGCTTCATTTACTGGATTATAGCTACTGTTAAGACGGTAACTTTTACCTCCAACTTCAACTAGAATGGTTCTATTTCCATCCAATGTATTCATTGCACTAATATTATCAGTTTTATTTTTCTCAGCTTTTAATGGTAACTTATCTATAAAACTATACATATATTCACGCATTCGGTGAATACATTCTACATTTTTCTCATATATGGTCATCTGTCCATTCTCCTTAAAATACTATGTTCAATTATTACAATCTATTTCTATTTAATGTAGATTAATAATATTGTTAAATTGCTCAGAAAGTTCGTATTTTAATATATCAGCAATTAAAACTGTATCTTTTTGTTCCATTGCATTCATTGCCTTATTTAGAGCATTAAGTATGGCATTCTCATCTATTTGAATATTCTTATTTTTACTAGCAAATACCATTATCTCTTCTATCACACCCATTATTTTAGGTATATTCTGATTCAATTTATCATAACCTTCTTTATCTTGCTTTCTATAAAAATGATCTGTTATTTCTTCTATATCTTTATTCATTTGCTGTAGATTTTTCTTTAATTCTGCCATATTTTACATCTCCTTCTTAGATATATTATTACAGCTTTTATATATAATCATAACACTTATATTTATTATATCAAAAAAGCATAGAGAACACAAGTTACGAAATGTCCCTGCATCTATATATTCCCTGTTTGGCAGGTTCATAATTTTCACATTTATTATAGTATTCAATAGCCTTTTTCTTATCACCAATACATTCCATAATAACTCCTACATTGTAATAAGCAGAATGGGAATTAACTCCACTTACTTTACATTCATTAAATTTAACAGCTTTTAGAAATTCTTCCACTGCCTTATTAAATAGCTGATTTTGCATATATACAATTCCCATCATAAATACAAAATCTGCACTATATGAAAATTCTTCATATATACTTTCTAGTGAAAGTGCATCTTCATGCTGTTGATTATTAATTAATGCATATCCATACACTTCTACCATATCGCTGACATATTCCAACTTAGGATCTAAATCAAATTCTAATGCTTTTCCAAAATAATATACTGCATTTTTATAGTCTTGACAAAAATAATATCCCTTTCCAAGTTGATACAAAATATAAGGGTCATCACCCTCTTCTTCTAACACTTTCTTTAATAAACCTATATTTCTCTCTGCTTTCTTAAACCTCTCATGCATATTTCCATCATATCCACTATGATCAACATGTACTGGTGCTACATAAGTTTCATATTTTTCATCGTTTAATGCTACTATCTGTTCATGTATTTTACCCTTATAGTAGAAGTATTCTTTTGAAAAAATTCTATTTACTTTTTCCTTTCCAGAGAATCCTATTTGATTCCTAGAAAATACATTATTTCTATTAATTCTTCCCACAGACTTGGGATTTTGTAATATAAGTTCCTCTAACTCTTTCTTTTGGATACTTGTAACAAATTCATCGCTATCAATCATCATAATAAAATTATTTTTCGCTTTACTTATGGCAAAGTTTCTCGCTGCACTAAAATCATCACACCAAACAAAATCAAATACATTGTCTGTAAATTTTAATGCTATTTCTTTTGTATTGTCTGTAGATCCAGTATCAACTACAACTATATCGTAATTATAATTATATAAACTTTGCAGACATCTCATTAAATTCTCAGATTCATTTTTCACTATAATACAAATAGAAAGCATTATATCTTCCTTTCTTTTGGTAGTAAAAGGAAAGAGTTGGCCTTTGAGCCAACTCTCGTATCATTCAGACAAAGGTAGTAACCTTATTTACCAATTCCTAACCTTGCCTTTATAATCATATTATCCTAATAAAGATAATACTCCTTGTGTTTGTTGATTAGCTTGTGCTAACATAGATTGAGCTGCTTGTTGTAAAATACCATCTTTAGCAAACTTAACCATTTCTTTTGCCATGTTTGTATCACGGATTGAAGATTCTGCTGCTTGAATGTTTTCAGATGCATTGTCAGCATTTGCAATTGAATGCTCAAGTCTGTTTTGAAGAGCA
>JAVBPB010000107.1:0-20558 GCA_031549965.1 Mobilisporobacter sp. | reverse complement strand
ATTGTTCAATATGAGATATCCAAGAATTTTGATTGATAGTTGTATCAAAAGCCATATTAGTTATCCTCCTTTTGTTTTATGTACTTATTGTATCAAGGATTTTCTAATATTATAAGATACTTGTAATTACAGGCTTACCTCCTATTGATTTGGCAAACTCTACACCTCTTACCCTCCCTAGGTTAAGGTAAATACATACCTCATTTACATCTAGCAACCTCTTGTCTTGCATACTTGTTGATAATTGATTGTCTCTTTCTCTCATAATTCCCTTTCCTCTCTTTTAGATTATTGAAATTTTATATTTTTCTGTGTTCTAAATTATTATATCAAATACTATTTACAAAGTCAATATATTATGTTAGAGTATTACAGAGGATATATTTTTTTTAAAACTCAATATTCTATTTTAGGAGATGTTAATATGCTTGGTGAATATATTGGTTATGATGACAAACTTAAAAAAATGATAATCTATAATGAGGAAATAAAGGATATTGCTAGTTATGATATTGGGGAATGTTTTGTTGACTTTATGGAAATAGACTATTCAAGTTATTCAGAATTTTATGATAATTTAATGATAGGCATGGGATATAGTTCTGAAGCATATACAGAACAATTACATAATTTTATTAAAAAATATCCTCTTATTATTGATTATGCAATTAATTTCGCTGATAGAAAGATTAAAAACGAAAATATTAACATTAAAGAATATTCTAATAATTTAGCTTATTCTGAATTAAGTTATTTAAAACTTGTTTGGAATTTAATATACGATTATAAAAATCCATATATTAATAACCTTACAGATATAATTAATCATCCCTATATGAAATCATCAGAGCGTAAGGAAATTGCTCTTACTTCACTAGATGATCTAGAACCTGGTAAAATCAAAGAAGCATATAAAGAAATATTTGCTTTTTGTTTTGATGTAGAATTAAATGAAAAAATTAATTTATTAAATGCAAAGGAAAGATATTATTTATATAATAAACTAAATCCAACGCATTATTTGGCCGATTGGAATATAGAAAGTAAATTTGTATTTAAAAAAATTAAAAATGATATTGGTATTGGTATTGAATACAAATCTCTACTTCATGTTAATGATGATTCTTGTAAAGCAAATTCTTATGAATCTATAGAGAACTTTCTTGAAAGAGGTTATTATAATAATCCACTATCTTGGACAGAATGGTTTGACCAAAATATTGATGTAGAAATTATTAAATCAATTAAGAGCTTAGATTTAGAACAGTATCAGTTATTTCCTACTAATTCATTGGATAATATTGTTCATATTGAATTTCAAAAAATGTTAGAAAACAATATAAAAATGAAAAAATGCAAAAATTGTGGAAAATATTTTATCTTAAAGGGTGATTATGCCACAGACTATTGCGATAGAATTCCAGAAGGTGAAAATACTACTTGTAAAAGAATAGCCACTACCAAGGCAAGAAAAAATAAAATTAATAGTAATCCAATTTTACAAGAATTTCAAAAGGCATATAAACGTAATTATGCAAAAGTATCAACAAGAAAAATATCAAGAAATGAATTTCAAATATGGGTTGATGAAGCAATCAAAAAAAGAGAGCTGGTAGCCGCCGAGTTTGAGCAATCCCATGATGAACAAATCATTAAAGATTTTAAAGCATATCTTGGAAACAAATAATTTTATACAATATAGTTAAGACATCCTCTGGGTGTCTTTTTTACCCTATAGTCCCGAACATAAAAATAACCAACTCAAAGTTGAGCCGGTCATTATGAATTATCTCAGTCTATAAAAAAACGTTTTATTTTCTAATGAATGAATATTGTAAAACTTTCCACCTTTATGTGTATAATCTAGCTGAACTAAAATTAATATAAACACCCTATAAGGAAAAAACTATATAAAAGCTTCATGCATGATAACCATGTCCGATTACTCTTAAATAGTGCTATTATTTTCATCCTAAAGGGCTTAGTTCATTTACTTATCCATCAAACCTGACACAACTTTTGACACAATCTTGGGTGAACACTGATAAAATTAGATAATTATAGTAACTCCCAAAACCAGTGATTTCAACACATTAAGAACATCAATGAACATTGACAAACCATACAGTACTTAATTTTTTATTAAGTTTTGATTTAAATTTGATATGAAAATCAGCTTAAAATCTAAATAGATTTTAAGCTGATTTATTTAACCTCTACTTCCTAATGTAACTTCAATAATTTGTTCTTTATAATCGCCCTCATTTACTCTAAGAATAGTTACCTTTACGACTGTTCCTGTCTTTGTGTTACTAACTTTTTCCCTTAATTGTTCCATACTGCTTATATCAGTTCCATTAAAATTGGTAATTATATCGCCCTTTATTATTCCTGCTTTTTGTGCTGCGGAATTTTCTGTTATACTGGTTACGTAAACACCTTTAGGCATGTTAAGCTGTTTAGAAATTTCTTCTGTAATATCCTCTCCGCCAATTCCAAGAAATCCTTTATCAGCCTCTTTTAATGTTTCTTTTGCCATTAACTCATTAATAATTGGAGTTGCCGTTGATATTGGTATAGCATAGCCCATTCCTTCCACATCACTTGAGGAATATTTTACTGCATTTATACCAACAACTTCACCATTAATATTAAGTAGTGCACCTCCGCTATTACCCGGATTTATGGCTGCATCAGTTTGAAGCAATGTCATAACTCGTTCATCAACATTTACCTCTCTGTTCAATGCACTAATATATCCAACAGTTACAGATTGACCATATCCTAAAGCATTACCTATTGCTATTGCCATTTGTCCAACTTTTACATTTTCTGAATCTCCAAGTTTAGCAACCTTGATTGCTGATAATGTTTCAGGTAAGATATCTTTTAAGTCAATTGCAATAACAGCTAAATCTGAATTAGCATCCGTACCTTTAATTTCTGCTTTTACAACTTTCTCATCTATAAAAGTAACTTCCATTTCCTTTGCACCTTGAACAACATGGTTGTTTGTGGCAATTAAAAGCTCCGTATCTGTTTTAGCAAGTATAATCCCTGAACCACTTCCTTCTCTGTCTTCATTGAATGAATTTCCCCAAAAATCCCAACTGGTCATGGTTACAACACATTGAATGGAAACAATTGCTGGCATAGTTTCATCTACAACTTTCGTAACTTCTGTTATCTGCTTACTTGCATTAGTAGTATCTGTAGAAGTAATTTTAATATCTTTGTTTATTAAATCATTCTTACTAGTTGAAAATGCAACAACTGCATCATTATTAATTGCAAAATAAAAAAGATTAAAACCCTGAAAACTAAGTCCTGCAATAAATCCAAAAGCTATTGCAGTAGCAACAAGTCTAATTGCCTTTACAAATTTACTTGCAGACTTTGCTTTAGTTTCAATAAAATCACTTGGCTTATCCTCACTAGAATTAGGTGAATAAGACTGTACCTGTTCTTCAATTGTATTATCTTCCCAAAAATGATAACTGGAATATGTTTTCGCCACCATTTCTTGTGATTCCTCTTTTATTTCATTATCACTAAGTTCACTACAACTTGTTTCCTGAATTGTTTCAGTTATATCATTTTTACTAACATTAACTTCATTCATACAATCATCAATAGGATTATTTTCATTATGAAAATTACCTTCAAATTCATTAGACATGCTTACTAACTCCTTTCTTAGTATTAATATACATTGATAACATTTTATCACTAATTTGTGTTCTGTCTGTGAAATTTTCATTGTAATTTAATTACCAATTTTAAGCGGAATTAATATATTACTATTTATACTATTATATATTTTTTAAAATTTTAAACATATTTTTATCATATTCTATAATTCCTTCCTCCCTCATATAAGATAATTCTCGAGATAAAGCACTTCTATTAGCAAAAAGATAATCTGCCAATTCTTCTCTTTTAAAATTAATCTTAAACATATTCGAATTATTGCGTTCCATTTCGCTTCTAAAAAACATTAAAAGTTTTTCCCTTAATGTTTTTTGTGTCAGTATATCAATTCTTCTATTTAGCAACAAATTCTTTGAAGCAATAATATAAATCATATTTTTTATAAGCTGAGAATGCATTTTACATGATAAATTACAAGTTGTTATTATATGATTTACATCTATTAATAGAACCTCACAGCCATTTGGAGTAATAACCGTAACCGGACTAAATTTAACTCCGGCACAAGCTAACGCCTCACCATACATTCCACTTTCAGAAATTTCAGCTATTATTATTCTATTTCCATCCATATCCTCTTTAGTAATTAAAACGCTTCCCTTTAGCACAATTCCAACAAAATTAGGCTTAACTCCTGCACTAACTAAAATTTCATCAGGTCTATAACTCTTTGTTACTGCTTTAAGGCACTTAAGAACATTTTCCAAATCATCTCCAATACCCTTAAACATATCTAATTTTTCAATAATATAAAAATATTTTTCCAAAATTTACACCTCCTGTTGCACATGCAACGCAATTGATATTTTAATAGTAGTATACTAATTTTATTAAGTCAAGGAGGAAAAACTATGATAAGAAAAATAATTGAGATAAATGAAGAAAAATGTAATGGTTGTGGACTATGTGCTACTGCCTGCCACGAAGGTGCAATAGGAATGGTGAATGGCAAAGCAAAATTACTTAGGGATGATTACTGTGATGGTCTTGGCAACTGTCTACCGGTATGTCCAACAAATGCAATAAACTTCATAGAACGTGAAGCAAAAGAATTTGACGAAGAAGCTGTAAAAAGTAATATGAATAAAATCAAAAATAATGACAGTTCCAATATCCACACCCAGCTAATAGACAAATCCTGTCTAAAACAATGGCCGGTTCAAATAAAACTAGTACCAATAAATGCCCCATACTTTAACAACGCTGATCTATTAATAGCTGCTGATTGCTGTGCATATGCCTACGCTAATTTCCATAATAATTTCATGAAAGATAAAATTACATTAATAGGATGTCCAAAGTTAGACGACATTGATTATAGTGAAAAACTTATGGCAATAATAAAATCAAACAACATTAAAAGTATAGTTGTAGCCCGCATGGAAGTACCATGCTGTGGAGGTCTCCAATACGCTGTAGAAACTGCTCTTGAAAACAGCCAAAAGGATATCCCTTATCAAGTAATCACAATATCAACCACGGGAGATGTCCAATAAAAATAATCTTAAAACATATTAATTAATAAGCAAACTGAATATACTGGCACATATTATATTTAATACTGCCATGAAATAAATCAATAAAATATGTAAGACTCTTCTTCCATATTCTACGTATTAAAGGTTTCTTGTAATATTTGGCATAAATATTACATATAATATGTGTCAGAATATTCTACACAGTGTATAGGTTAAAGCTTACCCAATAAAAGGAGGAATAAACACATGTCAATGTTTTGTTATCAATGCGAACAAACAGCCAAAGGTACTGGCTGTACAGTTACAGGTGTCTGTGGAAAAAACGAGCCAACTGCCAATTCTCAAGACTTATTAGTTAGCGAACTAATAAGTCTTGCAAAAATTGCAGTTGACAACAATGATTTTTCATTAGATATTGTAGAATTTATTACCGATGGATTATTTACAACCCTTACCAACGTTAACTTTAATGATCGACAAATTCTAGAAATGGCAGAAAAAGTTCGTTCAAGAAAAGAATCTATGGGAGGTTCAAAATCTATTGATCCAAAAGAATTGTTTTCAGGAGATACCGATTTAGTTTCTCTGCGTTCTACACTTCTTTTCGGTCTAAAAGGTATGGCAGCTTATGCCCATCATGCACGTGTACTTGGTAAACGTGATTCCGAAGTGGATAACTGGTTTATTAAAGGACTTAATGCAATGAATTATGATCATTCTGTGGAAGAATGGCTTGATTTAATAATGGAATTTGGTAAAACAAATCTAAAATGTATGGCAATTTTAGACGAAGCAAACACAAGTGCTTATGGAACCCCTGTTCCAACTGAAGTTCCTCTAAAAATTGAAAAAGGTCCATTTATCGTTATATCAGGTCATGATTTACGTGATTTAAAAATGTTACTTGAACAAACAGATGGAAAAGGTATTAATATCTATACTCATGGTGAAATGCTTCCAGCCCACGGCTATCCTGAATTAAAGAAACACTCCCAACTTAAAGGAAATTTTGGAACAGCATGGCAAGCTCAGCAAAAAGAATTTGATGAAATACCTGCACCAGTTTTATTTACAACTAACTGCCTTATGGCTCCAAAATCTTCCTACAGTGACAGAGTTTATACTACATCTGTTGTTGGATACCCTGAGATCAAACACATATCAGCAGATGAAAATGGACACAAGGATTTTTCTGAAATTATAAATCAGGCACTCGAACTGGCAGGATATTCAGAAGACAAACCAATGACTGGTATAAATGGCGGAACAACTGTTACTACAGGATTTGGTCGTGAAACTGTACTAAATAATGCACCAGCTATAATTGATGCTGTTAAAGCAGGAGCTATTAAACACTTCTTCCTTGTTGGTGGATGTGACGGTGCAAAAACTGGAAGAAATTACTACACTGAATTTGTAAAATCTGCACCAAGTGACACTGTAATACTTACTTTAGCTTGCGGAAAATACAGAATTAATGATTTACAGATTGGTCAAATAGGACCATTTCCACGTATTTTAGATATGGGACAATGTAATGATTCTTACGGTGCAATCCAAGTTGCATTGGCTCTTTCAGAAGCATTTAACTGTGAAGTTAACGAACTTCCTCTTACTTTAGTATTATCATGGTACGAGCAAAAAGCAGTTTGCATACTTTTAACTTTACTGTCTCTTGGAATAAAAAATATTTATATAGGACCAAGTTTACCTGCATTTTTATCTAACACAGTACTTGGAGTTTTAGTAGATAAATTTGCACTTCATCCAATAAGTACTCCTGAAGAAGACTTAAAGGCTATTTTAAAATAATCCAATAAAATTAAATTTAAATTCATTATGGTTTTAGTAAAGTGCTTTCAAATAAAAATGAAAGCACTTTCTATTTTTTTGCTTTATTCGTTTAAATTTGAGTAATTAAAAATCATAGTATTTCGATAAGGTCAATATAATATAAAAAACAATATTGGAGCATATTATGAGAAATAAATTCTATCTTACTAATACTCAAACAGCAATTAATTTGGCAAAAGCATTTGTAGGGGAGTCGCAAGCAAGAAATAGATATCTATTTTACTCAGATATAGCAAAAAAAGAGGGTTTTAATACTCTTGAAAGAATTTTTTTAGAAACTGCTGATAATGAACGGGGCCATGCTGAGATGTTTTTTGAATATTTAGCAGAAGGTCTTGGAAAAGTTAAATTAACTCCTCAGGTGTCTGTTCCTGTTAGTAAAGAGGATACAAGTAGCAATCTTTTATCAGCAGCCCTTGGTGAACGTGAAGAATGGAGTCAGTTGTATCCTGAATTTGGTAAAGTTGCAGAACAGGAAGGGTTTTATAAAATTGCAGAATCCTTTCATCAGATTGCATCTATAGAAAAACGACATGATTTGAGATTTACTTACCTTTTACAAAGATTTAACGATAGCATGTTATTTTCATTGCCAAATGAAGCTACTTGGAAATGTATTAATTGTGGTTTACATATTGTGTCAAAAACAGCACCTGACATTTGTCCAGCCTGCCATCATGTAAAAACATATTTTATGACAATATTTGATGAATTGTATCCATATTAGGCTAAACCTATGCCTTAATAAAATCTTAATAAATTTATATGTTGTACTATATTTGTTTATATTGTATTATATGAGGAGATAATTTATAATAGATATATCAGTTAAAACAAAAGAGGTGTCTCTCATGATAAAAGATAATCAAAAAATACTTAACAGACTCCATGTACTTTTAGATGGATTAATAATTGTTGGAGCTTATTCATTAGCATTTTACTTAAGATTTTATTCAATACTTAGCCATACTCTCTTTGAAACGCCAAAGAAATATTTTCTTCCATTATCAATGTGTGCACAGGCTTTAATATATGTAGTTCCTGGCTACTTATTGCTTAACTATATGTTTAATTTATATACTCCAAAAAGAGTTAAAAGCCGTCTTAGGGAGCTTTGGGGATTATTACAAAGTAATACTGTCGGTATTGTCTTATTCATATTAGTATTATATTTGGTTAAACAGGAGCATTTTTCAAGATCCATGCTTGCCACTTTTGCAGTATTAAATGTTTTACTAAGCTTTATATTTCGACTGCTTATCCATAAGCTTCTAAAATTAACCAGAAAACATGGATATAATTTAAAACATATATTAGTGGTTGGCTATAGCCGTTCTTCTGAAACATATATTGATAAAATACGTCACAATCCGCAATGGGGTTATTTTATTCATGGAATACTAGATGATAATATACCAAATGGTACACAATACAAAGGCATTGCAGTTACAGGAACTATTGAGGAGTTAGCTAAAGTATTGTCAGAGAATAAGCTTGATGAAATTGCTATTGCTCTTAGTGTTAACGAATATTCAAAGCTTGAAGGTATTGTTAGTATTTGCGAAAAATTTGGCGTACATACCAAATTTATACCAGACTATTATAGCTTTATACCTACAAAACCTTATACCGAAGATTTAGACGGACTGCCGGTAATTCATATTAGAAATGTGCCACTAAGCAATTCTTTTAATATGTTTTTTAAAAGAGCTGTTGATATAATAGGTGCGTCAATAGCACTTTTAATATTTGGTATTCCAATGATAATAGTATCCTTAATTATTAAGTTTACCTCACCGGGT
Organism: Mobilisporobacter sp.; assembly: GCA_031549965.1. Taxonomy (GTDB): domain Bacteria; phylum Bacillota; class Clostridia; order Lachnospirales; family Lachnospiraceae; genus JAVBPB01. The sequence continues at coordinate 11,713 of JAVBPB010000107.1, read as the reverse complement.
CCAATAATTTTTTCACAAGTCAGAGTCGGACTTCATAACAGAGATTTTAAAATGTATAAATTCCGTTCAATGGAAGTCCAATCAGACAATAAAGAAAAAAAAGCATGGACTACAATGAATGATCCAAGGGTAACTAATATTGGTAAAATTATTAGAAAAACTAGTATTGATGAACTTCCACAATTAATTAATGTTTTAAAAGGGGATATGTCCCTTGTAGGCCCAAGACCTGAAAGACCTTTTTTTGTAGAGAAATTTAAAGAAGAGATTCCAAGATATATGATAAAACATCAGGTTCGCCCTGGAATTACTGGTTGGGCACAAATTAACGGTTATAGAGGTGATACATCCATTCGTAAAAGAATAGATCATGACCTATATTATATTGAAAATTGGAATATGGAATTGGATATAAAAATACTTTTTTTAACAATATTTAAAGGTTTTGTCAATAAAAATGCTTACTAAAACATAAAGCTAAATATATTCATAAATAAAAGGAGGTCAGATATGAATTATACTTATAAAACAAAAGATACTTGTTCAAGTCACATAAAGTTTGATATTAATGGTAATGTAATTTCAAATATTGAGTTTATTGGAGGATGCAGTGGTAACTTAACTGCAATCCAAAAATTAGTTGATGGCTGGACAGTTGATCAAATTAAGGAAAAATGTTCAGGCATACACTGTGGAAGAAGACCAACCTCATGTACTGATCAATTAGCAATTGCTGTAGAAAAGGCATTTTCTGAACAAAACAGATAAAAAAGTGGCTGCTACAATAAATCTTTTGTAGCAGCCACTTTTTTATCTTAAAAACAATTCATATGGCATAATTTCCAAAGCATTAGCTATTTTATAAATCATTTGCACGGTTGGATTTCTTTTGCCCATTTCAATTTCAGATAAATACATTCTATGAATTCCTGTTTTTTTGATAACTCGACAAAAGTTAGGTCTCTTTTTTTCCTGTAATAAGCTATATTTTTCCATATAGAGCTCATATCATCTTCTAATAGTAGATTTTTGTCTTTGTTTTCCATATCCATTCTCCTTTAATTTTAGTAAAATGAATACGTAATTTAATTTGATAAATAACACTTATATATAAAATTAAATTGATTTCATATAAATGCTTAAGGCATCTTTCCATTCCATCATTCTAAAATCTGTGGTAAGACCCAGCATATATTTATCTAAAACTGAGTACGCCGGTCTTTTAGCTCTGGTTGGATATTCATTTGTTGATATAGACTCTACCTGTGTTTTTATATTTGCTAATCTAAAAATTTCTTTCGTAAATTCATACCAGCTAGTACTTCCTTCACAAGTTCCATGAAAAGTTCCATAATTATCTGTGTCCATTAAATAAATAATCATCCTTGCTAATTCGTCTGCACTTGTTGGCGTCCCAAACTGATCTGAAACTACATTTATTGATGGCTTGGTTTCTGAAAGTTTTAACATAGTTTTTACAAAGTTGTTTCCCTTTCCATATAACCATGCAGTTCTAATAATAAAGTGCTTTTTAGAAAATTCCTTTACAAAATTTTCACCCTCTAATTTTGTTTTTCCGTAAATACTTATAGGATTTGCTTGATCAAATTCCTTATATGGTACAGAAGAATTTCCGTCAAAAACAAAATCAGTTGAAACCTGAACAACTTTTGCATTAACCTCATTAGCTGCAATACTTAAATTTCTTGGTCCTATTGCATTTATTTTATATGCATTTAAAACATCATCTTCACATTTATCTACAGCTGTATGGGCGGCACAATTTACAATAATATCCGGCTTATTTTCTTTAACAAAAGCTATTGTTTCTTCTAAATTGGTAATATTAAGCTCATTAACATCAGTATTAATAATATAATAATTTTTATCTTTTATATGATCATTAAATGCAATACCAAGCTGTCCATTTGATCCAGTAACTAATATATTTTTCATCATATCCTCCATAATATATTGTTTGTTTATTTCTTAATTAATTTTCCTACTTATTAATTACGTTTTCATAAATCCTCTTTGCAGATAAACCATCTAAATATTCATAATGATAATTTTTAAAATTATTAATAAGGTCATAGTCATATCTATTATCTTTTATAATACTTATAAGTTCATCAGTAGTTAAAGCCACCTGACCTGGAACATAAGAAAAATAATCCTTATAAAATCCTCTTCCATGATCCGAAAAATCACCATAATCATATGCAAAAAAAACCATAGGCTTTTCTAAAATACAATAATCAAATATTATTGAAGAATAATCTGTTATTAACAGATCTGTTACTTTAAGTAATACCGTAGTATTTTCAGTGTTAGAAAAATCAACTATTTTTCCATTATAATCATTACTTAGATGAAAACTTTTTGCTACAAAGGGATGAAGCTTTAAACCTAATACATAATTATCCTCTAATTCATTTACTATCTTATCAAGTTCTAGTACTACTTTGGGAGTATTAATTTCATTATCTCTAAACGTTGGTGCGTATAGTAGTAGTTTTTTATCCTTTAGTAAAGGATTCCTACTATAAAAACCTTCAATATCCTTCTTTTCTCTGTCCGCATTAAATAAAATATCTGTTATAGGAGACCCATATACAAAAATCTTAGATTCATCAATTCCAAAAGCGGATTTGTATATATTTTTAGTTACATGTGAATTTACAATCAGATGAGTAATTGTTTTATTGACACTACTTTCTAATTTATAAAGCATACCTTGATTTACATCCTGACCGAATTTTTTTATAGTACCAGTCCCATGCCAAAATTGAATAACTTTTACCTTTTTGCTAAATCTTACAAAAGTTATTGGTAAAAAAATATTATCCTGTAAAATATACTTTGAAGTAGCTAAATGATATGGTTTTACAATAAAAAAATCAAATAAAACACTTAAATTATTTTTAATGTTGGCATGGCTTTTTATATAATTGAAAACATAATTATTCGAAACTGATTTTAAATAGCTTATTACTACACCCACATTACTGTCATCACTACAATCATGGGTCATTATGCAAAATACCTTTTCCTTTTTAATAGGAAATATCCTGCATATATAAAAAACTATAGAAAATATTAAATAACCAATAATCTTCACATTATGCCCCCTTAATTTTCTTATCAATTAAATCAGCAATAAATCTTGATGCATTCCCATCATCAGCATGATTATATTTATTCTTAAACTCCTCATAATTACTCTTATATTTAGAATAATCATAATTTTTAATATCTTCAATTAATTCTTTTGTCGTTTGAGATATTGGACCTGGAGCTTCACTAACAAAATCAAAGTAAAATCCTCTTAAATTTTGTCTGTAGTTTTCTAAATCATATGCAAAGAAAAACATAGGTCTATTTAATAAGCTATAATCAAACATAACAGAAGAATAATCTGTTATTAAAAGATCTGCAATTAAATATAGTATGGATATGTCATAGTTAACATTACACTCAAAAATAAATCCTTTATATTTATCCCAATTTATTTTTTCAACCACTAAGTAATGGTATTTTATTAACATTATATATTCATCTGAAAAAGAATCTCTAAACTTATCAAAATCAAGTTCTGCATTAAATTTGTATTTACCGTTAGAATAAAACTGATCATCTCTCCAAGTCGGAGCATATAAAATTACCTTTTTATCCAATGGAATGCCCATTTGCTTTTTTATTTTATTTATATAATCTAAATTATTATGGCTAAATAAAACATCATTTCTTGGATAACCAATTTCAAGAATTTCTTTATTATAGGCAAATGCCCTTCTAAATGTATTTGTTGAAAATTTATTTTGAGATACTAAATAATCCCATGTAGCTGCATTATTTTTAAAATTTGTTTTATATTTTTCAATATTTATTTCCCCTGACATACTAACATCATCCATATCAAGTGCCAACTTTTTTAAAGGAGTTCCATGCCATGTTTGAATAAAAGATGCACCATTTCTCTTAATAATATACATAGGCTGCCTGCAATCAGTCACTAGAATGTGCATAACAGACATATAATAATAATACATTATTCTGCTTCTCTTAATCCTTTTAGCCTCACCTATAATCGCAGTATTAGTATCTTCAAAAATCCAAATACATTTGTAAGTTTTATCCATACCAAGACTAACCATTTCTTCATAAATAGCCTTTATATTTCCTGTATAATTTCTTCCTAAATTACTTTCAAAAACAATGCACTTTTTGTCAATAGGAAAAATCACAGTCATTAATTTATAAAAAAATAAAATTATTTTTTTAATAATTGCTTTCATAAAATATACCACCTTAAACCATTTATTTAATACACAAATATAAATCTTTAATTGTATCAAAGCAATAAGTTGGCTTAAAAACAGATTCTTTAATATCCTCCATTTTAGCTTCACCTGTAAATACTACTGCTGTATCCACTTTTGCATTGATTCCGCAAGCTATATCTGTATATAATCTGTCTCCTATTACCAATGTTTGTTCTTTACTAAATCCAGAAATATTCATGGATAAATCGACGATTAATTCATTAGGCTTTCCAATATATAAAGGTTCTTTTTTAACCGCCAGATTAATCATTTCACATATAGCACCACAATCTGGAACAAAGCCAAAACCGGTTGGACAAACTAAATCAGGATTAGTAGCAATATATTCTACTTCCATTGTACTAAGTATTTCACAAACATTCCAAATCTTTTTATAGGTTAATTCATTATCAAATCCTACAACAACGGCCTTAATATCTTTATCAATTTTTTCTGTTACATTAAGAGCAAAACTTTTTAATTCTTCAATAAAGGAATTAGTTCCAACAACAAAAATTAAGTCATTACCAAATTTTTCTTTCAAATACATGGCTGTAACATATGAAGATGTTAAAAAATTACTTTCATCTACAAGTATTTGAAGCTTTTTAAATTTATCAACATAATCGTTTATACTTTTTGTCGAATTGTTTGTAATGAAAATATACTTTCCATTAATTTCCCTTACCTTGTTTAAAAACTCCATAGTACCATCAATTAATGTGCTGTCTAAAGAAATAGTACCATCTATATCAAGTAAAAATAATCTTTTATCTCTTAATTTTTCAATATTCATTTAATTCTCCCATTTATTTATCACTTAATTCTTCTTTAATCTTTGTAGTTGAAACACCTTTTGTTCTTCGTAAATAAACAACCTCACAATATTCTTTTAAAAAGTCAAATTGTCCTTCCCAGTCATGGCCCATTACAAATACATCAATATTATTGTCTACAACATCTTTTATTTTTTGTTCCCATGTATATTCAGGAATTACTTCATCCACGTATTTAATAGCTTCTAAGATTATTTTTCTATCTTCGTATTTATGGTAAGCTTCTTTATGCTTCATTGCATTAAACTCATCTGTAGATAACACCACAAGTAAGTAATCTCCCAGTTCCTTTGCTCTTTTTAAAAGATTAATATGGCCTACATGTAATAAATCATATGTCCCATAAGTAATTACTTTTTTCATTGTATTCTCCTATCTAGGAATTAAGCTTTTCCTCGTATATTTTACCAACCTCTTGTACTGTGCCATCGGCAATTAACTTACCTTTTTCCAGTAATATTGCCTTGTTACAAAGGTTATTTATTTGCTGCATAGAATGAGAAACAAATAAAACCGTAACACCACCATCAAACATTTGCTTAATTCTAGCTTCACTTTTTTTTCTAAATTTTGCATCTCCAACAGATAGTACTTCATCTAATATAAGTATTTCAGGTTCCACAATTGTTGCAATAGAAAATCCAAGTCTTGCCTTCATTCCTGATGAGTAATTTTTAATCGGTACATTAATAAATTCTTTTAATTCTGAAAATTCTACAATTTCATTATATTTTTGTTTTATAAAATCCTTAGGGTACCCTAGTACTGCTCCATACAAAAATATATTTTCAGCTCCTGTATAGTTACTATCAAATCCAGCTCCTAATTCAAGTAATGGAACAATCTTTCCAAAAGTCTTTACAGAGCCTTCTGTTGGTTTTAATACACCTGCAATTACCTTTAGTAATGTACTTTTTCCAGCACCATTTAAACCCAGTATTCCAAGTTTATCCCCTTTTTTTATTTCAAATGATATATTTCTTAAAGCCCAAAATTCCTGATAGTTTAATTCTCTTTTAATAAACTTAATACAATATTCTTTTAAATTGTCAACCTTTTCTTTACTTAGATTAAAACGCATACCCACATTTTCAACCTTCAAAGCAATATTATTCTCCATTTTTACCTTCTTCCTATATATTTAATATAAATTTATCCTGCTGTTTATAAAAAACATATGTTCCAATTAATAAAACTCCAAAACTAAATGCTGTAGCATAGCCTAATGAAGGTATATGAAAAAATTCTCCCTGAGTAGCTACTAATCTAAAGTTTTTAATTATTGCATACACTGGATTTAGCTGTAAAGCTCTAAGTGCCAGTATTGAACCTGTTCCTATTAAGGTCTCTTCTGAATAAAACAATGCTGATAAATACATTAATAAAGTAATGAATACACTATATAAATATTCCAAATCCCTGAAAAAAACTGCAAGTGATGATAACAGTAATCCAACTCCAAGAGATAATACCAATATTAAAATTAATGGTATTATTGATAATAACATATACCATGTAAAACTTACATCAGTTACAACCATAACTAAAACCAATACAATTAAAGATATTAAAAATGTAATATAATTAGACAAAACAATTGATAAAGGGTACATGTATTTTGGTACATATACTTTTTTTATCATACTTGCATTACTTCTGATAGCTTTTATTGCTGCCTTAGTGGATGTTGAAAAGCAATCAAATATCAATCGTCCTGTAATTAAGTACACGGGGTAATTTTCTATTCCTTTATTAAAAATCTTGGAAAAAACCAGCATAAGCACTAGCATTGTAAGCAGTGGCTGAAGTAATGTCCAAAAAATTCCAAGTACAGATCTTCTATACTTTAATTTAATATCCCTTTTAACAAGTTCTATTAACAAAAGTTGATATTTGTTAAAGTTTTTAATAAATTTTATCAATTATTTTCCACCTAACTTTTTATTTTTATTGTTTAAATCCCATACAACATACAGATTATAGCATTATTTAAACTTGTAGTCAATAAGCTTAATATTTCTCAATTTTAATTTGTTATGTATACTTTTTTACAGTTACTGTAGTTTCCCAGTTTTTCAGAAATTCGAATAAAGTCTTCATCAACATCTATTAAAGTATTTTTAGTCATATCAGTTAAATTCCTTTTTGTCAGCTTATTAAATGTTGTTCTATACACTGATCCATCATTTAAATTCTTCGCCGGATATATTTGTATTGAGCGACACATGCCTTCAAAAACATTATTTCTTATACAAAGATTAACTGCTCCGCTTGCTGATACTCCTCTGTATCCATATCCAACGTCATCAATATAATTATCTTCAATAACAGTATTCTTCCAATTTAAAACCCTTATGGCATCGCTCCTCATTCTAACAATAATATTCTCAACAATTCTTATATTAGTATGATACATATTTATTGTATATTTACCATCTAAATCTTTAATTTGAGAGTATTTATGAGTTCCTACTGCTCTGTCTAAATTATAAAAATAATTATTTTGTATTAAAACGTTCTTGTTTGGTGTTTTATCGTGAGCACTCCAAATGTTATTAAACCCCTTAGTTAACAAATCAGGCGTATCTAAATTAATTGCTTCTCTATTAAGCTTTTCAGACTCTTTAGAATTAATAAACTGATTATTTATAATCTTTAGTCCATCCACTGCATCTGCTTCAATAAAATGTCCTGTGCTCAGATTTTTAAAAATAATATTTTCTATTCGCACATTTTTATTATGACCTGCTACTATTGCCAGAGATTTATCCATATAACGAAGATCTATGGTTGCATCTCCTTTGCCTATTATAGTAATATTTTTCTCACCATTATACTTTGATACCTTCCCCTTAATACCCATCCACGAATGTCTGATTAATTGAAAAATGGATGCTGATGCATCAAATTTATTAGTTCCGGTTTTAGTTCCCTTTTTAATAACAACGCCATCATTTAATACTATGGTTACATTAGAAGAAACAAATAATGTATTAGAAATTGTATATGTTCCTTTCTTCAGTATTAGTTTACCCCCTCCTTCTTTTTCCAATACTTTTAAGTAAGATAAAAGTAAATAATAATCCTTAGTATTTTTATTATAGGTTTTTAGTTTGGTATAGTTATTTTTATATGGCTTTGAATTAGGTGAAATTTCATATGTTTTATACTTAGACTTTGCCAAAGCAGTGTTTGTTAAAGAATTTGAAGTAAGTACTAATACACCTAAAACTAAAATAAATAAGTATATATATTTTCTTTTTAGCATGATTTTCTCCTCCTTAGTTAATTTTAACTTCTTTGCTAGTGTGTTAGCATTGTTATTTTTTTAACAATAACATTATATCATATATCTCATTAATTTCAACCCCAAAATATAAAATGCAAGAGTTAGTTCATAACTCTTGCATAAATAATTATTCTAATTCTTATATAAGCGATTTAATGCACTAAACAACCCTTTAATGGATGCTTTAGTAATATTGGAACTTACTCCAACACCAAAGGTAACTTTTCCGGTTCCCTCGTCTAATATCTGAATGTAGGCAGCTGCTTTTGCATTAGAACCTTCTCCTAATGAATGTTCTGTATAATCTAATACCTTGTATTTTAACTCAATTACTTCACTTATTGCATTTTTAACTGAATCAATTGGTCCATTACCAGTTGCTTCAATTACCTTTTCTACTCCATTATATTTAAATATTAGTTTAGCCATAGTGTCCATTTCATTTTCTTCTGAAATATCTATTACCTTACATTTAATAAATTCAAATGGTGTATTTGCAGTAAAGTATTCGTTTTTAAACTCTTCCATAATTTGATCAGGAGCAACTTCGCCTTGCTTCTCTGATATTTTTTGAATAACATCTGCAAATTCCTTATGCATATTCTTAGGTAATTTATACCCAAAATATGTATCCATTACAAATGCAACTCCTCCTTTACCAGATTGGCTATTAATTCTTACAATTGGCTCGTATTGTCTTCCTACATCGCTTGGATCGATTGGTAGATATGGAACTTCCCAGATTGCACTATTTCTATCGTTTAAAGCTTTAATGCCTTTATTAATTGCATCCTGATGTGAGCCTGAAAATGCTGTGAATACTAACTTTCCTGCATACGGATGTCTCACATGTACAGGTATCTTACAACAACTTTCATAAATTTCAATAGACTCATTAATTTTTTCTAAATGAAGTTCTGGGTTAATTCCTTGTGAAAACATATTGTAAGCAACATTAAGTATGTCAACATTGCCTGTTCTTTCTCCGTTACCAAAAAGTGTTCCTTCTACTCTATCTGCACCTGCAAGTATTGCAAGCTCTGCTGCTGAAACAGCAGTTCCTCTATCATTATGAGGATGTACACTTAGTATTATTTTATCTCTGTCTTTAAAATGCTTATGCATCCATTCAATTTGATCTGCATATACATTAGGGGTTGTCATCTCAACTGTTGACGGCAAATTAAATATTATCTTATTTTCTACTGTTGGTTCCCATATATCCTGAACAGCTGTACATACCTCCAAAGCATAGTCTAATTCAGTTCCTGTGAAGCTTTCTGGAGAATATTCTAATATTATCCTTCCATTAAAGTCTTTTGCCAACTTTTTAACTAGTTTTGCACCTTCGATTGCTATTTGCTTTATCTCTTCTTTGCCTTTATTAAACACTACGTCTCGCTGTAATGTTGATGTCGAGTTATAAATATGTACAACTGCTGATTTTATTCCTCTTAAAGACTCAAAAGTTCTTTCTATTAAATGTTCCCTACATTGTGTCAAAACTTGTATTGTAACATCATCTGGAATTAACTTTCTATCAACTAATTGTCTTAAAAAGTCATATTCTATTTGAGATGCAGAAGGAAATCCAATTTCAATTTCTTTAAATCCTAATTTTATTAGATGTTTAAACATCTCCACCTTTTCTTCTACAACCATTGGTTCTATAAGAGCCTGATTGCCATCACGTAAATCAACACTACACCAAATAGGTGCTTTATGGATTTCGTTACTAGGCCATTCTCTTTCTTTATAATCAATTACTGGTACTCTTTTATATCTTCCATAATCTAACATATATATGTCCTCCTGTTTTTAGTTTAATATTATAGTCTAAATATACTTTTTCTAAAAATTTGGAGTCGATAAATCACACTATATTTTAATATAATAAATATTTTAGTTTTTATAATCTGAGCCCCATTCTAATCATTCCTTTTCTGTAAAATTTAGATTGTTTCTTATTATAACACTGGAATATCATAAAAGCAAGATTTTTTTTGAATTTACTTAAAATGGGGGTAAACTAAAAAAACCTTCAATAATGAAAGTTTTTTCAGGTGACATTTAATAAATAGAGGTAAATAGCATTAATTAAATTTTATACTTAACCTATTTAAATTATTCACTTAATATGTTGTTAAATACTGAAGTGCTGGTTGGTAAAAAGATTTCAGAAATTTTTTTATTTTTATCTCCTAAACTTTTTTGAGCATAAATTTCGCATATTTGGTCTAGAGTGGATTTATGATATTTTATTCCGAATACATTTGCTATATTGTCAAATAAAACTGGTGCTATAAAGTACCCCCACTCAGTCGAGTTCTCTTGTTCCTGTAAAGTAACCTTATCTAAGTTTTCTGGTGTCAGTTTAATATTTTTACCCATTTCATTAATGTTAACATATATTTCTATGTATCCTGATGTTTCGTTAATAGAGAATTCTAATACTTTCTTTGCTGTTGCATAATTTTCTATATTAGTTAATTTTCCTATTACACTTTCCATTGATACTTGTGTTGGTGGAACAGATGTATTAACGTCAAATTTAAATTGACTACCATCAACATTCTTAAGTAATAAGATAAGCTTATCAATGCTATCTTGGTTCAAAACCTCTCCATCTAAGTTGGATTGCTGTTGTGATAAAAATGACACTAAGGTGTCTATCTCTTTTTGAGATAATAATGCTCTGTTTTCTTCGCTCATCTGTATTCCTCCAATTGTAATTATATAATGCGATTCTTTTGATAAAATCAATATTTTGTGTATTGATTGTTTAAAATTACACCATTTAGTCAATTATATCATACACCCTTAATTTTAACAACATGTTTTTTAATAAAGCTCATGGTTATTAAGTTGTTTTTAATATAGTGAATTTTTTAAGAATATTGCACTATGTTTTATAGTATCTTATATCAAAAAAGCTGTCTAAGAAAGTTTACTCAGACAGCTTTATCTTAACAGGGGTAGAAGGACTCGAACCCTCAAGAACGGTTTTGGAGACCGGCATGTTACCATTACATCATACCCCTATATTATATATACCGAAAAACGACTACAGTCAGTCGCTTTTTAAGGCAATATACTTTCAAAACTACACATTGAAATCATCTGATAAACTTATTTTTTAACCTATTGGTTAAGCCCTCGACCTATTAGTATTAATCAGCTACATGCATTACTGCACTTCCACCTTTAACCTATCTACCTTGTCGTCTTCAAGGGGTCTTACTAGCTTGTGCTATGAGATATCT
>JAVBPB010000080.1:0-6062 GCA_031549965.1 Mobilisporobacter sp. | reverse complement strand
AAATCAGATAAGCCAAACATTCCAATGAGCCTATGAAAAAGCATCATAGTCTCATTTCCATGGCTTATAATGATTTTTTCATAAATTATAATGTTTTTCTGAGGGAATATAGTTTGTAGAGGCAAAGCTGTCTTAGAATATAAGAATAATTTGATTTTTAAAATAGTAAAAATTAAATTAAAGCTTAAGATTACTTAAAATAAAATTTATGTTACAGGGTAAAATCAGTATGTAAGCTGAGATACTAAAATAAAAAATAAGGGGAGAATATAAGATGGATTTAACAAAATACTATGCAAAGCCGGATAAAACTATAAAGGAACATAACGATGATTTATTAAAAGCTTTGGATGTACTATGGAATTTAAAATATATTAAAGATACATATTTATTTGATATGGTGAGAACTTCTTGTATATATCACGATTATGGGAAAGTAAACGCTCAATTTCAAATAAGAGTAAAATCAGATAAGAAGAAAAAATTTAATGAAAATGCAGAGGTGGCACATAATGTGCTATCCCTGTATTTTTTACCTGAAAATGAATTTGAAAACCCTGATGATTATTATAGAGTAGGACAGGCAATTTTAAATCATCACGATTATTGTGATGTATTGGAAGTATTACAGGATGAAGAAAAGAAGGATTTAATTAGCTCTTTATTAAATGAATTTTCTGATATTCAATCCATCACAAGAAAAAAGATTAATAAAATTCACAAGATGATTGATGATAAAGATACTATTTTAATAAAAGGTTTTTTACATAGATGTGATTATAGTGCCAGTGCAGGTATGGAGGTGGAATATCCTAATGATTTTCTACCTCAAAAGTTAAGTGAATTAAACTACGAATGGAAAGAACTACAGCAGTTTTGCATGAAACATACTGAGAAAAATATAATTGCAGTCGCTCAAACTGGAATGGGAAAAACCGAGGGAGGATTGCTTTGGATTGGAAAAGGTAAAGGATTTTTTATTTTACCTATTCGTACGGCAATTAATTCAATTTATGATCGTGTAAGAAAGGGCATTCTTAAGGGTGAGAAATTAGAGGAAAGGGTTGCTTTGCTTCATTCTGATGCCTTAGAATATTATCAAAGAAATTTGGCTCATGATGAACTAGACATTGTTGATTACCATGAGCGAGGTAAAAAGTTATCTATGCCTCTTACAATATGCACAATGGATCAGCTTTTTGATTTTGTATTTGGATATAACGGCTATGAGATGAAGTTAACAACATTGTCTTATTCAAAAATTGTTTTGGATGAAATTCAGATGTATTCTCCTGATTTATTAGCCTATTTAATTTGTGGTATAGAAAAGATTTGTAAATTTGGAGGAAAGGTTGGGATAGTTACAGCAACCTTACCGCCTTTTGTCAGGGAAGAGCTAAAACAAGCCATGGGTCATGAGGTAGTTGAAGGCACTTTTATTGACAGTGTTATAAGACATAATATTAAAGTGTTGGATGATAAAATTAATACAGAAATGATTTGCCAAAAGTACTTAGAAAATATGAAATCTAATAAAAGTAATAAAATATTAGTGGTTTGTAATACCATTAAGAAGGCACAGGAAGTTTATTTTGAAATTAAAAATTTTGTTAATGAGCATGATAATGATTTAATGAAAACCGATAGCATAAATCTATTACATTCAAGATTTATTAAAGAACATAGAGCAAAAAAAGAAGAAGTTATTTTAGAGTTTGGAAAAACTTTTAAGGATAAAGATAAAGAAATTCTTGATAATCAATCAGGAATATGGATTGCGACTTCAATTGTAGAAGCAAGTCTTGATATTGATTTTGATTATTTATTTACAGAGCTGTCTGATTTAAATGGATTATTTCAAAGATTTGGGCGTTGTAATAGAAAGGGAAAGAAGTCAACTAAGGAAGCCAATTGTTTTGTTTTTACCAATGTGGATTTGGGAAAAAATATTGATCGGGAAATATTTCAATTATCTAAAGATGCAGTTAGTGGAATTAAGGGTGAAATAGATGAAAAACAAAAACTTCAATTAATAGAGGAGTATTTTAGTGTTGAGAAAATAAGAAAGAGTGAGTATTTTTTAGAATATAAGAAGATTAAAGAAGATATAGGATTAATTGCATCTCATGAGATGGAAAGAAGTAAAATCAATATGAGAAATATTTCATCAACTCATATAATACCAAGCCCTGTATTTAAAGAGAATGAGAAGGAATTAATAAGATATAAAGATCTAATGGAAATAGATAAGGAGCCATTTATAAAAAAACAATACTATGATTTCATTCGAAACCTTACGATATCCATACCTACATATATTATGCATAAAGAAACTACAATTATTTTGGAAAGGGTGGATATGGGTAAATTTGATAAAATGCCAGTTTTGGAGTGCGAATATAGCTACGAGATTGGGTTTAGGGAAATAGATTATTCTAATTACAAAAGGGAAAGCAATTTACTTTAGGGGAGTTTGATTATATGGAGAAGCATGTTACTGGTGTAATGATGTATTATTATAAAGTTTGTCATAGAAAGTTGTGGTATTTTTATAATGAGATTCAAATGGAGCAGACAAATGAGAACGTACAGCTTGGTAAAATATTGGACGAAAATGCTTATAACAGAGAAGACAAGCATGTAAATATTGATAATGTAATTAATATTGATTTTATTAGGGAAAATGGTATTTTGCATGAAGTAAAGAAAAGTAAAAAGATAGAGGAAGCAAGTATATTTCAAGTAAAGTATTATTTATTTTACTTAGAAAGTAAAGGTGTGCATGGCATTAAAGGAAAGATAGATTATCCTTTGTTAAAAAAGACTCAGGAGGTTGAATTAACAGATGAAGATCGTAAGGAAATAGGACAAACTTTAGAAGATATGGAAAGAATTTTTAATGAAGAGGTACCTCCTAAGCTTAATAAAAAGGGGATTTGTAAGTCATGTGCTTATTATGATTTATGCTTTATTTAGAGGAGGGGCATCTTTATTTCCTTAATTATGGGTATGTTATTCTTAATATGATTGCTAAGTAATTTTGATATTAAATAGATTATGAATGGGAAGTAGGAGTATAAAATAATTAAAGTTGGGAGAATGGATTATATGCAGCAGAGCTTTTATATTTATACAAATGGGACATTAAGCAGAAAGGATAATACGTTAAGGTTTGTAACAGAGGAAAATGAGAAAAAGGATATTCCAATTGAGAGGGTGGGAGATATATATGTAATGTCTGAGATGAATTTTAATACAAGCATGATTAATTTAGCAGCTCAATATGGGGTAAATATGCACTTTTTTAATTATTATAGTTTTTATACAGGAAGTTTTTACCCAAGGGAGAGCCTGCTTGCAGGCAATTTGTTGGTTCATCAGGTAGAGCATTATTCAGATATTCAAAAACGATTAACCCTTGCTAAAAAGTTTATTATAGCGGCTTCAAGTAATATTTACCGTAATTTGAGGTATTATAATGGGCGTGGTAAGGATGTTAAGGAATATATGGATGTAATTGAGGGTTTAAGGACGCAGATATATGAAGCTAAAACTGTTCAAGAAGTAATGGGATATGAGGGAAACATCCGAAAGACTTATTATAAGGCATGGAGTATTATTATTGATCAGGAAATAGAGTTTGATAAACGTATAATGCATCCACCTGATAATATGATTAATACTTTGATTTCCTTTGTTAATACGTTGATTTATACAAAGGTACTAACTGAAATTTATCATACTCAATTAAATCCAACTATTAGTTATTTGCATGAGCCAGGGGTTAGAAGATTTTCATTATGTTTGGATATTGCAGAAATTTTTAAACCACTTATTGGAGATAGATTGATTTTTTCTTTATTAAATAAGAATCAAATTACGGAAAGCAGTTTCACCAAGGAATTGAATTTTTTGCATCTGAAGAAGGAGGCATCCAGACTAATTGTAAATGAACTTGATCAAAAGTTACAAACAACTATAAATCATAAGGATTTAAATAAAAATGTATCTTATCAATATTTAATGAGGTTAGAGGCTTATAAACTTATTAAACATATTTTGGGTGAAAAGGAATATGAAGGCTTTGAAATGTGGTGGTAGAGGGAAATGAGGTGTGGATATGTATGTAGTATTGGTTTATGATATAGTTGTGGATGATGGAGGCAAAAGGATTTTGCCGAAGGCATTTAAGACATGTAAAAAGTATTTGACTCATATACAGAAGTCAACATTTGAAGGAGAAGTAAGCGAGTCACAATTAATGAAGCTGAAGATGGAATTGGGAAAATATATACGCAAAGAGGTTGATTCGGTAATTGTTTTTCAAAGCAGAAATGAAAAATGGCTGGATAAGGAATTTTGGGGCGTGGTGGATGACAAGACATCTAATTTTATATAGTGATAAGTAATTTTATTGTCGACCCCCAATAGCGTAAAAAGTACGGGGGGTCGACAATGCTAGTGAATATCAGGAGTTAGAGCGTAATTGGGAAACAATGGGTGTGAATTTTAGGTAAAAAGTAGTTGATTTTTTGGGGGTCGACAATTATAATAGTTTAAAAGGGCTTGTGGGGCTTGTTGGGAAGTGACGGATTTGAATATAACCAGAGTGGAATGTAAATTGAACTAGTCCTGATATAATCGGAGCTGCCTGAGCAAATTTGAATATAACCAGAGTGGAATGTAAATTAACACCGTCTTGCTCTGCACAATGCTCATCATTCCATTTGAATATAACCAGAGTGGAATGTAAATATAAACATGTTTTAAAGAAGTATAACAGTATAATATTTGAATATAACCAGAGTGGAATGTAAATGAATTAATTATCGCTTGATATTTTTCAATTATTTATTTGAATATAACCAGAGTGGAATGTAAATGTTGGAGCCTTTCCGCCAGCCCACTTACCCGATTTATTTGAATATAACCAGAGTGGAATGTAAATTTTGGTTCTTTTATACAACAGTATCCCACATTACCACATTTGAATATAACCAGAGTGGAATGTAAATGCAGGATATCATAGTGGAAGTGGTAAAGTAACGGCATTTGAATATAACCAGAGTGGAATGTAAATACGTAAAGATGGTATTGATATATTTAAATAAATGATTTGAATATAACCAGAGTGGAATGTAAATTTTGAATCTGGCAGTGATATTAAATTAGTTGATGAATTTGAATATAACCAGAGTGGAATGTAAATTCTTACGCCTGTTGCTATGTATCTGCCCTTGCAACCATTTGAATATAACCAGAGTGGAATGTAAATGGATTTGAAAATCTGGCAGAGGATGCAAAATATAAATTTGAATATAACCAGAGTGGAATGTAAATTTGCATATGGTTATCATAGTACCGAAAATCCATACAAATTTGAATATAACCAGAGTGGAATGTAAATGTTTTAATAATTCCTATATGTATCTTTTTTTTAACATTTGAATATAACCAGAGTGGAATGTAAATAGGTCAGTCAGGTGGCAATATTCACATCTTTTAAATTTGAATATAACCAGAGTGGAATGTAAATTGAACTCCTTGAACACCCTGTATCCCTTGTATGCATTTGAATATAACCAGAGTGGAATGTAAATCTCATTGCATCATTTATTTGTGTAGCTGCCGTGGCATTTGAATATAACCAGAGTGGAATGTAAATATTGCTGGTAAATCAAGATGGAAAGAATTTGCAGACATTTGAATATAACCAGAGTGGAATGTAAATTTGTAATTTCCTACAGTAATCGCAAGTGTAGGAATTATTTGAATATAACCAGAGTGGAATGTAAATCTCGGTAAACTGATTGATTCTCTCCGGAGTATCTTATTTGAATATAACCAGAGTGGAATGTAAATTGAATAGTTCCTCCACATAAAATCTCTTGATAACATATTTGAATATAACCAGAGTGGAATGTAAATCAAAATGGTTATTGTATTAAAAAAGCGTTTAAAAATTTGAATATAACCAGAGTGGAATGTAAATGTTGCAAATTGGTTGATTCAAGTGTCACAGGTAGCTATTTGAATATAACCAGAGTGGAATGTAAATTGTT
>JAVBPB010000094.1:0-55284 GCA_031549965.1 Mobilisporobacter sp. | reverse complement strand
AGGAGGGTAAGGCAAACAATTGGATATATATAAATTCATATTTATCTGAAATAATTCGATAATCTAAATTAAGCAATTTTAAGAGGTTAACCTTAACTAGGTTGTAAATTGAAACATAAAATCCTTAAGTTGACGACATTGTGCGTCCGTAGAACAAAAAACCTTAAGTTAGCAAGATTGGCAGTGAATAGTAACAAGTTTTATCCCTAAATGACTAAACTCTAAAAATAAATCTTTACAGCCACGGGCTTTTATGGTATCATTACTATGTTTAGCCAAATTATATAGTGCACTACTTTAGTGTATTATATAATTAAATTATACAATAATGGAGGAATACTATGAAAAGAAAGTTTTTTAAGAAAACACTTGTACTTACAAGCATATTAATTATGTCATTGTCAAGTGTTTTGGCTGGTTGCTCAAATGCAAGTAAAGGCAGTACAGAAAATTTATCTGTTTGCGATGGACCACAGCCAGAAACCATTGATCCAGCACTCAACGTATCTGTAGACGGTGCAACATTAATTAACCACGGATTTGAAGGATTGATGAAAATTGATTCAACAGGTGCTATAGTTAAAGGTATGGCAAAAGATTACAAAATTAGTGATGATGGTAAAGTATATACATTTACTTTACGTGACGATGCAAAATGGTCTGATGGACAAGCATTAGTTGCAGAAGATTTTGTATATTCATGGCAAAGAGCAGTAGATCCAGCTACAGCAGCAGAATATGCGTACATGATTGACATGGTTGTTAATACTAATGAGATAATGGCTGGTGAAAAAGACAAGTCTGAATTAGGAATTAAAGCAATTGATGAAAAAACAATTGAAATTACCCTTGTAACTGAAACACCTTTCTTCTTAGAAATTTGTGCATTTCCAACAACATATCCAGTTAGAAAAGATGTTGTAGAGGCTAATCCAGATGGTTGGTCAAAAGATCCAAGCACATACATTGGTAATGGACCATATAAATTAACAGAGTGGACAGACCTTGATAAAATGGTTTATACACAAAATGAAAATTACTACGATGTTAAAAATCTAGGACCAAAAACAATTACATTCCAATTAATGGAAGATAATAATACAATTTTATCAGCATTCAAAAACGGTCAAATTTTATTTGGTGACGACTTACCAAGTGCTGAAATTGAAGCTATGACTGGAAATGGTTTATACACAGAAGGTCAATTAGGAACTTATTTCTTATGTGTTAATATGAATGATCCTGTATTCCAAGATGTTAGAGTAAGAAAAGCATTAGCACTTGCAATCGACAGAGAATACATTGTAAAAAATGTATCAAAAGCAGGAGAAGTACCAGCAACATCATTTGTTTCAATTGGATTATCTGATGTAAAAATGGATGAAGAATTCCAAGCTAAAGCAACACCATGGTTTGGTACAGACTATGAAGCTAATTTAGCAGAAGCTAAACAATTACTTGCAGATGCAGGATATCCTAATGGAGAAGGATTCCCAACAGTTGAATATTTATTTAATCCAACTTCAATTCATCCAGTACTTGCTGAGGCACTTCAAAATATGTGGAAAACTGGTCTTGGAATTAATGCTACTTTATCATCTCAAGATTGGGCAGTATTTATTCAAACAAGACAAGATGGAGAATACCAAATTGCAAGACATGGTTGGTTAGCTGACTACAATGATCCGATTTCATTTATAGATATGTTTGTAACAGGTGGCGGAAATAATGATGCAGATTATTCAAACCCAGATTATGACGCATTAGTTGCACAAGTTAAGGCTTCATCTGACAGAGGTGAAAGAATAACTTTAATGCATCAGGCAGAAGACATCTTAGCAAAGGATATGCCAATTATTCCGATTTTCTATTACACAGATCTTTATTTAAAATCAGACAAGTTAGAAGGATTCTATTCTTCACCACTTGGATATAAATACTTTATGTATTGTACGATAAAAGAATAATAAAAAACAGGGTAACCTATTTCTAGGCTACCCTGTTTTTTATTCTTTTATTTTTGGAAGCTTATCTAACCCAACTTTAATATCTTCATCAGTAGGAATGTAGTCAGTCATAGTATTATCAAGATATTGCATATAAGCTTGCATATCAAAATATCCTGTACCAGTTAATCCAAATAAAATAGTTTTAGCTTCATTATTTTCTCTGCATTTAATAGCCTCATCAATAGCAACAGAAATTGCATGAGAAGATTCAGGTGCTGGAAGAATTGTTTCATACTTTGCAAATAACTGAGCGGCATCAAAAACTTTTGTTTGATAAACTGAACGAGCTTCATCTAAATATTTATCATGATATAGTTTAGACACAATAGGACTCATTCCATGATATCTAAGACCTCCTGCATGATTAGGTGAAGGTAAAAATTCGCAACCTAAAGTATACATTTTGGCTAATGGAGTGATTTTTCCCGTATCGCAAAAATCATATGCATATACTCCTCTTGTAAGAGTTGGACATGATGATGGTTCAACAGCAATTATATGAGGATTACCTTTTCCTGATAATTTATCCTGAATAAATGGGGTAATAAGTCCTCCAAGGTTAGACCCACCGCCAGCACATCCTATAATAATATCCGGATATTCATCTATTTTTTCCATAGCAAGCTTGGTTTCCAATCCAATAATAGATTGATGAAGTACAACCTGATTCAAAACTGATCCAAGTACATAGCGACACCCTTGCGTAGTAGTAGCTACTTCAATTGCCTCAGAAATGGCACAGCCAAGACTTCCCCCTGTGGTAGGATTCCCTGCCAAAATTGCTCGTCCAATATTAGTAGTTTCTGAAGGACTAGGAACAACTTTAGCTCCAAATGTTTCTATTATTGCTTTTCTATATGGCTTTTGTTGAGTTGATACTTTAACCATATACACTGTAAGAGGTATATCATAATAAGTACATGCTTCAGAAAGTGCTGTACCCCATTGACCTGCACCGGTTTCAGTGGTTAATGAAGTTAAGCCTTGTTTTTTAGCATAATAAGCTTGTGCAATCGCAGAATTTAATTTATGACTGCCAGAGGTATTATTACCTTCAAATTTATAATAAATCTTTGCTGGTGTTTTTAAAGCTTTTTCTAGATTGTATGCACGGCATAATGGAGACGGTCTATATAATTTATAAAATTCACGAACCTCCTCTGGAATTTCAATATATCTTGTTGTACTGTCCATTTCTTGCTTTGCCAGTTCTTCACAAAATACTGGGTATAGATCTTCTACTGTGGCAGGTTTCATTGTTTGTGGATTGATGTAAGGAGCAGGTTGTTCCTTCATATCTGCACGTACGTTGTACCAGTATCGTGGGATCTCCTCTTCTGAAAGATAAATTCTGTATGGTGCTTTTGACATTGTGTTGGCTCCTTTCTGGGGTATTTAAAGCTTTAAAGCTTTACTATACTATTTTGATATAATTTTGGGAAAATGTCAATGCTTTTTTTTGTTTTAATTGGGGAAGTTTGTCAATGATGTCAACTTAAGGTTTTTGTGTAACGAACGCATTGCCATTTAGATACCGCCCCCTCAGAAAAACATTAAACTTGCATCTTTGTAAAATTATTTTGTATTGATATTAGATTAATGTTGCTAACCTAGTACCCCATTTTGTAATTTCTTATGCAAAATTCTGGTCTATTTTGCATATTTAGTGCTTTTTTAAAAAAATATATATTAGTAATAATTTTTTATTTTATTCAAAAGCTCCAACACAATATCTTTTGAAATAGTAGATGCTTTATCACAGTTCTTGTCAAAGTTTTCTCCTCCACTATGGGTAGCTGTATCGGTTAATGTTCTGATTGCAATAAATGGTATGCTATTCACATAGCAAACCTGAGCAATGCTTGCCGTTTCCATATCAACGGATAAAGGACAAAAAAAAGAATTTAT
This sequence comes from Mobilisporobacter sp., assembly GCA_031549965.1. Taxonomy (GTDB): domain Bacteria; phylum Bacillota; class Clostridia; order Lachnospirales; family Lachnospiraceae; genus JAVBPB01. The sequence goes on along the minus strand of JAVBPB010000094.1, from coordinate 51,367 downwards.
TTCATCTCTACCATGGTCAGTTATAAATTTTTCACCCGTAATCGTTCTTCCAAAATAAATTGCGTTATCTGATTCTGACATAAAATGTTTTGCAACCTGTTGGGATAATTTCAATAATGTTTCATCAGCTCTAAAGTATATAGAGGGCATCCATGGATGAAACTCTGTCAATATATCCTCATTTACATCATGGTGAGCGACTTCAGTAGTTATTACTGTGTCAAATATCTCAAGTTTACTATCCATTCCACCAGCAGTACCCGCATTTATAATTAAGTCAACATTATAATTATCTATTAGAATTTGAGAAGCAACGGCAGCATTAGTTTTGCACACACCACTATATAAGGTTACAATATCTACATTATTTATTGTACCTTCATAAAATTTCAACATTGCCTTTTTTGATTCCTTACAATTTTGGATATGTGGTAAAAATGGTGCAAGCTCTCTATCTCCAGCACAAAGTATTCCTATCTTTATCAAGTGTATCCCTCCATAAAATATAAATTTTAGTACAATAGTCATATACTTGCCTAATGACTTCATAGATTTTATTATATCATTGGAAAAGCCAAAAATCAATGAAACAAAATCATTTGGTGTGTATTGTCTCATTTCCATGGCATATAATGCCATTATAAAGTATAATAAGCCCTCCCCCATGGAATCAAAAGCCTTAAGTCAGCAACATTGGATGTGAATAGCAAAAAATTATATCAATCCTTATATATTAACAAAATTTCATTTGCAGATACAACCCAAAATATGTTATAATAATCAAATGGATTTTTATAAAAAATAATTATAATAAGAAAAAATATTAAATTATTAAATATAAGCAAATAATAAAAATTCTATCAAATAATGAACAGAACTGATTAGACCACCTTTAAAATTATATTTCAGTGAATTTACTTAATTAATTTTATATAAAATATTTAATCAATAATTTTATCTTAATATAAATCAAATTGAAATTGAATTTCAGTATTAAGGATTTCAATTGTAATAAACTACCCGAATATTCTGACAAGTGTTTTGATAAAAAACCATATATGCAATGGAAAGGAGACCAAAAATTGTGGAAGGCTTTCCTGACACAATTTTGTTTTAGGGGCTCCTTGGAATGTTTGGCATATCTGGTTTTTTATCAAAACACTTGTCAGAATATTCTGAAAGACTAAAGGCAAAACAAATAAACTAAAAAGGTTGAGTCTTCAAAGACAAAACAAGCAAACAAAAAAGATTGAATCTCTAAAGGTAATAAAAAAACCAAAAGATAAGTCCAAAAGGCAAAACAAAACCCAAGCCTAAATCACCAAAAGCAATAATAGGAGTGAAAACCATGTTCTATATTTCAAAATCAAATATTCGTAAACTAGCCATGAACGAAATCACCTATTCAAGAGGACTGCGATACTATAAATTAAACGCAGTAAAAAGTGTATCTTGGTCACAATCAAGTAGTCAATACAGAGCCATAGTAAAGGGCGGAATGGACTATGTAGTAATAATAAGTGTTGAAAACAAAAAATTTACCTATTCATGTACTTGCCCTTCCTCAAAGAAATTCACCGGTGGTTGCAAACATGTGGTAGCCGTACTGCTTAGCATCTCTGAATACTATGATCACAAAGGAGAATCAGAAAACCTAACTCAGGAAGAACAAGTCGTATCCAGCCTGATAGGTTATTTTGAAAGACAATCATACAGTGAAATAATTGGAGAATCATTTAAACTGGAAATCCTCATTAATATAGACACTATTTTAAAAAATAAATACACTAAAGCAGACATTTGTCTTAGAGCCGGAAGTCAAAAACTATACAAGATTCAAAATATAAAAAAATTCTTAGAACAATACATTAATGAAGAAAACATAATACTTGGAAAAGACTTTAAATATACCAGTGGTGAAAGTCACTTTGAAGAAAGCTCTTTATTAATATTAGATTATTTAACACAAATATACGAAATAAATGAGACTACCGGAGGCAACAATTCTTACTATTATAATATATTTAATAAAAGCCGTCTTTCGTTTACGAAAAATATGTTAATAAAATTATTGCGTTCAATAGGAGATAATAGATTTAATCTGGAGCTATATGGTCAAGTATATAATGATGTTTCATTTCATAATAATAATCCTATAATAAAATATTCCTTAGATGTAGAAAATCAATCAATAGCACTGAAAAAATCAGAAAATGAAAAGGTAATTCCAATTACAGAAAGTGGAGAGTTACTTTTTATTAATAATGCAATATATTTAACAGATAAAAAATTTACAAAAAACTATATTCCATTTTATAATCACTTCAATAATAACGATGAGTTAAAATTTTCAGGAGATAATAAAAAAAGATTTTTAGAAACAATTCTTCCAAAAATTAACGAAACTATGGAAATAGATATTCCGGCTGAAATAAAAAATAAATATATAGCGGCTGAACTAAAATGTAAGCTATATTTAGACAGAATTAAAAACAACATAAAAACAGAATTAATATATCAATATGATAATGTTGAAATAAACCCATTAAAAAACGATAAAAAAAACGATGCAATAATATTAAGGCAAGCAAAAAAAGAAGATGAAGCTATTGCTACTTTAGAAAAATTAGGATTTGCAACTAGTAAAGATTATTTTGTAATGAAAGATGAAAAAGATATATATGATTTTTTAACAAAAAAAATACAAGATTTAGGTTCAATGTTTGAAATATTTTATTCAGAATCATTTAAAAACATTAAAGTAAAGCAAAATTCTAACATTGGTGCAAGACTTAAAATGAATGAAGAAATAGATCTGTTTGAAATGGAGTTTGATTATGATGGTTTAGATAATGATGAGCTAAAGGATTTGTTTAATTCATATAAGTTAAAGAAAAAATATTTTAGATTAAAAGATGGCACTTTTATTAATCTTGAAAATAGTGAATTATCAGATATTGTAAACATAATGGATTATCTGGATATACAAAATAAGGATATTAAGAAAAATATGACGTTGCCATTAAGTCAGGCTTTGTACCTTAATTCTGCTTTTGAAAACACACAAAATATAAATGTAGAAAAAAATGAGTATTTTAATAAATTCATTGATTTAATACGCAATCCTGAGCAACTAGAAATAAAAGCACCTGATGAGCTTAATGCAGAGCTAAGACCATATCAATTAACCGGATTAAAATGGCTTAAAACACTGTCAAATAATAAGCTTGGTGGAATTTTGGCAGATGATATGGGTCTTGGAAAAACACTACAATCCATTGTATATATTTTATCTAAAAAAGCAGATATAAATGAACCAAGTTTAATTGTATGCCCAACCTCATTAGTATATAACTGGCAGGATGAAATTGAAATATTTGCACCTACACTGCATTCAGTAGTTATATCAGGAAAACCAGAAGAAAGACAAGATTTATTAAATAATATTTCAAACATTGATATTATAATAACATCGTATCCTCTTATTAGAAGAGATATTGAATATTATTGTGATATTCAATTTGATACATGCTTTATAGATGAGGCACAGTATATAAAAAATCCTAACTCACAAAGCTCTAAGGCGGTAAAACAAATCAATGCAAGAAGTAAATTTGCTTTAACAGGCACTCCTATAGAAAATTCACTTATTGAATTGTGGTCTATATTTGATTTTGTAATGCCGGGATATTTATTAAGTTATAATAAATTTACAAACAAATTTGAAAAACCAATAGTTAAGGATTCTGATAAAAAAGTTTTGGAGGATTTAACTAAAAAGATAAGACCATTTATATTAAGAAGAATGAAAAAAGATGTTTTAACTGAATTACCAGAAAAAATTGAGACAAAGATGCTGACGGAATTAACTGATAGCCAGAAAAAAGTGTATGCTTCTTTTATGGAAAATTTAAAATCAGAAATTAATTCAGAGGTAGCTAAGAATGGATTTGAAAAAAGTAAGCTAAAAATTCTTGCTGGCTTAACCAGACTTAGACAGATTTGTTGTCATCCCGCAACATTTATAGAAAATTATAGGGGTGATAGTGGTAAACTTGAACTGCTTATGGAAATCCTTCCAGATGCTATTGAAAATGGACACAGAGTTCTTATATTTTCTCAATTTACGTCAATGCTTTCAATAATTGAATCTGAAATAAAAAAATTAGATATAGGATATTTTTATTTAACAGGAGATACTGAATCCAAAGTAAGAGGGGATTATGTAAAAAGATTTAATAATGGAGAAGGAAGTGTATTTTTAATATCCTTAAAGGCGGGAGGAACAGGTCTTAATTTAACAGGGGCAGATACGGTAATTCATTATGATCCGTGGTGGAATCCGGCTGTAGAGGAACAGGCAACAGACAGGGTTTATCGTATAGGTCAAAAAAATTCTGTCCAGGTAATAAAATTACTTACAAAAGGAACTATTGAAGAAAAAATATATAAGCTCCAAAAGAATAAAAAAGATTTGGCAGATTCGGTAATTGAATCAGGAGAAGTATTTTTAAACAAATTAAGCGAAAAGGATATAGAAGATATATTTGAATTTAATATGTAAAATTTTGTTGTATATTTCTTTTATTACTCATTTACAGTCGAAAGAGGAAAAAAAATAAAAAATGTTTGTAATTAAATTTTATATACAAAATTATCTATTTATGTTAGAATGTACCATAGTAAAGTTAATAAATAATAAAAAGGAGGAAAATATGGCGAAAACAGCTGGTAAAAATTCATGGGCACTATTTTTACTTATTTTGTCTGGCATTGTTCTAGGTGGTTTTTTAGGGTATTTGGCTAAAAATGTATCTGCTCTTAGCTGGCTAAATTTTGGACAAGAGTTTGGGCTAAGTACGCCGTTTGTATTAAACCTTGGAATTTTAGTGCTTACCTTTGGATTAAATATAAAAATTACTATTGCAAGTATTATAGGTATAATTATTGCCATAATAATATATAGAAAGATTTAAAATGTCTTAACTGTACTTGGAGAGAAGTAGGAGGAGACAGATGAATCATTTAACAGTAAAGGAACTGCCAATTACAGAAAGGCCATATGAAAAATGTGAAAGATATGGTACTAAAATGCTGTCAGATGCAGAACTATTGGCAGTTATAATAAGAACAGGCTCAAAAAATATTCGGGCTGTTGAACTTGCACAAAAAGTACTTAATCTTTCAGAAGATAATAAAGGAATACTTGGACTTAATTATTTTACAATTAAAGAGCTTATGGGTATAAAAGGAATTGGAAAGGTAAAAGCTATCCAATTACAGTGTATAGCCGAGCTAACTAACAGAATGGCAAAAGCATCATTAAATAAAAAAATTGGATTATCCACGCCAAAAATTATAGCCGATTATTATATGCAGGAAATGAGGCACTTTACAAATGAAGAAATAAAGTTGGTAATCCTAGATACAAAAAATAATTTATTAAAGGATATGATTATATCCAAAGGAACAATAAATTCATCTATAATTTCACCAAGAGAGATATTTGTTGAAGCTATTAAGTATGGAGCGGTATATATAGTTCTTATTCATAATCATCCAAGTGGTGACCCTACCCCAAGTAAGGAAGATATTATTGCGACAAAAAGAATTCGGGATGCAGGTGCAATAATAGGGGTAACACTTATTGATCATATAATTATTGGAGATAATCAATATGTAAGTTTTAGAGAGCGGGAACTATTATTTTAGCCCACTATTTTGACACTGGAAGGAGAAAATTTAAACATGGAAGGCAAAGTGTTTGGAATAGATTTTGGTACAAATTCTATTAAAATTTTTAAAAAAAATGAGGGAGTGGTGGTTAATGAAAAAAATGTTATTGCCATAGCAAATCGTAAAAATATTATTGCTGTTGGCAATGAAGCATATGACATGCTTGAAAAAGCACCACAGAATATTGAAGTTAACTTTCCAGTAATAGATGGTGTAATTGCAGATATTCATAATATGAAGAACCTGCTAAATGAATTATTAAAAAAGTTAAATAGTACAAAAAGAAGTATTGGAAAAGCAAGTTTTTTAATTGCAGTTCCAACTGATATTACCGATGTGGAAAAAAGAGCATTTAGTGATCTTGTTGCAAATGCATATACAAAGGCTAAAAATATTAAAATTGTTGAAAAGCCAATTGCAGATGCATTAGGAGTTGGTATTGATGTAAACAGTCCAAAGGGAAATATGGTAGTAGACATAGGTGCTGACACCACAGAGATTTCAATAATTTCATTAGGTGGTATTGTTTTAAGTAAATTGGTAAAAATCGGCGGTAATAATCTGGATGAATCTATAAAGGTATGTATGAGGAAAAAATACAACTTAATAGTAGGAGATAAAACCGCAGAATTTATTAAAAAAGAATTATCCAGTGCTTATTTAGATAAAGTAAATACTACTAAAGTATATGGCAGAAATATAGTTACAGGTCTACCAATCGAAATGGAAGTCAGTGCAGAAGATGTGCATGAATCAATAAAGGAGCATTTGCATAGTATTGTAGACTCTATTAAAATAATACTTGAAAGAACTCCTCCTGAATTATCAGCAGATATTATTGATATGGGAATATTTTTAACAGGAGGCTCAGCAAGAATAAAGGATTTAGATAAGCTTATTAAAGATGAAACAGAATTAGAAGTTAATTTATGTAAAGATTATGCTATGAGTGCTGTTAATGGATTGGGAAAGGTTATAGAACAGGCAGAATTCTCATCACTTGCATCAACATTTAAACAAATAATTTACAATTAGAACATTTATGTAGAGGATAAGATATGAAACGTAAAAACAAAATTTATATTGAACCTAAGTATATTCTAATGGTACTTACTGTTTTATGTGTTATAACACTAGTGGTTTCCTTTCAATTCAAAGACAAAGTGGAAGGAGTAAAAACATTTACAGGCTATGTTATTTCTCCCATGCAAAAGGGTATAAATACTGTTGGAACATACATTTTTGAAAAACTTGATACTTTAAAAAGAATGCAGGCATTATTAGATGAAAATGCTTCGCTTAAGGAAAAGGTTGCCTCCCTCGAATTTGATAATAAAATTTTACAGCAGGATAAATATGAACTGGACAGGCTAAGAACATTATTTGAACTAGACAGCAGATATGCTTCAATGCCAAAAGTTGCAGCAAGAGTTATCAGTACAGATCCGGGAAATTGGTATAGCTCCTTTACAATTGACAAAGGAAGCGATGATGGACTTAGTGTAGATATGAATGTTATGGCAGGAAGTGGACTTGTTGGGATTATTACAGAGGTCGGTCATAATTATTCGAAAGTCAGATCGATAATAGATGATTCAAGCAGTGTAAGTGCAATGGTATTAAAATCATCAGATACATGTATTGTTAATGGTGACATGCGATCAATTGATAAAGGGTATATTCTAGTGGAATTACTAAGTAAGGATGCACAAGTAAGAGATGGAGAAGAGATTGTTACTTCATATATAAGTAATAAATATCTGTCAGGAATTTTAGTTGGATATATTAGTAATATAGAAATTGATTCAACCAATATGACGAAAACAGCACATTTAACACCTGCTGTAGATTTTGAACATCTGCAAGAGGTTCTTGTAATAACTGAACTAAAACAAGAGCTACATTAAAATCTGAAAGGATTAGACAATGAAACGTTTTATTATTAATATTATAATGATATTTATATGTTTTTTATTGCAAAGTACAGTATTTGGCTGGTTTGAACTAGCTTATGTTGTGCCGAATTTATTAATAATTGTAACAGTTTCTCTTGCATTTATGAGAGGAAAAATGACAGGAATGTTTGTTGGGCTGGTTTGTGGTTTACTTGTAGATATGATGTATGGCAATTTTATAGGCGTATATGGTTTAATCTATATGTATATTGGATACTTAAATGGCTTTGCTAATAAACTTTTTTATATTGAAGAAATTATTCTTCCATTAGGTTTAATAACTATAAGCGATTTAGTATATAACTTTTTAGCATATGTATTTACATATCTTCTTCATAATAGGTTGGACTTGCCATACTACTTTAAAAGAATTATGCTTCCGGAAATGATTTATACATTACTTATAGCTGTGTTTTTATATAAGTTGTTTTACATCATTAATAAACGTTTGGATGATTCTGAGAAGGAGGAGATGAATAACTTTGATTGATATATTTTTAGATATGTTAAAAGGAATTATAAAATCAAGACTGCTACCTGTAGCTGTTGTTTTTATTGTATTATTTTCAATTCTTATTCATCGAATATTCGTACTGCAAATCGTAGAAGGAGAGCAGTATGTTGAAAATTTAATTTACAAAACTGAAAAGGAAAGAGAACTAAAAAGTACAAGAGGAAACATATACGACAGAAATGGAAAGTTGCTGGCATATAACGTGTTGTCATATGCAGTTCAAATTGAAGATACAGGCGAAGTTGAAACAAATACTGAAAAAAATGCCATGATTCATAAACTAATTCAAATATTAGAAAGCAATGGAAATATTATTTCATATGAATTTTATATTACACTAAATGATAATGGCAAGTTAGAATTTACAGTTTCAGATAATGCATTGCTTAGGTTTAAGAAAAATGCATATGGTTTAAAATATGTATCAGATTTAACAGATGAACAGATTGAAGCTTCTGCTGAGGATGTTTTTAATTATTTGAGATTTGGAGCAAAATCAACAACAATGTTTAATATTTCAGATGAGTACTCTGTTACTGAGGCATTAAAAATTATGACTATCAGATACGCATTATATATGAACAGCTTCCAAAAATATCTGCCAGTTACAATTGCTAAAAACATAGATGATTTAACTGTTGCCGCTATTAGTGAAAATAAAGGGATTTTAAAAGGTGTGGAAATAATTCAAGAATCTGAAAGGGTTTATAATGATAGTATATATTTTTCACACATAATTGGATATACCAGACCTATTTCCCAAGATGAAATAGATCTTAAAAAAGAAGAAAACATAGAATATAATGTTACAGATGCAATAGGAAAATCAGGAATTGAAAAAACATATGAAGACTACCTAAGAGGAACTAAAGGATATGAAAAGGTATTAGTTAACAGTACAGGAAAAGTTCTTGAGGTTTCCGATGTTATAGAACCTGTTGCAGGAAATGATATTTACTTAACTATTGATAAAGATAAACAAATATTTTACTATAAAATTTTAGAAAGCAGACTTGCAGGAATTTTGTTATCAAAAATAACAAGTGGAACAAATACAAATGGTAAAGATTTCTTAATTCCAATTAATAACGTGTATTATGCACTTATAAATAACAATATTATTAATATTGATGAATTGAATAATGAAGATTCTACAGATGTAGAACAAGGTGTTTACAATAAGTTTGTTAATAAACAGGAAAATGTAATGAAAGAGCTTAACACTTTGTTTAAAGAAAATAATACTACTCCAATTATGAGTTTGAATGAAGAAATGAAGAAGTATGTTAACTTTATTTCAAGTCTTGTTTCATCAAATTTATTTATTTATGAAAATATTCCTGAGGATGATGTTGAATATCAAAATTTTAAAAATGAGAAAATAAGTATTAGTCAATTTTTTCAGTATGCAATTTCTAAAAACTGGGTAGATATTTCAGCACTTGAAATAGGAGAAGAATACTTTAGTACAGAAGAACTTTATGAAGAATTAATAAAATATGTTATAAAAGTGTTGACCTTGGATAATTCTTTTAATAAACTCTTATATAAGAATATGATAGATTCATATGTTTTAACAGGAAAAGAAATTTGCCTTTTACTATTTGATCAAAAGGTGATAAAATATAATAAGGATGATATAAATAAACTTCAAAATGGTGTTATATCTCCATATCATTTTATAACCGATAAAATTAAAAGTTTAGAAATTACCCCTGCTAATTTAGCCCTTGAGCCTTGCTCGGGTTCAATTATTGTTACAGATGTTAATACAGGAGAGGTTTTAGCACTTGTAAGTTATCCAAGTTACGATAATAATAAGATGGTTAATAAAATTGATTCAGATTATTATAATAAAGTTTCTAAAGATTTGTCCCTTCCTTTATTAAACCGAACAACATATTCAAAAACAGCACCTGGATCAACATTTAAAATGATAACTTCAGTGGCAGGTTTAGAGGAGAAGGTAATTGGTGAAACTGAAACTATAAGGGATTTTGGCGTGTATGATAAAACCAGTCCTCCTGCAAAGTGTTGGGCATATCCAACTACTCATGGGGAAGTGGATGTTACCCATGCTTTGGAAGTTTCTTGCAATTATTTTTATTATGAAGTAGGATATAGGTTAAGTACAGACTCTAATGGAAAGTTTAATTTTCAAATGGGACTTGACAAACTCTCAAAGTATGCCTCAATGTTTGGATTAGATAAAAAATCAGGTATTGAATTAGCTGAGTACGAACCTCAAATATCGTCAGATTCGCCAGTAAGATCAGCTATAGGTCAGGGTACAAATAACTTTACCCCATCTCAATTAGCAAGATATGTTACAACTGTAGCCAATAGCGGAATATGCTATAATTTAACCGTACTGGATAAGATTGTTTCATTAGATAAAACAGTTATACTAGACAATAGTGCAGAGGTAGTTAATCATGTAGATATAAAACAGTCAACATGGAACCTAATTCACTCTGGTATGCTAAAGGTTACTAGTGGCAGTGAAGGAACACTTAGAAAAACTTTTGAGAATATTCCAATAAGTGTGGCAGCAAAAACTGGTACGGCACAAGAAAAAGAAACCAAGCCGAATCATGCTTTATGTGTTGCATATGCTCCATATGAGAATCCAGAGGTTTCAATTGTTACAGTAATTCCGAATGGTTATGCTTCAGGATATGCCGCAGAAGTTGTAAGAGATGTGGTTAAAGCATATTTTAATTTAGCTGATGAAGAAGAGATTTTAAATGGCGAAACAGCTGTTTCTAATCATAATTCAATAAGAAATGATTGATAATATAAAACTATAATAATGTAGAGGTGGGTTTGTTTGAAAAATTCAGTAATAATTAAAGGCAATAAATATGGAATGGTTGTAATATTAGATGAAAACCTAGACTTTGAAGAATTGAAGTCTGATATTGCAACAAAGTTTAAAGAATCCTCAAAATTTTTTGATAAAGCAAAAACTGCTATAAGTTTTGAAGGACGTAAACTGTCTAATGAAGAGCAAAGACAGGTCTTAGACATTATTGCCCAGAATTCAGAAATAAACGTAATATGTGTTATTGATAATGATTTAGAGAGACAGGAAAGATTTAAAAAATCATTAGAGGAAAAATTGTCTGAAATGTCTGGTAATACCGGGCAATTCTATAAAGGAACCCTACGTTCAGGTCAGGTATTAGAATTAGAAACCAGTGTAATAATTATGGGTGATGTTAATCCTGGTGCAAAGGTTATTTCAAAAGGTAATATTATTATAATTGGTTCTTTGAAAGGTAATGCTTATGCAGGAGCAAATGGCAGTGAATCTGCCTTTGTGGTTGCACTTGATATGAGTCCTATGCAGATAAGAATTGGTGATACCATAGCAAGAGCTTCTGATACTCCTATTAAAGAGATTAAAAGGGAACCAAAAATAGCATTTGTAGAAGATGGCAATATTTATATTGAATCTATAAATAAAAGTGTTTTAAATGATATTAAGTTATTTTAAAAAATAAGCGGAGGGAAATTTAACATGAGTGAAGTAATTGTTATAACATCTGGAAAAGGTGGCGTTGGAAAAACAACAACAACAGCAAATGTAGGTACAGGATTAGCAAAATTGGATAAGAAAGTAGTATTAATCGACACAGATATAGGACTTAGAAACTTAGATGTAGTTATGGGTCTTGAAAACCGTATTGTTTATAATCTGGTTGATGTTATTGAAGGAAATTGCAGAATCAAACAGGCATTAATTAAAGATAAAAGATATCCAAATTTATATCTTTTACCATCAGCTCAAACAAGGGATAAAAATGCAGTTACCCCTGAGCAAATGAAAAAATTAACTGATGAGATGAGAGATGAATTTGATTACATACTTCTTGACTGTCCGGCAGGAATAGAACAAGGCTTTAAAAATGCCATTGCCGGAGCTGACAGAGCATTAGTTGTAACAACTCCTGAAGTTTCAGCTATTCGTGATGCTGATAGAATTATTGGATTACTAGAAGCAAATGAATTAAAAAGAAGTCATTTAATTGTAAACAGACTTAGAATGGATATGGTTAAAAGAGGAGACATGATGTCTATGAATGATGTTGTGGAGATTTTGGCCATTGACTTAATCGGGGCAGTTCCGGATGATGAAAACATTGTCATATCTACTAATCAGGGTGAACCTTTAGTTGGCAGTGACACTATGGCAGGACAAGCATATTTTAATATTTGTAGACGTATTATAGGAGAAGAAGTACCATTTCTCGATCTTAATGGTAATAAGAGTTTTTGGGCAAAACTTGCCGGCGTGTTTAAAAAAAATTAAGGGGAGGTCTTAGAAATGGGATTAATGGATTTATTTAAGAAAAAAACGTCGGGAGATGTAGCAAAAGATAGACTTAAGTTATTATTAATTTCTGATAGGGCTAATTGTTCTCCAGAAATAATGGAAATGATAAAAAATGATATTATTCAAGTTATTTCAAAATACATGGAAATAGATTCTGACGGACTAGATATTCAAATAACACAAACAGAATCAGAAGGTAATAACGGTAGTGTACCTGCTATTTTTGCAAATATTCCAATAAAAGATTTAAAGAATTCTAAGAGTTAAATGAGGATAGTTGATTATGATTAAAATGCTTAAAAAATACAACTATAAAAATTATGATTTTTTATTAATGTTAATGGTAATTTTAATGGCTTCCATAGGAGTTGTGGTGATAAAAAGTGCTGCCGGAAATTCAACTGCATTAAAACAGGCTATTGGATTTTTAATTGCATTTATCATCATGATTGTGGTATCATTAATAGACTATACATTTGTTACTAAGTTTGCTATTCCATTGTATTTTTTCAATATATTTATTTTATTGCTGGTTAAATTTGCCGGAGTGGAATATATGGGAGCAAAAAGGTGGTTTAAAATAGGATCAGATGCAGGAGGGATATCACTTCAGCCCTCGGAGCTTAGCAAAATTTTAATAATAATATGTATGGCCAAATATATAGATGTATTTCAAAAGAAGATTAATTCTTTAATAGTATTAAGCATATTCTGTATTACATCAGCAATTCCTATTGCTTTGGTAGCAATGCAGACTGATCTTTCAACAAGTATTGTAATGTTTGTAATATTTTGTGTTATAATTTATGTAGGAGGTCTTAGCTACAAAATTATAGGAATAATATTTGCAATCGGTATCCCTGGAACTATATTTTTATTTTGGTATGCTCTCCAGCCATACCAGATATTATTACAAGAATATCAGGTTAGAAGAATTAAAGGATTTTTATATCCTGAGGAGTATGAAACAACCATCTTATGGCAGCAAAACAATTCAGTACTTGCCATAGGATCAGGACAGTTATATGGAAAAGGTTTATTTAATAATACAGTTAATTCTGTTAAAAGTGGAAACTACTTATCCCAAACAGAATGTGACTTTATATTTGCAGTAATAGGAGAAGAATTGGGCTTTATTGGTGGGTGTATGGTTATTATAGGAATGTTACTTCTTGTGCTGAAATGTATTTTTATCGCTAAAGATGCAAAAGACTTGCAGGGCAAATTAATTGCATCTGGAGTTGCAACTTTATTATCGTTTCAGTCATTTGTAAATATTGGAGTTGCAACAGCAATACTTCCAAATACAGGACTTCCAATGCCACTAATTAGCTCTGGACTTAGCTCACTCCTAAGTATAATGATAGGATTTGGGCTGGTTTTAAATGTGAGTTTACAAAAACAAAAATATTGAAAGGGGATAGCTCATGAATATTGGATTAATAGCACATGATGCTAAGAAAAAACTAATGCAGAATTTTTGCATAGCTTACAGAGGTATATTAAGTAAGAATAATTTATATGCTACAGGAACCACAGGAAGATTAATTGAAGAAGTTACAAATTTAAACGTTCATAAGTACTTAGCTGGACATCTTGGGGGTGAACAACAACTAGGTGCACAAATTGAACATAATCAGATTGATTTAGTAATTTTTTTAAGAGATCCTTTAACTTCAAAGTCTCATGAACCTGATGTTAACAATGTAGTTCAACTATGCGATACTCATAATATTCCATTGGGTACAAATCTTGCAACAGCAGAATTATTAATAAAAGCATTAGATCGTGGTGACTTAGAATGGAGAGATATTATTAAGACCTGATTGGCATTTAAGAAAGGATAAATTGTAGTGAAAAAAAATATTACTGGTATCATTTTGCTGGTTTTTATTTTAACTGGATGTAATTCTGATGCAAGCATATTGAAAGAATATCATAAGGAAAGTCAGACTATTAATATGTCCTCCACAGATATTAATACCATTAATACAGACTTGTATCTTTCAAATGATTTATGCATTATTCCAGTTGATTATAAACAAAACAAAGATGAGAGTTTAAAGGCATTATCATCACTTTTAATAAATGAAAGTGAAAATACATATTTATATGCAGATAATGTTTATGATAAACTATATCCTGCCAGCATAACTAAAATTCTTACAGCTTTTGTGGCTTTAAAATATGGCAATATGTCAGATGAAGTTACTGTAAGCTATAATGCTTCCCACATAACTGAGTCAGGAGCTAAATTATGTGGTTTTAATGAAGGTGATAAAATTGGATTTGAGAATTTGTTAAATGCGTTACTTATATATTCAGGAAATGATGCTGCAATTGCAGTAGCAGAGCATATAAGTGGAAGTGTGGAAGAGTTTTCAAAACTAATGAATTCAGAAGCAAAAAAGTTAGGTGCTGTGGATACACATTTTGTTAATCCACATGGATTACACGATGATGAACAGTATACAACGGCTTATGATTTGTATTTAATTTTTAAGGAAGTAATAAAATATACTGATTTTGTTGAAATAATAGGAAAATCTAATTGTGAAGTAACATATAAAGATTCAATGGGAACAGACATAACAAAAACATTTAAGAGCACAAATTTATTTTTGACAGATAGTTCATCCATTCCAGATGGAATTACGGTAATTGGTGGAAAAACTGGTACTACAAATAAAGCAGGATCTTGTCTTATTTTGTTAAGCAAGAATAAAAATAATAAAGATTTTATTTCTGTAATTTTAAAAGCAGAAAACAGAGCTGGACTTTTTTCACAGATGTCTCATTTATTAGAGAATATTAATAATTAGTTTTAAGTTTATGAAAATAATGGTTGATATTTTATTTAAATTGTACTATAATTGTTAGTATGATAAATAATAATTAATCAATTTAGACAAAAATTATTAGTATTTTCTAATCAATCAACTTTTAAGGAGGAGATTACAATGATACAAATTATTGCAGGGGAAAAAGGTAAGGGAAAGACCAAGATCCTAATTGACAAGGCTAATGATGAAATTAAGGCAGTAAAAGGCAACGTTGTTTATCTTGACAAAAGTAACAAACACATGTATGAATTAAATAACAAGATTAGAATGATTAACGTAAAAGATTATCCAATTAGTAATACGGATGAGTTTGTAGGATTTATTTGCGGTATAGCATCTTCAGATCATGATTTAGAAAAGGTATATTTAGATAGCTTTTTAAAAATCGGCAATATATCTGATAATAGTATAATTGAATCTGTAATTAACAGATTTAAAGAAATTTCAGAGCAATTTAAGGTTGACTTTATAATTAGTATATCAGTTAATGAATCGGATTTACCTGATAATTCAAAAGATTATATTATAGTTTCACTTTAATACATAATTTAGAAAACAAAGGGCTTTTTAGCCCTTTTATTTTTTTTATAAATCTATATATGTATGCGGAGAAGACTCCGCTAGGTTAATTAATCTACATCTCTGATTCTTCCAAAGAATGTTAGTGAGTATAGTCCTGCTATACCAACTAATGCGTATATAATTCTTGAGATTGTTGTTAAATCACCAAAGATTGCAGCAACTAAATCAAATTTTAAAAATCCGATTAGTCCCCAATTTATCGCACCTATAATAATTAGTGCGAGCATAACATAATTTAATGTTTTCATATGATTTCCTCCTTATATATTTCATTTATTAGTTTGCTTAATTATATAAAAATTATAATGGTAAATTTTACAAATTAACATATTCTACTATCTTGAATCTATTTTAATTGAAAATATTACATAAGATATTGTACAAACTTAAAGAATATGCTACAATAGGAATGTTACAAAAAGGAGGTATTAACTTGCCAAGCAGAAAAAAAGTTACCAGATATTCAAAACCCTTTAATATAAACATGGGTATTATAGTATTTGGAATTATCTTAATATATATAATTATTAATTCAATATTATTTTTTACAAAAGAACAATTGTCAGTATATGCAATAGATAAAAAATATAAAATTGCAGATGATGTTTTATATACAGGTTTAGTAATAAGAGACGAAAAAATAATATATAACAATACATCAGGGTATATCAGTTACTTTTTACGTGAAGGCGAAAGAGTATCTAAAAATCATACCGTATATACAGTAGATCAAACAGGAAGCATTTATGAAGAAATATCTGCAAAAGATGTTGATGAAGGATTGCTTGAAAAAGAGGATATGGAGCAGATTGACAAACAGATTGATTCTTTTAAAGCTAATTTTTCAAATAATAAATTTGAAGCAGTATATGATTTTAAATATGGTGTTGAAAACACTGTATTAGAGATTGTTAATTACAGTATGGTTAATAATTTAGAAGATGTACTAAAAAACACAGTTTCTAATAGTTCTTTTAAGGTTGTTAACTCTTCAAACAGCGGAATAATATCTTATATTATTGATAATATGGAAAACATTAAACCGGAAGATGTAACTGAAGACACCTTTAATATTACAGATTATAAAAGAACTCAGTTAAGGACAAGTAATTTAATTGAAAGCGGAAGCCCTGTATACAAATTAGTTACAAGTGAGTATTGGTCAGTAATCATTATTTTAGATAAGGATACATATGATAAGATTTTGGAAAAAACGTCACTAAAAATTAAATTTGTTAAAGATGACGTTATTGCAGTTTGTGACTCTCAAGTCTATGAAAAAGATGGAAAATATTTTGCAAAATTGGATTTTAAGGATTCTATGGTAAGATATATAAGTGACAGATACTTAGACATTGAAATTATTCTTAATTCAGCACAAGGTTTAAAGATTCCCCTTTCATCAATAATTGAAAAAAACTTTTATAAAATCCCTCTTGAGTATTTTATGGAGGGAGCAGACACAGGAAGCCGCGGTGTAACTAAAGAAGTATATAGTGAGAATGGCGAACTTAGTTATAACTTTATTTCGACTGAAATATATTATAATGATGGTGAATATGGTTATGTAGATACTAACACTTTGAATGCAGGAGATAATTTAAGAAAGTTGGATTCGTCAGATAAATTTCAAGTAGGTATTACAGATAAACTAATTGGTGTTTACAATGTTAATAAAGGATATTCAGTATTTAAAAGAATTGAAAAATTATATGAAAATAATGAATATTGCATAGTAAAGGATGATACAGAATATGGATTGTCTTTGTTTGACCATATTATTTTAAATGCTAAACTAGCAGTTGAACAGGCATTGATATATTAAATATATATTCTTAAGATATTTGTTTGGAGGAAAATAGATGATTTATGAAAATTTACAATACGTTAAAACTCAAATTGAGAAGTCTTGTAAAAAAGCAGGCAGAGATATAGACGAAGTTACACTAATTGCAGTAAGTAAAACAAAACCTATTCAAATGATTAATGAAGTAATTGAATGTAATGTCTTTGAATTTGGAGAAAATAAAGTACAGGAATTAGTTGAAAAATATGGTCAAATCAACCATAAGGTAAACTGGCATTTAATTGGTCACCTTCAAACCAACAAGGTAAAATATATAATAGATAAAGTTAAATTAATTCATTCGGTTGATTCATTTAAACTGGCAGAAGAAATTAACAAAGAAGCTAAAAAAAATAATTTAATAATTGATATTTTAATTCAGGTTAATATTGCTAATGAAGACACAAAATATGGCATTGAAGAAAATGAAGTATTTGAATTAATTGAAAAAATTGCATTATTAGACAATATTAGAATAAAAGGGCTAATGACAATAGCCCCATTTGTCGAAAATCCCGAAGATAATCGCAAATTTTTCCGAAATCTAAATCAATTATTTGTTGACATAAAAAGTAAAAACATTGATAATGTTAATATGGATATTCTTTCAATGGGCATGACTAATGATTATGAGGTAGCTATTGAAGAGGGGTCAACTATGATACGTGTTGGCACAGGAATCTTTGGTGAAAGAAATTATAGAATTTAAGATAGGAGATTAACAATGAGTGGATTTGATAAGATACTTAATTTTATGAAATTAAATGACGATAGTGACTTTGAGGATGATTATGAAGAAGAGGAATTGGTTGTTAAAAAACCAAAAGTTTCAAAGCCTGTTAAAAGCATTGATGATATGGCTAATACAAGACCTATTTCAAATGTTAAACCAGAAAAGGAAAAGCAGGATAAGTCCTCTAAACCAGTGAAACAAACCAGACCAACTTTAGTGCCTATTTCTACTAGAACTACTTCAAAGGGCATGGAAGTATGTATTGTAAAACCAACAGATTATGATGAAGTTACAGAAATTACAGATATTCTTTTAAGTGGAAGAGTAGTTGTAATTAATTTAGAGGGAATTGATGTTGATATGGCACAAAGAATTGTGGATTTCGTATCTGGTTCCTGTTATGCAATGAGAGGTAATTTCCAAAAGATATCTAATTATATTTTCATTATAACACCAGACAGTATTGATATTTCTGGTGATTTTCAAGAAATAATTGCAAGTGGATTTGATGTACCAACAATTAATGGTGATTTTTAATAGTTTGGAGGAATTATGCAATTAATAATTAAAGCAGTATATGTATTTTTAATGTTTTTGGAAGTAGCTTTATTTTTTTATATTGTTATTTCCTGGATACCAATATCACTTAAATTAAGGGAAATATCAAAAAAAATAATAGATCCAATTCTTGATCCAATTAGATTTATATTAAAAAAATCTATTTTTAAAACAAGGGTTATTGATCTTGCACCTATAATTGCATTTTTAATAATTTCTTATTTACAGCAGTTTACCCTTTCTCTAAAATGAAAATATATCAATTGGGGGCATAATCTTGACGAAAGATGAGGAAATATTATCTAAAAGGTTTAAAGAGTTATCAAATGCTTCTTTAAAGAAAATGATAATTACTAATACAGACTTTTTAAATTTAAATGAATTAAATATATTTGAGTATACTAAATCAGAACTTTCAAATAGTAACTATGAAATAGTAGGAGGGTATGAAACTTGTGAAAGAAAAATGATAAGATTTTTTCCCGAATACGATTTAATTGATAAAGGACCTCCTATTGTTTGTCTAAAAATTTCCCCATCTAATATGAAATTTAGTGATGAATTAAATCATCGGGATTTTTTAGGGGCAATTTTAAATTTAGGAATAGAACGTTCTAAAATTGGTGATATACTTATTGAAGAAAATGTTGGATATGTTTTTTGCCATTCTAATATTTCGGAATATATTATTAATAATTTAGAAAAGGTTAAACATACCAATATTAAATTAAGTAAGATTAATGACTTTGATGTTAATTATACTCCTAAATTTAAGTTAATTACAGGTACCGTTTCATCAATAAGGCTTGACAGCGTAATAGCACTAGCATTTCAAACCTCAAGAAGTAAAGTAACTGGCTTAATTGAAGGAGGAAAAGTTTTTGTTAATAGTAAATTAACAATTAATAATAGTTATTTCCTTAAAGAAAAAGATATAATTTCAGTTAGAGGGCATGGTAAATTTACTTATGAAAGCACAATGAAACAAACAAAAAAAGGACGATATTATATTTCATTACATAAATTTATTTGACATAATAGGTTTAAGGAGGAAGAGATAATGATTACACCAATAGAAATACAATCAAAAGTATTTAAAGCCGGACTTGGGTATGATAAAAAAGAAGTAGATATGTTTCTTGCAGACATTCTTGTTGATTTTGAAAAACTATATAAAGAAAATATAGAATTAACTGATAAGTTAAATGTTATTAACGAAGGTATACAATATTATAAGACTATTGAAAAAACATTACAAAAAGCATTAGTACTAGCTGAAAAGGTTGCAGAAGAAACTAAAGAATCAGCTAAGGAAGAAGCAAAAAATATTGAGCAGGAAGCCAGAAGTAAGGCAAAGATGATAGTTGCTGATGCCAGACACGAACTAGAGAATCTCCACGCTCAAACGCTTTCTGTAATAAGACAATATGATATATATAAGGCTCAGTTCAAAAAAATGGCTATGGCACAATTAGAAATATTAAATAGTAATGGATTTAATTTAAATATGGCCAATTTGGATGTATTTAATTCTGGTTTTGCAAAAGCTAATGAGCTTAATAATCAATATAATTCTACCGAAGAAAGTAATTACACTGATGATGCCACCAAACGAATAGATAATGAGAAAATTAATAAAATAGTTAACAATGATAATAACAAAAAAAATATAGATGAAAATGATCCAAATATTCCAAGGCTAACTGAGGAAGAAATATTGGCATTAGTTTTAGCTGATGAAGCTGAATTATATGGATAAAAATAGTCAGGAGACCTATCAATGTATAATAAAATTACACTGCACAATAATTTAGAGCCTATATATGATATATGTTTTTATAACTCTTTTGATTATTTAGCTGAGGAATTAAAGAAAATAGGTGTATTTGAAAAAAAGATGTGTATTGTTTCTGATACCAATGTAAGCCAATATTATCTTAGTATGATTAAAGATATATTAAATAAACTATCTCCATGTGTAATTAGCTATGTGTTTACTGCTGGAGAAGAAAGCAAGAATCTAGATATAGTTAATGAATTATATGAACAATTAATTATTTCAAAGTTTGACAGAAATGATTATTTAATCGCACTTGGAGGAGGTGTTGTAGGAGATCTGACAGGATTTTGTGCTGCAACTTATCTAAGAGGAATTTCATTTATTCAAATTCCTACCTCCTTATTGTCTCAGGTAGATAGTAGCATTGGTGGAAAAACGGGTGTTGATTTTAAGAATTATAAAAATATGGTTGGAGCATTTTATCAACCAAAGCTTGTGTATATGAATCTTTCAACCCTTAACAGCCTAAATGACAGAGAGTATTATTCTGGTTTAGCTGAAATTATTAAACATGGGTTAATTTGTGACAGAGAATATTTTAATTGGATTTCTGATAATGTTTTAGAAATTAAAAATCGAAATATAGAAGTATTAAAGGAAATGATTTATCGAAGCTGTTTGATAAAACAAAATGTGGTAGAAAAAGATCCCTATGAAGAAGGCATCAGAGCTTTTCTTAACTTTGGTCATACATTAGGACATGCTATTGAAAAGTTGATGGATTTTAAATTACTCCATGGAGAATGTGTTGCTGCAGGAATGGTAATGGCTTCTTTTATTTCTCAAAATCGTGGATACATAACCATGGAAGAATATGAAGGCATATATAAATTAATTAATGAATTTAATTTGCCTGTTAAAATAACTTGTTTACTTTATGAGGATATAATTGAAGCAACAAAAAATGATAAAAAAATGGATTCAGGAAAGATTAAATTCATATTATTAAAAGAAATAGGAAAGGCAGTAATCGTAAAGGATCTGACAGATGAAGAAATGCTTAACGCTATTAAGAACTGTAGCTAATTCTGATTACTTGTAATTTTTATAATGAAAAAACTTAGAGATTTTTTATTTGTAATAATTTTAATTGTCATAGATCAAATTACTAAATATATTGCTTTAACAGAATTAAAAGGTAATGATGGCATTAATATTATACCAAGTGTTTTTAAGTTGTATTATCTTGAAAATAGAGGAGCTGCATTTGGTCTATTTCAAAATAAAACAATAATATTTACAATTATAACTTCTTTAGTATTAGTGTTTTTAATATATTTATATTTTATTATGCCTGATAATAAAAAAATGAAGCCTCTAAAGTTATTGGCTGTTTTCGTATTTGCAGGTGCAATTGGTAATTTTATTGATAGATTATTCAGACATTTTGTTGTGGATTTTTTGTATTTCGAACTAATAGATTTTCCGGTATTTAATGTTGCCGATTGTTACGTTACTGTTTCGTCTGTTATAATAATTGTATTATTTATTTTTTATTATAAGGATGAGGATTTTGACTTTATTAGTAAAAAATTTAAAACAAAAGAAAATAATTTAAATGAGGATTCTGATGGAGAAAGATAGTATTATTGTAAGCTCTGAGTACAATGGAATGCGTTTAGATAAATATTTATCTATAGCATACAACGAACTTTCAAGAACTTTTATACAAAAACTTATTTTAGACGGTAATATTTTGGTGAATAATAAAATAGTAAAAAGCGGATATAGATTAGTTAATAAAGATACAATTGATATAAACTTTCCAGAACCTGAAATTCTTTTAGTTGAACCAGAAAATATACAATTAGATATAATTTTTGAAGACGAAGATATAATTATAATAAATAAGCCTAAGGGTTTGGTTGTACATCCTTCATTTGGGCATTTATCAGGAACTCTGGTAAATGCCCTTATGTATCATTGTAAGGATAATCTTTCAAGTATAAATGGAATACTAAGACCAGGGATTGTCCA
The DNA here is from genome assembly GCA_031549965.1 of Mobilisporobacter sp. Classification (GTDB taxonomy): domain Bacteria; phylum Bacillota; class Clostridia; order Lachnospirales; family Lachnospiraceae; genus JAVBPB01. The sequence continues at coordinate 28,444 of JAVBPB010000094.1, read as the reverse complement.
TAGAATAGATATGAATACCACTGGTGCAATAGTTGTATGTAAAAATAATCATTCTCATCAGGCATTAGCCGACCAACTAAAAGTTCATTCAATTACAAGAAAGTATAATGCTTTGGTTTATAATGGATTTAAAGATATGAATGGCACTGTAGATGCACCAATTGGCAGACATAATATTGACAGAAAAAAAATGTCAATAAACTATAAAAATGGTAAAAATGCAATTACTCATTATAAAGTGATTGAACAGTTTTCTAATAAATATGCTCATATTGAATGTATGCTTGAAACAGGAAGAACTCATCAAATAAGAGTTCATATGGCAAGTATTAATCATCCTATAATTGGTGATAATGTTTATGGAATTAAAAAGGATGATTTTAATTTAGAAGGTCAAACCTTACATGCCCGAGTTTTAGGATTTATTCATCCAAGTAGTAATTCATATGTTGAATTTGAAGCACCAATTCCAAATTATTTTTTAGAGTTGGAAGAAAAATTAAGAAATAAATGAAAATATTGCTACAAAAAATATATTTTTTTTGGGGAAAATTTATTAATAAATTACTAGCCATTCATGGGATAATTTGTTATAATATAATACAATAATAAAACTATAATATCCAAAAGGAGTTTTGAAATGTATAAGAATATAAATCTATTTGAAAAGATTGTTGAATATTCTTTTAATGCTTTATTATGCATTAAAGCTGATCAAACAAACCATCCAAATGACTATGAAATTTATTACTTTAATAATTCATTTAGTAAAATTTTTGGTGTAAGTGCTGATAATAGTTTTGGTAAATTGATTTCAGTATGTAATTTTAGTGAATGTAATAGAGATATTATAGAAATAATAGATATAGCAATTAATAGTAGTTTAGAAGAACAGGTTAACATTAAAGTTAATGATGTTGAAAAGCATTTCAAAGTAAACGCTATTAAATTAAAAGAACAAAATGTCTATGCAATAATATTGAATGATATTACAGAACAAGAAAATCAAAATTTGGAAATTAGTGCCTTATATGAAGAAGTTACAGCAGTTGAAGAAGAACTTAGGGTGCAGTTTGAATTACTTCGTGAAACAAAAAATAGTTTAAAAGTTAAAGAAGAAATTTATAATAATATTGCTCATTTATCTAATGATGGATTTTACTATGCTAATTTTGAAAATGGAACTTATTTTGTTTCAGATGAATGGACTAAAATTTTCAAATTATACGGTGATGATGTTCTTGACAAAGAAAAATTATATGGGACTCTTCATCCTGATTTTGTTCCTATTTTAATGAATAATTTTAAACTAGATAGACTAAAAAAAAGAGATTCATGGAATGTGAATTTAAATTAAAAGATGATTACACATGGCTTAAAGCTAAATTTAGTCATAATTATGGACAAGATGGTGAAATAAAAGAAAGATTTGCCTGTTTTTCTAATATTACAAAAATAAAAGAACAAGAAATAAAACTTCAAAATATGGCATACTATGATCTTCTTACTAATCTACCTAATAGATATAAATTATATGACATCTTAGAATATGAAATAAGCAAAGCTATTGAATACGGTTCATTAGTTAGTGTAGCTTTTTTTGGAATTGATGATTTAACACGTTTAAACGATGGTTTAGGACATGCCTTGGGTGATGAACTACTTAGAATAATTGCTACATTATTAAAGGAATATGAATCAGATGTATTAAAGATTGCCCGATTTAGTGGAAATCAATTTGCCATAGTTTTTAGCGGATATAAAGATATTAATGATGTATTGAAAATGTGTACTACAATTTCTAATCATATAAAAGAACCAATAAATTTAAAAGATACAATGGTAAACACGAGAGCTAACATTGGCTTAGCAGAATTTCCAACTGATGCTAATGATATTCATGAACTACTTAAGAATGCTGATACAGCTATGCAGTTTGTAAAGCATAATTTAAAGGATTCCATTATGCGTTTTGATTTAAGTATGCATGTTGATTTTCTAAGAAGAGTAACAATTGAAAACAGACTTAGAAAAACAGACATGGATAAATGTTTTAAATTATATTATCAGCCTCAGTATAATGCAAAATCTAAACAATTAAGAGGTGTGGAAGCTCTTGTAAGATGGCATGATGATGTGCTTGGAATGGTTAGTCCAGCAGAATTTATTCCCGTTGCAGAAAATAGCAGTATGATTAATGAAATAGGAGCATGGGTTCTTCGTCAAGCGTTCTTAACATGTAAAAAGTGGCAAACAGATTTTGGCTTTAAAGGTATTATTTCCATTAATATATCTACAATACAGCTTAGAAAAATAGATTTTTTAGATGAAATTGTTGAATTAATAAAAGCCTATGATATTGATACAAGTCTAATTGAGCTTGAAATTACAGAAAGTGTATTTATTGATGATTTTAATAGAGCTTATTTAATGATTAGAGGATTAAAAGAAATGGGTATGAAAATATCTTTAGATGATTTTGGTACAGGTTATTCTTCATTATCTTATCTTAAGAATCTTCCAATTGATACATTAAAAATAGACAAGTCATTTATTGATGCAGTTACCACAGATGATGTTACAGGAATAATAACTAGTTCGGTGATTTCTCTTGTACATAGCCTTGGTATAAATACTGTAGCTGAAGGAGTAGAAACTGATGAACAATTTGAATATTTGATTTCTGCTAATTGTGATACAATTCAAGGATACCTTTTAGGTAAACCAATGCCAGAAGAGGAAATTGAAATTTTATTAAGAAAAATATATAACAAAAATTAATATTATGGAAATAATTATGAGAGAGTAGTGAATCCTTTGATTTACTACTCTTTTTCAACTTGACAAAAAATGTCTACTGTTGTAGAATGGAAACATAATATATACTACTATGGTAGAATTTGTCTATAAGGAGAAGATAATGGATTCAATAAGACTACATGAAGGTGAATTAAATGTAATGGAAATGATTTGGTCGAATGAAGAGGTACCCGCTAAAGATATTGCTAAGATTGTAAAGGAGTATGTTGGATGGGAAAAGAATACTACGTACACTGTTATTAGTCGATTGATTGATAAGGGTGCAGTGGCAAGAATTGATCCTGGGTTTATTTGTAAATCTAAAATAAGTAAATCACAGGTTCAAAATATTGAGGTGAAATTTTTACTGGATAAGTTGTTTCAAGGCTCTCTTTCTAATTTTTTTAAGGAATATTTAAAGGAGATTCAATTGACACAGACGGAATTAATGGAGCTTCAAAAGATTATTAATGAACAGGAGAGTTTAATTGTGAAGAACAGGATGGGGTGATTTTAATTTTTTAGTTTTAAGTATTTGCGAGTGACGCTTTGTTTTTAAAGTTTTCTAACCCCAATAGGTAAATATTAGACTTTGAAAATTCAGAAGTACAAACACTCCATGAGTCCATTAAAAACCATAGTCTCATCTCCGTTACACTTATGACTTTTCAAAGTCTAATAATTCACATTCTTAGATGATTTAGTTTTTGAGCTAAAGCGGGGATTTAAAATTTTAACTTCGGTAGTGATTTGGTGTACAGCCTTTGTATTCTTTGAATTTTTTTATGAAGTAGCTGAAGTTGTCAAAACCTACTTGGAAGCATATTTCCATTATTTTTTTGTCGGTAGTTTGTAATAATTTTGCTGCTTGTTCGATCCGGTAATAGTTAATGTAGTCAACGGGGGTTTTTCCTATTATTCCTTTGAAGAAACGGCAAAAGTATGAAGCATTCATGTTTATGTGGGTTGCAAGGTCTTCGTTGTATATTTTGTTTTGGTAGTTGGAGTGAATGTAATTGAGGGTTTTTTTGATAAGTTCTATTTTGTAGTTTTTGTCTGAATGCTCGCTGTTATCTTTTTTTATAAATAAGTTTTCTTCGGCTAAATGTGCTATTATTTTTAGGAGATCAGCTTTAATGAATAATTCCCATCCTGAATTTTTTGTAGAATAAATTTTTATTATATTTAATAAACATGTTGCAATTGATGAATATATTTTATGGGTATTATCAACCATTGTTGGAAATAGGAGGGATTTGTTTAATATGGGATCTATGTATTTGTTTTGACAATGGTCATATATAGAGCTGTTTAAAAGGTTTAGATTAAATACTATGGCATGGTGAATGGAATCTATATTTTTTATTGAGTGACCTGAATGTAGTTTTTCGCTGTTTACAAATATAAATTCTCCTGTATTAAGGGTATGAGTAATCATATCAATACTTATTTTTAAAGAACCACTCTCTACATAAAGGATTTCTATTTCTTCATGCCAGTGATGGTATTCTGATTCATATGTTATTGGAACTTCATGAGAATAAATATGAAGTGGAAACATAGCTGTACCGTGAATTCGCTTTTCTTTAAAGTCTATATAATTCATAAATTCCTCCCAAATATTAATTATAGCAAAAATAATATTATTTTATGTTAAAATAGAGCAAGTTTTTTTGTTATATTGTATCTATAATGCTATTATAGACCTAATTTATTAGGAAATCAATAATTTTTATACTAAAATATGAAGTACAGGAGAGGTTGCTATGTTTGGTAAATTGATATCATATGATGTAGTTTGTAATGTTGTTGAGATTACATTTGAGGAAAGAATGGGAAGAATTGAGGTTATTACTTCGGGAATTATTAATGTATTTTCACCATTTAGGTATAATGATCATTTTTCCAGAGCTGTTGAGAAGCTAGAAGTAATTAAAAATGAATTTGAAGTAACAAAAACTGATAATTGTTTAGAAATTAGTACAGGTGAATTGATTATAAGGGTATATGATGATTTTAAAGTAGACTTTTTAAATAAAGAAGGAATTTCTATATGTGAGGATTATAAAAAGGCTAGAGAGCCTTTTGTTAGAAGAGGGTATGGTAATGCAGCTATTGAAGAAGGGCATACAATTATGGAGTCTGTTGGAGATAGAAAAATTCAGGTTGTTAAAAAGATTTTTGGAGATGAAAAGTTTTATGGATTAGGTGATAGGACAGGGCACTTGAATAAAAGGGGTTATGAATATGAAATGTGGAATATTGATGATCCAAAGCCACATGTTGAGTCTTATAAGTCTCTTTATAAATCCATTCCATTTTTTATAACTTTAAGGGAGTGCTTTACATTTGGAATATTTTTTGATAATACCTTTAAATCTTATTTTGATATGGCTAAGGAAAATGATAAATATTATTATTTTGCTTCTGAAAATGGAAATTTAGATTATTATTTTATTTATGGTGAAAATATGAAAGAGGTAGTTTCTGGATATACATATCTTACAGGAAAAACTCCAATACCCCAATTATGGACACTTGGTTATCAGCAAAGCAGATGGTCTTATTCACCAGAATCAAGAGTTAGGGAGATTGCAAGGAAGATGAGAGAGGAAGATATACCATGTGATGTAATTCATCTTGATATTGATTATATGGATGAATTTAAAGTGTTTACATGGGGTAAAGATAAATTTCCAAATCCTGAAAAAACTTTAAAGGAGTTAAAAGAGAATGGATTTAAGGTTGTCACTATAATTGATCCAGGTGTAAAAAAGGAATTAGGATATAAGATCTTTGATGAAGGGATTAAGAATGGATATTTTGCAACAGATAAAGATGGAATAACTTATGTAAACCAAGTATGGCCTGGAGATTCTGTTTATCCGGATTTTTCTAATGAGCTTGTTAGAAACTGGTGGGCAAATAATCAAAAGATTCTGTTGGAGGATGGAGTTAGTGGTATTTGGAATGATATGAATGAACCAGCAAGCTTTAATGGGCCTCTTCCAGATGATGTATACTTCTACAATGAAGGCAGAGGGGGCGATCATACTGAGATACATAATGTTTATGGTCATCTTATGTCTAAGGCAACTTATGAAGGATTAAAAAAACATACTAATAAAAGACCATTTGTAATTACAAGAGCCTGTTATGCTGGTACACAAAAGTATTCTACTGTGTGGACTGGAGATAATCAAAGCTTTTGGGAACATTTAAGAATGGCTGTTCCTATGTTACTTAATTTGGGATTAAGTGGTATGTCCTTTGCTGGTGTTGATGTTGGGGGATTTAGTTTTGATTGTTCAAAGGAATTATTATCAAGATGGATTCAAATTGGAGCTTTTACACCTTTATTTAGAAATCATTCCTGTATGCATACAAGGGATCAAGAGCCTTGGGCATACGATGAAGAAACACTTATTATTAATCGTAAATATATTAAATTAAGATATAAATTATTGCCATATTTTTATGATTTGTTTTATATGGGAGAAAAGACAGGTCTTCCTATAATGAGACCTTTAGTTCTTCATTATGAAAAAGATGTTAATACTATGGACCTAAATGATGAATTTTTGGTAGGAGAAAATATTTTGGTTGCCCCAATTTTATCTCAGGGCAAAACTGTAAGGGAAGTGTATCTGCCAGAGGGCGAATGGGTTGATTATTGGACTAAAGAAGTAATAATCGGTGGAAAGTATTTATTAAAAGAAGCTCCTCTTGATGTATGCCCTATATATATTAAAAAGGGTAGCATTGTACCAAATTATCCAGAGCAAAGATTTATTGGTGAAAAAGATATAAAGGAGTTAACTCTTGACCTTTATTGCGGAAACGGTTCATACCTTCATTATGTGGATGATTTTGAAAGCTTTGATTATCAGAATGGGATTTATAATTTATATGAATTTGTTATGGAAGATAAGGATAATGTAGAGATTTATATTAATGTTAAACATAAAGGGTATGATAAGAATTATGAAAGCTTTAAAATAGTGCTTAATACTGATAGATGTGTTAATAAAGTGGAATTTAATGATAATAATATAAGTTTTATTAGAAGTGAAAATGGTATTGAGTTTATTTTACCTGTAGATGATGGTAAAATTTTAATTTCATAGATAACTATATATTCGGTGTTAAATCTTAAAATATATTAATTTAATACCGAATATTTCCTTTAATTTAAGGGTGAAAGCATAATTTCAATAGATAATAATTAAGAATTAATACTCTTATAAAATTTAGATTAATTAATTGACAAAGTGTATAATTTTCATAACACCTGAGATACTATAATAAAAAAGCAGGTGATTTTATGGCGACAAAAAGTGCTATTTCCTTTGGTCTGGTGCATATTCCAGTAGCACTTCATACGGCAACTACAGATATTGATATTCATTTTAATCAATTACACAAAGAGGATCATGAACGGATACGTTATAAAAAGATATGTGGTAATTGTGGTGAAGAGGTACATTCAGGAGATATTGTAAGAGGATTTGAATATGATAAAAACCAATATGTAGTTGTTGCTGATGAGGATATTGAGAAAATTAAAACTGAGAAAGACAAAACTATGCAGATTCTTCATTTTGCAAATTTAAATCAAATAAGTCCTGTTTATTATGAAAAGACTTATCATGCGGTACCGGAGCTTGGTGGTGAGAAAGCTTTTGAACTGCTTCGTAAGGCTATGATGGATGAACAAAAGATTGCAATTGCCAAAACTGTTTTAGGAACCAAGGATACTCTAATTGCTTTGATTCCTCGTGAAGAAGGGATTCTTGTTCAAACTATGTTTTATGAAGAAGAGATTAAGGATTTACCTAAGAATTATTCTAAAGTACAGATTAATGAATCTGAACTTACAATGGCTAAAACATTGATACAATCTATGGTTAAACCTTTTGAACCAGATATGTATAAGGATGAATATCAGTCCCGATTAAAGGAATTAATAAAAGAAAAGATTGCAGGTAAGGAAATTGTGACTCCAATTTCTGAGCCAAAGGGTAATGTAATTGATTTAATGGAGGCTTTGAAAAAGAGTATAGAACAAAAAAATGTTGGATAGTGATATTAATGGGAAAGTTGAGGCATAAATGGACATATTTGAGAGTAAGAATATAACCCCTATGCTTATAAGTCAAAATATAAAGCCATTTGATTCAGAGGAATACATTTATGAACTTAAATTAGATGGAATTAGATGCTTGGCATATTTGTGTGAAGATGGTATGGAGCTTTTAAATAAAAGAAATAAAAGATTAAATTCAACTTATCCTGAACTTAAAAGTATTTATAAGCAGGTAAAGTGCCGTTGTATACTTGATGGGGAATTGGTTCTTCTTAAAGAAGGTGTGCCTGATTTTTTTGAATTACAAAGAAGAAGTTTAATGTCTAATCCATTAAAGATTGAATTAATGGCAAATAAGCTCCCAGTATGTTTCACTGCATTTGACATTTTATACTATGAGGACAAGCAAATTACAGATTTGCCTTTATTAGAACGAAAATCAATATTATCTGATGTAGTAAAAGAAAATGGTACTCTGGCAGTTTCAAGATTTATAGAAAAGAATGGAATTATGCTTTTTAATTTAGCAAAAGAAAAGAATCTTGAGGGTATTGTTGGTAAGAAAAAAGTTAGCAAATATTATACAGGGAAACGGACAAAAGACTGGGTTAAGATGAAAGCATTATTGGATGAAGATTTTGTAATCTGTGGCTTTTATTTTAAAGAGAAAAATTATGTAAGTGTAATATTAGGACAGTATGATAAAGACAGATTTATATATCAAAGTCATGTTGCAATGGGAGTTTCTCATCATGATTTCTTGTTAATTTCAGGAGGTAAAAGAGTAGATAAAAATAAATATTATGTTAATTTTCCTGATTTTTGTCAGGTGGTTTGGTTAGAGCCTGATTTTGTTTGTTGCGTGCAATACATGGAAAGAACACCTGAGGGAGGACTTAGACAACCGGTGTTTAGAGGAATCAGAGAGGATAAATTACCAATGGAATGTGTTAGAATCATTAAAAACCAAAATAATATTTCTTGACATTAAATAGATTTTAGATATAATAATAAAAGTGAAGTTAATTTTTGAACATAAAAAATAAATACTAAGACAGTTCGAAACCATCCTGTCTATAAACAAAACTAGGATAAGTAGTGCTTTGCACTGCTTATTCAAGTGCGTTTAGAGGCTATACAGGTGGGTATAGTCTCTTTATTTTTTTATTTTAATACAAGGAGTTTGATAAAAATGTATGAATTAATAGGCAAGGAAAGTTTTGATTCTGCACATTACCTAAGAGGACATGACGGAAAATGCAGGAATTTACATGGACATAGATGGGATATTGAATATTGCATTGAATCAGATATTTTATACACTGATGGAGCAAAAACTGGCATGATGTCAGATTTTTCAGATGTTAAGAAATTAATAAAAGGGTTAATAGATGAGTATGACCATTCTTTGTTATTAGAAGAACCTCAAACGAGTGAAGAAAAGCAATTTATTGAGGCTTGTAAGAATATGGAATTTAAAGTAATTGAATTACCTTTTAGAACTACAGCAGAAAACCTGTCAAAATATTTCTATGAAAAACTAACCGAAATATTTAAAAATTTAGATAATCCCAACAATATAAGAGTTGGATATGTAAGAATATATGAAACACCAAATAATTCAGTAAGGTATAAAGCGTGATAAAATGAAGGTTATTGAAATATTTCAAAGTATAGATGGTGAAGGACCTAGAATGGGTTTAATTGCTAATTTTATAAGGCTTTCTGGATGTAACTTAAGATGCAGTTATTGTGATACAACATATGCACTAGATTCTAATAATGGTGCGGATATGACCATACCAATGATTTTGGAAAAGTTGGATCAAAAGATTAAAAATGTTACATTAACAGGTGGAGAGCCTTTATATAATAAAGAGGAAGTTTGCGATTTAATAGAGGTTTTGTTTAAAGAAGGATATAATGTAAGTATTGAAACAAACGGATCAATTGATTTAACAAATTACATTAACCGTTTTAATTTAGTCTGCTATATAGTTGATTATAAATGTCCGGGAAGTGGCATGGAAGAAAATATGTTCGTGCAAAATTTTAATATATTAAGAAATACGGATGTTGTTAAATTTGTAGTTAAAGATAATTATGATTTAGAAAAAGTAAAAATATTAAGTAAAAAAATTAAAGCTCAAATATTTGTAAGTCCTGTATTTGGAGAGATAGATTTAACCGAAATTGTTGATTTTTTGAAAGATAATCATTTAAATAATGTGAGGCTTCAAGTACAGCTTCATAAAATTATTTGGGATAAAGATGAAAGAGGCGTTTAAGATGGAAAAAAAACATACCATATGGGATGCAAAAGGTGAGGAAAGAGCAAGAGAATTAATAAAGGAATTAATTTCTTTATTTGGTGATGACCCTAATCGTGACGGATTATTAGAAACACCAAAAAGAGCTGTTAGTATGTTTAGTGAAATGCTAGAAGGTATGCAGTATACAAATAAAGAAATTGCTGTTATGTTTGATAAATGTTTTGAAGATGATGTGGTAACATTTACAGATGATATGGTAGTTATGAAGGATATACCAATATTTAGCTATTGTGAGCATCATTTGGCTTTAATGTATAATATGAAGGTAAGTATAGCTTATTTACCTAAAAATAAGGTTATTGGTCTTAGCAAAATAGCACGTATTGCTGATATGGTTGGAAAAAGACTTGGTTTGCAGGAAAAAATCGGAGAGGATATCTGTGATGTTTTAAGTAGAATTGTAGGTTCTAATGATATTGCAGTTATGATTGAAGGGGAACACTCATGTATGACAGCAAGAGGAATTGCTAAAGTGGGTACTAAAACCAAAACATTAACCTTAAAAGGCAGATTTTTAACCGATAATCAATTAAAGAATCAGTTTTTACTTATGTAATGGAGGATATATGATGCTAGAGCAATCTAAAGAAAAGGCAGTAGTAGTTTTAAGCGGAGGACAAGACAGTACAACACTTTTATTCTGGGCAATTAAGCAATATGGAAGAAGTCAGGTATCTGCAATTGGGTTTGATTATGGACAGAAGCATGTTAAAGAATTAAGTGTGGCAAAGGCTATATGTGATAGAGAAAACATTGATTATAAAATATTAGATTTAAAATTATTAGGTCAATTAGCTCCTAATGCATTAACCAGACATGATATGGATATGGATAGTGAACAGCCAGAAGGAAGTTATCCTAATACATTTGTTGAGGGAAGAAACCATTTATTTTTAAGTTTTGTAGCTGTAGTTGCTAAACAAATGGGAGCAAGAAATATAATTACTGGTGTATGTGAAACTGACTTTTCAGGTTATCCAGATTGCAGGGATATTTTTGTAAAGTCTTTACAAGTAACATTAAGCCTTGCCATGGATTATAATTTTGTTATTCACACACCTTTAATGTGGCTTAATAAGGCACAGACTTGGGCGTTAGCAGATGAGCTTTCATGTATTGATATAATTAAGAACGAAACATTAACATGTTACAATGGCATTGTAGGTGACGGATGTATGGAATGTCCGGCATGTAAATTAAGAAAAAAAGGTTATGACGAATATATTAAAAATAAGGAGAATGCAAAATGAGTCAAGGCAGAGAAGAAAAAGAACTAGATGGAGTTACACTATTAGGTGAAAATAAAACAAAATATCCAACTGATTATGATCCAGATTTATTAGAAACCTTTGTAAATAAACATCCTGATATAGATTATATTGTTAATTTTAATTGTCCTGAATTTACAAGTCTTTGCCCAAAAACCGGACAGCCAGATTTTGCAATAATTAATATAAACTATATTCCTGAGGAGTTAATGGTTGAAAGTAAATCACTTAAACTGTATTTATTTAGCTTTAGAAATCACGGTGATTTTCATGAGGACTGCGTAAATATTATTTTAAAAGACTTAAGAAATCTTATGAAACCAAGATATATTGAAGTAATAGGTAATTTTACTCCACGTGGAGGAATAAGCATTAATCCTTATACTAATTGGGGTATACCAAACACAAAATATGAAGAAATGGCTAAGCATAGATTGTTTAATCATTAATAAACGAAAGAGGCGATGACATGAGAAATTCCGTGAGTGAAGATACTAATTTTTATGGAAATACTAATCCTAAGGATTTAATTGAAAAATATGGTTCTCCTTTATATGTTTACAATGAAAATATTTTAAGAGAAAGATGTGCCGATTTGGTAGATCTTGTAGAATATCCCAATTGGCAAGTTACATATTCTGTAAAAGCTAACAGCAATTTAGAGCTGTTAAAGATTGTCTATGAAACAGGAATGCACGCTGATGCAATGAGTCCGGGTGAAATTATGGTTAATCTTAAAGCTGGATTTAAGCCGGAAGAGAATCTATATATTAGTAATAATGTTACCAGAGAAGAAATGCAGTTTGCTATTGATAAAGGTGTAGTTGTAAGCGTTGATTCTATTTCTCAGCTTAATATGTATGGTGAATTGAATAAAGGCGGGAAGGTTTGTATTAGGTTTAATCCAGGGGTTGGTGCAGGTCATAATGAAAAGGTTGTAACAGGTGGTGAAAAGACTAAGTTTGGAGTTGACACGGCTTTAATGCCAGAGGTTAAGGAAATTTTGAAGAAACATGATTTGAAATTAGTTGGTATTAATCAGCATATTGGGTCTTTGTTTATGGATTATACAGTTTATTTGGATGGGGTTAAAGCGGCTCTTAGTATTGCTGAGAATTTTGAGTATTTGGAGTTTATTGATTTTGGAGGAGGATTTGGGATTCCTTATCATAAATTGGATGGTGAAAAAAGACTTGACCTTAAGTCTTTAGGACAGGAATTGGATAAGATATTAAGTGATTGGACAGAGAAATATGGGAAAAAAGTGAAGTTTAAGGCTGAGCCTGGTAGATATACGGTGGCGGAATCTTGTATATTGCTTGGGACTGTAAATACTATAAAGACTAATTATAAGAATAAGTATGTTGGGACGGATATTGGATTTAATGTTTTGATTAGACCAGCTATGTATGATTCTCATCATGATATTGAAGTTTACAAGGCAGATGGTAATAATAGTTTTGAAGATGTTGAGACAGTTACTGTTGTTGGGAATATTTGTGAATCTGGGGATATATTGGCTAAGGATAGGTTACTTCCAGTTATTGAAGAAGGAGATATATTGGGAGTGTTGGACGCTGGGGCTTATGGGTATTGTATGGCGTCTAATTATAATAATAGGTTGCGTCCAGCGGAGGTTTTGATTCAAAGCGATGGGACGGATAGGTTGATAAGAAGAAGAGATACTATTGAGGATATGTTTAGGAACTATTTGATAGATTAAAAGGGAACGGGCTTGGCAGTTGTGCTATATACTTCTTTTATGTTTGTGAAATATATTTCAAATAAATGCATAAAACATTGACGATTAGTGATAAGTATGATAGATTTGATACGGAAAATATTGTATAAAATAAGATAAAAAATAGAAAGCTAAGGTGAATTAATATTACCATTAACGGATTAGGAAAAAATTTGAACTTTATAAGTTGTCTTATTAGGTTAAGATTGAGATATCAACCTCAAAGCATGATTTATAAATGAAAATTAATAATCGCTTTATATTAAAGGAGGGATATGATATAATGGGGTATTCAGTAAAATAAATGAAATAGCAAAAAGCGGTGTAGTAAAAGCAGTACAAGGAGTACTTGATATAGCAGGATTTATTCCAGTAATTGGAACAGTGGCAGATCTTACAAATACAGCCATATATGCAACACAAGGAAATTATAAAGAGGCAGCCTTAAGTGCATTGTCAGCGGTACCGGCTGTAGGAGATGGTATTGCAACTTTAAATAAAGGAACTAAGCTTGTAAAGATGGGAAAGAAATTGACCAAAGCAGTGGATTTATTTAATGATGGAAAAAAACTTCTGATAGGGAAATTTAATGATTTAATAGAACATGGAATGAAGGCTTCGAAGAAGGTATTTGAGGTAGGAGGAACATTAACTAAGAAACTTAAAAAGCCGGAATTTCTTACAAAGATAAAAGGAAAGATGAAAAATATATGCTTGTTTGGGCATTGCTTTAAAGAAGATACACTAGTACATACTGAAAAAGGATATGTTAGAATAAGTAATATAATAGTTGGGGATTTAGTTTACTCAATGGATGAAGAAACTGGAGAGATAGGACTAAAAAAGGTGAAAGAAACCTCAAACACATTTGTTCACACAATTTTTGAAATAGAGGTTAATAATGAGGAGAAGATAAAAACAACTAAATATCATCCTTTTTATGTGGAAGATAAGGGATGGATAAATGTAATAAATCTGGAAATTGGTGACAAACTAGTAGATGATCATGATGTACTGAAAATAACGTCAATAAAAAAAGTAAGATATGAAGAGCCAGTAATAGTTTATAATTTTCACGTAGAAGATTGGGCTTCTTATTTTGTTTCAAAGCTAAATATTTATGTTCATAATGGAGAAAAGCATATTCATAGTAATTCAATTGATTATAAAGAAATATTTTTTAAAAAATATTCAGATCAAAGGGGTAAGGTATGGGTTCATCATGGTGTTGAGCAGCAAATTTTGACAAAACCTCAGACCAAAGGATTATTTACCATTGAGGAAATGCATTCAATAGAAAATTTGAGGGGAATCCCCAAAGAAGTTAATTCTGATTTACATTTATCCAAAATTAGAAAAGAGTGGAACAAGTTTTATAAAGAAATATCAAATCCAACTAAAGAACAATTACTTCAGAAGAGATTGGACATTGATAAAAAATATGGACATTTATTTAATCCACCTATTGTTGGAGATTAGAAAGGGATATAAAATATGAGATTATTTTTAATTGAACCAGAAGTTGCAGGAGAAATTGGAGAGAACACCATTTATGAAAATTATAATGACATTATTGATAAAGGAGCACTGCCGATGATTTCACATTTACACTTTATTTTTAAAGGTTGGTTAGGTGATGATATATTGGAAGTTACACCGTGCTTTTTAGTTTCTGAAAGATTAAAGGAAACAATACAAAAAGAACAATTGGTAGGGTGTGAATTTCGAAATATTGAAGTATCCTTAAGTGATGACTTTATTGAAATGTATCCAAATAAAAAAATTCCAAATTTCTTTCAGTTGTTACCACTAGGCACTATTTGTTTGGATGAGGGAACATATACTAATTGTGATAATATGGATTTTAGTATTTCTGAAAAATCATACTTGATATTATCAGAAAAAGCAAAGGATATTATTGAATTATATTATTCAAAAAATGCAGATATTTCTGAAATTTATCCGCAAGAATAGCTTTGTTTCATTTTTGTTCACTTATAAATTTGGAATTATTCATTAAAAATTACTAGCTTTATTAACATAGAAAATAAATTATACAAAATGTATCTGAAGCTTAAACAGCAACGGTTACTATTCACAAATAACAGTTTGTGAATAGTAACTAAAAGTAGTGGCAAGAGAATCAAAGAATAATCAATCCATTTTCCAATAAACAGGAATTCCATATAATGGAACATTTCTCATCCATTCCTCTGTTCGATAATTTGACATAGATGTTCTCACTGCATACTTAGGATTATACTTATCACAATATGCTTTCAGTATTTTGACTTTTAGATTTTCTTCAGTCTTTACCTCAACAGGAATAATATTCATATCCCATTGAAATACAAAATCAATTTCCCCAGGACCTTTTTCTGAACTCCAATAATATGGTTGAATTGAATAACAAGAGATCAATTGCTGCAAATGTACTGCTCGGTTAAAGAACCTTTAAATTCTTCAAATATTACATTACCATAAAGCAATGATTTAACATCCAAACCGATTTTCGTGGCAAGTAAGCCTATGTCTAGCATAAACAACTTGAAAGAGTTATCCTTATAAGCTGTAATAGGCATACCCGGTTTTGTAATTCGATCTGTTTTAACAATAAGGCCACAATCGTTCAACCACTGCATTCCAGTTCAAATTCCTTTGCACGGACACCTTCTCTGACTAGCCCATAGATGAATTTCCGGTTTTACTTGGCAAGCTGAGCAGGGATGCTGTCCCAAATCATTCGGATTCGTGGAACAATTAAAATCTATAATAAAAAATGGTAAATAGTAAATTCATATATTATAAATCATCATATCTATTTTATATTTACCTATAAAAGATTAATATAAAAATAGGTCACTGAAAAATTCAAGACTACATCAAGATTTTTTTCAATGACCCAATTACAATTATCTTCTTTTCCCAAATAATCTAAGTAATTTCAAGAAAATATTAATAAAATCAATATATAGATTTAGTGCCCCAAAGAGAGCGATAATATTCACCCCAAGTTCAGGTTGTTCAACAGCCAATCTTTTAATCTTTTGAGTATCATAAGCAGTTAAACCAATAAATGCAGCTAAAGTTACTACAGTTACAATAATGCTTAGAGAATTACTTTTAAAAATAAAAATATTTCCAAGAGTAGCCAATAAACCACCAATAACCACCATAATACCGATACTTCCAAGACTGGTTAAATCAGATTTAGTAAGTAAACCATATGCTGCCATAGCACCAAAAACGATTGCTGTAATTCCAAGTATAGAAGCAATAGATGAAAGCTCATATAAATACGCAAAAACAGACAAAGTAACACCATTAATAATAGAATATACAATGAACAATACTGCTGACAAAGAAACTATTTTTTTATTAAGACATGTAGTAGCAGCAATAACAACACCTATTTCTACAATAACTAAAGCATAAAAGGCATTATCGGTTACAAGTAAAGTGTATGCCAAATTACTGGTATAAGTTAGATAAGCTGCAATACCAGAAATAATTAATGCTAAGAACATATATAAAAAAGTTCTTGGCATTACATCAGATAAATCAATTGCTGGCGTTAAAGGTAAATGGTTTTGAAGTGTGTGATCATATGGTTCATTTTGATTATATGCTTGATTTGAATATTGTCCATCGTCATCACGTTGTTGGTTATTATTCATTTTATCAAGTTCCTTTCATTTGATAATACATTACAAAATTAATTTTTAGAATTGCAAAATTAATTTTATCATTTAAAAGTTGGTAAAACAATAGTACATTGTATTTATATTAAATTTTCATAAGAACGATATAACATAAAAAATGTTCTAATATAAATAAACAATCATATATTTAGTTAAGGACAACCAAAAGTTTACCATAACAATATTATGTAACCGACAAGGAGATGAATTTATGAATTCAGAGGAAAATATAAGCAGAGCTGAATTAATTAGGTCAGCAAGAGAAAGCTGCTCTCAAAATCTTATCAACACTAAACATTCATCATTGCCTTTAGTATATAAAGGAAACTATAGTGATGGAATAATGAAAACACCAGAAAATAAAAAAATCAAAGAATTTTTTATGTACACAAGAATATTACTAGCAATAGGAATCTTTATAGCAATAGTAGCAGTGGATAAATTTAATTTTAAAATACAAGGATTAGACAGCAATAAAATAAATCAGACAATTTCATATAATCTAACAGTAGACGATATTAATAAATTTGTAAAAGGGATAAATGGAGATAAAATTTTAGAAGTCTTCAATAATTTTAAATAATCAGACTATATTTAGAAATTAGTCATACCGTTTGTATACAATGTCTAATTATTGACATGAATATATGTTTTTGATATAATTAAAAAGATTACATATACCCTAATATCTAACCTTTTTAGTAATATTCAGTGTTAGCTAATAGGAGTATCAAACAGAGGTTTTGATACTCTTTCCATATAGGCGTCATAAAAGAACTACAAAACATATCTTTTGTGACATCCTATAAACTGAGAAATATATTCGGTATTAATTTAGTATTTTTAATGTTGAATATCTCTTAAAACATATATAATTTATTTATAACGGGAGGATTTTAAATGGCTAAAAACTTAATAACACTAGAGCATGATCGCTGCATTACCTGTCATCGCTGTATTACTGTATGTCCTGTAGGTTTAACAAATATGGTTACTACCAATTCAAAGGGTAATGAAGTAATTGAAATTCGTTCTGAATATTGCGTAGATTGTGGTTCTTGCGTGGATGTATGTGATAAATATGCTCGAATTTATTCTGATGATACAGAAGCATTTATGAATGATTTAAAGAATAATAAATCATTTTCACTTATATTTGCTCCTGCATTAAAAACTAACTTCTCTGATTACAAACGACTGCTTGGTTATTTTAAAAATTTCAAAGTAAATAAAATTTTTGATACATCTTTTGGAGCTGAAATAACCACATGGGCGTATTTAAAATTCATTAATCAAACAGGACAAAAAGGATGGATATCCCAGCCCTGTCCAGTAGTGGTTAACATGATAGAATGTTACTTTCCTGATTTAATTCCTAAACTTATTCCCATACATAGTCCTATGATGTGTACTGCATTATATATGCGTAAATATTTAAATATACAAGACGATTTGGTATTCATTTCTCCATGTATTGCAAAAAAACAAGAGATCTCCCGTGATACAACTATTAAGTACAATGTAACGATTGAGCATCTTTTAGAATATTTTGAAAGACATAATATTAATTACAGCACTTCTTCTGAAGCAAATATAGACAGTCCTGTACCTGGTTTAGGTAGTTTTTTCCCACGTCCTGGTGGTTTAAGAGAAAATGTAGAATATCATACTAAAAATCAGGCATGGGTCAGACAAATTGAAGGAACACATGATATATATAAATATTTTACAGCTTTTCAGACAAGATTAAAATCAAATAAACAACTACCTCTACTTATAGATGCACTTAATTGCGGACGTGGCTGTAATTTTGGGACAGGAACAACAAAAAGGCAATCAGTAGATGATATTGATTATGCAGTTCATAAAATGTATACAGATGTTCGTGCACAGGAAAAAGGTTTCAAAAAGAAATACACCCTTTTTGAAAAATTTGATAAAGAACTTGATTTAAATGATTTTAAAACATCCTATCAAAGGGCAAACATAAATGTCCAAAAGCCTTCTCCTAGTGCTATTGAAGTTGCTTTTCAAAAGATGAAAAAATCAGAAGATGAAAGACAGTTAAACTGTCAGTCCTGTGGATATAATACCTGCCATGATATGGCAGAAGCAATTGCAAGAGGATTAAATTCAGAAGATAATTGTTTATATTATACAAGAAAATTAATTCAATTGGAAAATGAAAGGCTACAAGAGTATAATCGTTTACGTGAGGAAAGAAACCTTGTAATTCAAGAAGGGGTTATTGGCATTAATGAATCCCTTATATCACTAAAAGAAGGCAGTCAACTTCAAATACAGGAGTTAGCAGAAATAATTACAAGAGTTGAAATGATTTCAGGGAGATCAGAAATATTACAAAATCTAATTACACAAATCCGTAATGCAATGACCCGTTACTTGTCCCTGACTCATGACATTGTAAATGTTGCTGATCAAACTAATCTATTAAGCCTAAATGCCAGCGTAGAAGCAGCCAGAGCAGGGGAACTTGGAAAAGGTTTCGCAGTAGTTGCAGCAGAGGTTAGAAGCTTAGCACAAAAAGCCAGTATTTCAGCAAAATCATCTACAGATATTAACGATTCCGTACAACCTATTCTTGAAGAAATGCTAAAAATAAGCAGTATATTTGTTGAGATGGTTTCTGAATTAAATCACTCTATACAAGCTATAACTAACCATGTTAATGATGGAGTTGTTAAAACTGAAAATATTTCTAATTTGGCATCCGATATAGTCAAAGAAAATCAATAATTAAATTTATCCGTATAGAAAGTTTTGCAATATTAAGCTTACTATACGGATTTTTATTTGATTTTCTAAAAACATTGCGATTATATATAGTGTTATGATATAATAAAAATTCCAAGGGTGTTAAAAACCCTAAGTATTGCCATAATTATTTATCATAAAAAACAACCGGAGGTTTTTATGCAAAAACTAGCACTATCTGATGATATATTATTAACTGTTGAACAGCCAGCCAGATATATAGGAAATGAAATTAATATTGTAAAGAAGGATTTATCAAAAATAGACATAAGATTTGTAATGTGTTTTCCAGATGTATATGAAATAGGTATGTCCCATTTAGGTATTCAAATACTTTATGATATGTTTAATAAACGTGTTGATACATGGTGTGAAAGAGTTTACTCACCATGGGTTGATTTAGACAAAACATTAAGAGAAAAAAATATACCTTTATTTGCTTTAGAAAGTCAGGATCCAATAAAAGAATTTGACTTTTTAGGTATTACAATTCAATATGAAATGTGCTACACCAATATACTTCAAATCATTGAATTAAGTCAGATACCAATCTTTTCAAAAGATAGATCTGATAATGATCCAATAGTAATTGGGGGAGGTCCTTGTTCATATAATCCAGAACCTTTAGCAGATTTCTTTGATATATTTTATATTGGTGAAGGTGAACTAGCTTATTCTGATTTACTGGATGCATATAAAGAAAATAAGAAAACAGGCGGGAGTAGATTAGAATTTCTAAAAAAGGCGGCTCAAATTGAAGGTATTTATGTACCTATGTTTTATGATGTAAAGTATAATCAAGATGGTACAATACAATCATTTACGCCCAATACAAACTGTGCTAAAGAGATTATAAAAAAGCAAGTAGTTGAGGATATTAGTGATACATATTATCCAGAAAAACCAGTTGTTCCTTTTATCAAAGTAACTCAAGACAGAGTAGTATTAGAAATACAAAGAGGCTGTATTAGAGGATGTAGATTTTGTCAGGCAGGAATTTTATACAGACCAACAAGAGAACGTCAGTTAAATAAATTAAAGGAATATGCCTATAAAATGCTTAAAAACACAGGGCATGAAGAAATATCCTTAAGTTCTTTAAGTTCAAGTGATTATAGCAACTTAAAGGAATTAACCACCTTTTTAATAGAAGAATTTAAAGATAATGGAGTAAATATATCACTGCCATCTCTAAGAATTGATGCATTTTTCTTAGATGTTATGAATAAAGTTCAAGATATTAGAAAAAGTAGTTTAACCTTTGCACCAGAAGCCGGTTCACAAAGACTTAGAGATGTAATTAATAAAGGTCTTTCTGAGGAAGATATACTAAAAGGTGCAATGGAAGCATTTAATGGGGGCTGGAACAGGGTAAAGCTTTATTTTATGTTAGGGCTTCCAACTGAAAATGAATATGACATTGAAAATATAGCTATACTTTCAGATAAAATCGCTAGAGCTTATTATACAATTCCAAAAGAAGAAAGAAACGGAAAAGTTCAAATTGTATCCAGTACTTCATTTTTTGTTCCAAAACCATTTACACCCTTTCAATGGGCAAGACAAAATACCAGTGAAGAATTTTTAACTAAACAAAGATATTTAAGCGGTAAAATGAGAGAACAGCTAAATTTTAAAAGTATAAAATATAACTGGCATGAAGTAGAACTTACTATGTTAGAAGGAGTAATGGCAAGAGGCGACCGAAAACTTAGTAAAGTTATTTATGATGCTTATAAATTAGGATGTCTTTATGACTCATGGTCTGAACATTTTCAATATGATAAATGGATTGAAGCTTTTGAAATGAATAAGATAGATCCATTATTTTATGGAAGCAGAGAACGTGACCTTGATGAAATTCTGCCTTGGGATTTTATAGATGTGGGAGTTTCTAAAGAATTCCTTATAAGAGAATATAAAAGAGCTAAAGACGAAGTAGTAACTCCAAATTGCAGGCAAGCATGTTCAAATTGTGGAATGAAGCAATTTAAAAACATTTCTGATTGTTCAAAAGCATTACAAAATACGATTACCAAAGAAAAGGATGGTGAAAGCATTGAAGGCTAGGTTAAAATTTTCAAAAAAAGGTGCAATGAAATTTATAGGTCACCTTGATACAATGAGATATTTTCAAAAAGCATTTAGAAGAGCGAATATAGATGTTGAATATTCAAAAGGTTTTAGTCCTCATCAAATACTTTCATTTGCTGCTCCATTAGGTGTTGGAATAACCAGTGATGGTGAATATTTGGACATGCAGCTAAATAGCTGTGATTCCTCTGATGAAATGCTAAAAAGAATAAATGAAGTAATGGCAGAAGGGTTTATGGTTACAAGTTTTAAGCTTCTCTCGGAAGATAGTAAAAATTCTATGTCAATTGTTTATGCTGCGGACTATATCGTTTCATTAAAAGATGACTTTGAAAAAATAGATTTATCTAAAATAATTCCTGAATTTATGAACCAGGATAACATCTTAGTGTTAAAAAAATCTAAGAAAAGTGAAAAAGAAATAGACATTTTGCCTTTTATCTTTGAAATGAAATATCTAAATGAAAGAGAAATATTTTTACAGTTAAAAACTGGCAGTAATGATAATTTAAAGCCGGAATTGGTAATGGAAGCTTTGTCTGAATATATAAATGTTCCTTTTAATAAATTCTTAATACAAGTACATCGAATTGAAGTGTACACTAATATTGGAAGTGAAGAAAAAAGGGAATTAGTAACAATGGAAAGTTTGGGTGAAAATATTTAATGGAGCTTAATGGCAAATTAATTATTTCAAAGGTTAATGAGAATGTTGTAAGTTCTTTATTTGAAAATGATGAGTTGGTTGAAATTAATATTTTAGAGTCAGATATAAGTATTTTAGGAAATATATATATTGGAAAGGTTAAAAATATAGTAAAAAACATTAATGCAGCATTTGTTGAGATTGCCAATAAAGAAATATGCTATTTATCTCTTGAAGACAATAAAAATGTAATTTTTACTAATAGTAAAAGTAATGATAAGTTATTAGTCGGAGATGAAATTATAGTTCAGGTTTCAAAGGAAAATATAAAAACAAAAGCTCCTGTAGTTACAACAAAAATTAATTTAACTGGTAAATATGTTGTTTTAATATATGGAAAACCAACACTTGGAATTTCAAACAAGATAAAAGATTCAAAAATACGAGAGCATTTTAAAGAATTATTAAATGATAAGATAGTAAGTGACTATGGATTTATTATAAGAACAAATGCAAAAGATGTTTCTGATGATGTTTTTATAGATGAAATTAATAACTTAATTAATCTATTTGAAAAGATTAAAAAGATTGGATGTTATAGAACTTGTTATTCTCTTATTGAAAAAAATCCATCTAGCTTTATTTGTGATATCAGAGACAGCTATTCAAATGCTATTCATAAAATAATTACAGATGATAAGAATATATTTGAAGAGATTAAAAACTATTTATCAGATTATCAGAGTGAAGACTTGGGTAAATTAAGTTTATATAATGATAAATTAATAAGTCTAAACAAATTATATTCTATTGAACATAAATTAAATGAAGCCCTAAAGCAAAGAGTGTGGCTTCGTTCAGGTGCATATATTATTATTCAACCAACAGAAGCCTTTGTAGTTATAGATGTTAATACAGGTAAATTTGTTGGAAATAAAAAATCAAATGAAACATTTTTAAAAATTAATTTAGAAGCTGCTAAGGAGATTTCTAAACAGATTAGACTAAGGAATTTATCAGGAATTATTGTTATTGATTTTATTGATATGCAAAGTGATGAAGATAAAAATACTTTAATGAATGAATTAGAAAGATATTTGAGGGTGGATTCAGTTAAAACAACTTTGGTAGGAATGAGTAAGCTTAACCTTGTGGAAATAACCAGAAAGAAAGTTAGAAAACCCCTCCATGAACAATGCATGGTTGTATGTCCAAAGTGTGGGGGTACAGGGATGTGTGTTTGAAAATTTCCATATAAGATTCAGTCACAGAAAAGATTAAAAAAATATTGACAATACTTACATTATATGTTATCATTCACTAGTGTGCCGCACAATGAGGTTAAAGTTCTGTATTTTAGACACCGAAGTTGGCGAGTAATGATAATAGGAGGTGCCATATGTACGCAATTATAGCAACAGGTGGTAAACAGTATAAAGTATCAGAAGGAGATATTATTAAGGTTGAAAAACTTGGTAAGTCTTCTGGAGAAACTGTAACATTTGATCGTGTTTTAGTATTAAATAATGGTGAATTAGTTGTAGGTAATCCTACAGTTGCTAATGCAAGTGTTTCTGCAAGTGTTGTAGAAGAAGGCAAAAGCAAAAAAATTGTTGTTTATAAATACAAGAGAAAATCTGGATATCATAAAAAACAAGGTCACAGACAACCATATACAAAAGTTAAAATTGAAAAAATCAATGCTTAATTTATGGTTAAGGTAACAATTTATAAAAACCCAAAGGGCATGTATAAAGGATTTAAAACACTGGGTCATGCAGAATTTGCAAAAAGAGGACAAGATATTTTTTGTGCTGCGGTTTCAGTATTAATTATTAATACAATAAACTCAATAGAAACATTTACAGATGATAAATTTAAAACAATTGAAAGTGAAAAAAAAGGTTTACTTGAAATTGAATTTACTTCAGATGTCAGCGAAAAAACTAAAGTTTTAATTGATGCAATGATTCTTGGCTTACAGGGAATAATTAATGAAAATGGTTCGAAGTATATAAACCTTAACTTCAAGGAGGTGTAACAACTATGTTAAAAATGAATCTTCAATTTTTTGCTCATAAAAAAGGTGTTGGTTCTACTAAAAACGGTAGAGATTCAGAATCTAAGAGATTAGGTGCAAAAAGAGCTGATGGACAATTTGTTAAAGCTGGAAATATTCTTTATAGACAACGTGGAACTAAAATTCACCCAGGTACTAATGTAGGTCGTGGTGGAGATGATACATTATTCGCTTTAGTTGATGGTGTTGTTAGATTTGAAAGAAAAGGCAGAGATAAGAAACAAGTTTCTATCTATCCTGTAGCAGCAAACGAATAAGATATTATAAAGTCTCAAATTCTAATACTACTTGAATTTGAGACTTTTTTATATAATATGAAATTCGTGTCTAAGTAAGCATAACCCCACAGAGTTTGATTTGCAAACTCTTTATTTAATTAGAAAAGCAGGTGAAAACATGTTTGCAGATAGTGCAAAAATATTTATAAAATCAGGAAAAGGCGGAGATGGTCATGTAAGCTTTAGAAGAGAGTTATATGTACCAAACGGTGGACCAGACGGCGGAGATGGTGGACGTGGTGGAGATGTAATTTTTGAAGTTGATGAAGGCCTTAATACGTTATCTGACTTTAGGCATAATAGAAAGTACATTGCACAAGATGGAGAAAATGGCGGTAAGAAAAAATGTCATGGGGCTGATGGAGAATCTTTAGTAATTAAAGTTCCCCAAGGAACAGTTATAAAGGACACTGAAACAGGAAAAGTTATAGCAGATATGTCATATGATAATAGACGAGAAAAGATCCTAAATGGTGGAAGAGGAGGAAAAGGGAATCAGCATTATGTAACTCCAACAATGCAGGCCCCCAAATATGCCCAACCAGGACAAGATTCCAGAGAACTATGGGTTACTTTAGAACTTAAAGTTATTGCTGATGTAGGGCTTGTTGGTTTTCCTAATGTTGGAAAATCTACATTTCTTTCTCGTGTTTCAAATGCAAAACCTAAAATTGCAAACTACCATTTTACCACTTTAAATCCTAATCTTGGGGTTGTAGATTTAGAAGGAGCAGATGGATTCGTAATTGCAGATATACCAGGACTTATTGAAGGTGCATCACAAGGTGTCGGTCTTGGACATGAGTTTTTAAAGCATATCGAAAGAACAAAAGTTATTATTCACATTGTGGATGTGGCTTCTACAGAAGGCAGAGATCCAATTGAAGATATTAATACTATAAATGAGGAATTAATGGCATATAATGAGGAACTTACTAACCGTCCTCAAGTAATTGCTGCTAATAAAACTGATGTATTATATGGAGATGAAGAACAAGAGGCAATTAAGAAAGTAAAGGATGAATTTGAGCCTAAAGGGATTAAAGTATTCCCCATTTCTGCCGTAAGTGGTAAAGGTATTAAAGAATTACTATATGAAGTAAGAGAAATACTAAATACATTAGATGAAACTCCAATTAAATTTGAAAGAGAATTTTTCCCTGAGTTTTTAGTGGATATTAACGAGCCTATTTCTGTCTTAAAAGAAGAGAATAATGTATTTACGGTTGAAGGACCAAGAGTTGATAGAATGCTTGGTTATACAAATTTAGAATCAGAAAAAGGGTTTGAATTCTTCCAAAAATTCCTTAAAGAAAATGGTGTTATTAAAGAGCTGGAAGAACTTGGTATTCAAGATGGAGATACGGTTAAAATATATGGACTACAATTTGATTATTATAAATCAAATAGTTGATTTCACTTGATTGTATTCTCTGATAATAATTGACATTTTTGTATATAATAAGGAGAGAAATAAATGACAAGTAAACAAAGAGCTTATTTAAGGGGACTGGCAAGTACTATAGATCCAATTTTTCAAGTTGGAAAATCAAGCCTGACTCCTGAAATAACAAGTGCAATTGAAGAAGCTTTGGAAAAAAGAGAATTAATTAAGATTACTGTTTTAAAAAATTGCTTAGATGATCCAAAGGAAATCGCATCAATTGTTGCTGAAAGAACTCAATCTACACTAATACATGTTATGGGAAAGAAAATTGTATTATACAGACCATGTAAGGATAAAGATAAAAGAAAAATTGAATTGCCTAAATAATTATATATATTAAGGATTTTATTGGAGGTGTACTTATGGATAAGATTAAAATTGGTATAATGGGTGGAACTTTTAATCCAATACATTATGGACACCTTATACTTGCTGAAAATTCATATAATCAATTTAAACTTAATAAAGTACTTTTTATGCCTGTTGGAATTCCACCTCACAAAGAAAATCATGGTATTGTAAGTGCTCTTGATAGAATGAATATGATAAATCTTGCAATTTCTGATAATTCACATTTTGAAGTGTCAGATTTTGAGGTTAAAAGAGAAGGAACAACCTATACAGCAAGAACATTAGAATTATTGGTTAAAGAGAATCAAAATTATGAGTATTATTTTATCGTTGGAGCTGATTCATTATTTTATATGGATAAGTGGTTAGAACCAGAGACTATTTTTAGATTATCTAAAATTATTGTTGCAAATAGAAATCATAGTTTAGATTCTTTAATTGATTCTAAGATGTTAAGCTTAAAGAATGAATTTAATGCAGAAATTTTTAAATTAGATACTCCATGTATAGATATTTCTTCAAATGAGATTAGAAACAGGGTTAAGAATAATACTATAAAATATTTAGTACCTGATTCTGTAAAGGAATATATATATGAAAAAAAATTGTATATGAATAAGGTATAAAATATTAAATTATATAGATTCGATTATATTTATAATACAAAAGATTTATAAAACAAGATTTTTTAAGTTCTTCTACAAATAGAGGAATATATTTGTCATTTTAATTATTTGATGGCAAATATATAAAAGGGGAATTAATTTATGAAATATGATATATTAAAAACTCAAGATAAATTAAAGCATAAATTAAGCAGTAAAAGGTATGAACATACTTTGGGTGTACAATATACAGCAGCAAATTTAGCCATGATACATGGTCAAAATATTTATAAAGCTCAAATTGCTGGTTTGTTACATGATTGTGCAAAACATTATTCAGATGAAGATTTTATCTTACTTTGTAATCAATATAATATTAGTATTACTCAAGTTGAAGAGAGAAATCCTTTTCTATTACATGCAAAACTTGGGGCTTATATTGCTAATACTAAATATGGGGTGGATGACAGAGAAATATTAGATGCAATTACTTATCATACAACTGGCAGACCAAATATGACTGAGTTAGAAAAAATAGTTTGTATAGCTGATTATATCGAACCCAATAGAAAAATTATACCTAACTTAGATTTAGTGAGAAAAATAGCATTTGAAGATCTTGATAAAGCAATGATAAAAGTATTTGAAAATGTTATATCATATATTAATTCTAAAAATCGTGAGCTTGATAATTTAACACTTGAAGCTTACGAATACTATAAGAATGAAAGGAGGCGATAAAGTGGACAGATCAAAGGATATGGCAAAAATTGCTTGTGCTGCACTTGAAGAGAAGAAAGCGGAGGATATTAGAGTAATAGATATTCATGAAATTACTGTTCTTGCTGACTATTTTATTATTGCAAATGGTAATAATAGAAATCAGGTTCAAGCTTTAGTTGATAATGTACAAGAAGCTTTATATAAACAAGGTTATGAAAGTAAGCAAGTGGAAGGTTATAATACAGGAAGCTGGATTTTACTGGATTATGGTGATATAATTATTCATGTTTTTTCTAAGGAAGACAGATTGTTTTATGATCTTGAAAGAATATGGAGAGATGGTAAATTTGTAGATGTACAATCATTAAATAACTGACATTATTAGATAACTTTAATTATTAATAACCTGAATCCGTGAAACTCACTAGCCCCAAAGAACTTTCAGCGAAGAATCCATAATACTTTAAAGCGTTTCAAAGCTACTTTTCATTTTCACCCATTGGGTGATAAAAATAGT
>JAVBPB010000068.1:0-10198 GCA_031549965.1 Mobilisporobacter sp. | reverse complement strand
TGTTTTAACAACGGGTAAAAAAATAATTGTAAAGGAAAGTAGACAAGAAGTTGTAAATTTAGTTATATCATATAAAAAAGAATTATTTTTAAGCGATCTAAAACTTTATACAGATTTAAAAAAATAAATATTTTATTTATATGTGTTACTACTTAACTATGTTTATATATCATTGGAATTAAATGGATTATATAAACATAGCTAAGTAGTAGCGTTTATACAATATTGATTAAGGTAGGTGGCAATTTTGGATATAGCATCCGTTATAGGTTTAATACTTTGCTTTGCAATGATGATACTTGGAATGATAACAGGTACTCAAGGTGTTTCGGCAGTTGGTAATTTTTACGACCTTGTTTCCATTTTTATCACTTTTGGTGGTTCTTTTATGATTATGCTTGCAATGTCTAAAAGTCCAAAGGATTATTTAAATAATTTAGGAAGTTTTAAATTAATTTTAAAGGTTATGCCTGCCAGTGAAGGACAAACAATTAAAACTATAATTGATTTGTCAAATGTTGCTAGAAAAGAAGGATTGCTAGCATTGGAAGAAGCAGCAGGAAATGTTGATGATGATTTTTTAAAAAAAGGAATATTATTAATAGTAGATGGTACAGATCCTGAGCTGGTTAGAGGAATATTAGAAACAGAATTAACTTGTATAGGTGAAAGGCATAAAAAGACAGCAGGTTTTTGGGATCAGCTTGGTGCAATGGGTCCTGCTTGGGGTATGATTGGTACACTTATTGGACTTGTAAATATGCTTAAAAATATGAGTGATCCATCTTCCATTGGACCTCAGATGGCAGTAGCCTTAATAACTACTTTTTATGGTTCAGTTTTAGCCAATTGGATATGTGCTCCAGTAGCAAATAAATTAAAGGCTAATAGTGCAACAGAATATATGTTAAAAGAGATTATGATAGAAGGAATATTATCAATACAGGCAGGAGAAAATCCACGTGTTATTGAAGAAAAATTAAAATCATTCTTATCTCCAGTTGAAAGAAAAGTTCTTACAGAAGGTAGTGAGGGAGGGGATTTAGATGGCTAAAAGAAAAAAGGAAGATGAGGCACCTCCTGGAACGCCAGCGTGGATGGCTACATTTAGCGACCTAATGAACTTACTTTTATGTTTTTTTGTTTTACTTTTTTCCATGTCATCCGTAGATGTAGCTAAATATGAACAGGTAGTTGCTTCTTTCAATAATAATTTTAGTATATTTGAAAAGGGTGGTTCTGCTGTGGGAGAAGGGGAATTAGTATCTAGTGGTGTTAGCCAATTAAGTGAATTGGATGATTACTTTACTAATGCAGGAATTCCTATAGAGGCTGAAGAACAAGATATATTAGCACAAATTACTAAGAAAAATGAAGAATTTTATAAAATGTTAGCAGAAGAATTAAGTCAAAAAATCGAAAAATATAAATTGGAAGATTATTTAAATGTTTCATATACTTCAAACTATGTAAATTTGTCTATGAGTGGTGGTGTATTGTTTGACTCTGGAAAGGCAGAAATTAAGCAAGGGGCTATACCTATCATTGATAAAATTGGTGATATTTTAAAACGATATGATTCTTTCTTAATTGAAGTAGAAGGGCATACTGATTCACTTCCAATTAGTAATGGAATATATAAAAATAATTTAAGACTTTCTATTGACAGGGCAGCTGTTGTTCAAGAATATTTAATTCAGGTAAAGAATTTAAATCCGGTTACTCTAAAGTCCTCAGGCAGAGGTGAGTATGAACCTATTGTATCTAACGATACAGAATCTAACAGAGCTAAGAATAGAAGAGTAGAATTTAGAATATATAAACCATAAAGATTATAAAAGTTAGGGAGAGAAAAAATGAAAAAAAACATATTAACAATTGTTATTTTAGCATTGGCCTTAATCAATGTTGTTTTATCTGCGATGATAGTATTTGTGGTAGTTCCTACTTCTAACAAAACTAATAATTTGATAAAACAGGTGGCGTCTGTAATTGATTTAGAGTTAGAGTCACCAGATGAGGAAGAAGTAGCTTTAGAGGTACCTATTGAAAATAGGGAAATGTTTGCTATTGAGGGAGATATAACAGTTAATCTTAAAAAGACTCAAAATGATAATAAAGACAGATTTGGTGTTATATCAGTTTCTCTTACAATAAATAATACAAGTAAGAGTTACAAAGCACTACACCCTAAATTAGAAGAAACAACGCCATGGGTTAAAAGTATTGTAAGAGATGTTGTATCAAAGTACACTTTTGAGGAAGCAAAAGCAGATCTTTCACCAATAGAAGATGAAATTCTTCAAAAATTAAAAGAAAAATACGAGTCTGATGACTTTATTATAGAAGTTGTTTTTGGATCTGCAAATTTTCAATAATTTTTTTTGATTTTATTTGCAATATGTGTTATTATATTATATGATATATAAAATATCACCTAGGAGGTGAGATGCAATGGGTGATGTCTTATCCCAAAACGAGATAGATAACTTGCTTGCAGCTCTAAGCAGTGGTGAATTAGATGTAGATGAATATAAAGATACTAGTAACGTCAAGGTTTCTAATTATGACTTTGCCAGACCATCTAAGTTTTCTAAAGAACATTTAAGAACACTAGAAATTATATTTGAACATTATGGAAGATTGCTCTCAACAAATCTACCAGGTTATTTACGTAAGAGTGTTCAAGTTGAGGTTATGAATTCAGAAGCAGTTATGTATTCAGAATTTACAAACGCTCTTTCAAACCCAGTTTTGCTTGCAGTAGTTAATTTTGCACCGTTGGTGGGGAATATTATAATTGAATTAGCTGATAATTTGGGATATGCAATGGTTGATAGAATGCTGGGGGGAAATGGTGTTCCTCTTGAAAAATCAAGAGACTTTTCAGAAATTGAGCTTATAATAATAGAGAGAATCTTAGTTGTATGTATCAATTTACTGCGTGAGCCTTGGCAGAACGTTATTGCTATAGAACCAAGATTAGAGAGAATTGAAACAAATTCTCAGTTTGCACAAATTATTTCACCAAGTGAGATGACTTCAATTATTACAATGAATATTAAGTTTGGTAATGTTGAAGGACTTATGAATGTGTGTTTACCATATATGTGTGTTGAATCTGTTATTGATAAGTTAAATACTAAGTACTGGTTTTCAACTATGCAAGAAAGTGATGATACTGATTATAAACAGTTTATAGAGGTTGCTATTTCAAAAGCAATTATTCCTATGCGAGTAATATTAGGTAAAAGTACTATTTCAGTAAATGACTTTGTAAATATTCAAAAAGGTGATATAATAAGATTAAATACAAAAATTGATGATGAATTAGATATTTATGTAGGCAATATTAATAAGTTTACGGCCCTTCCAGGAGCCTCGTCCGATTCATATGCAGTACGAATTACATCAATATTAAGAGAGGAGTAAGGACTGATGGATGGAATGTTATCTCAAGAAGAAATAAATGCATTACTAAGTGGCATGGATACAACAGCGACTGACACTGGTGACGGTCAAGGAAGAACATTAACAGATGCCGAAAAGGATGCAGTGGGCGAGATATCAAATATTAGTATGGGTACAGCGGCTACAACCCTATTTTCTCTTGTGAATCAAAAAGTAACCATTACAACACCAAGAGTTTCTTATGCTACATGGGATGATTTAGCAAGCAGTTATGATAGGCCTTGTGTATTTATACAGATATCTTATAGAGAAGGGCTAGATGGAAACAATGTATTAATATTAAAAGAATCAGATGTTAAGATAATTACAGATTTGATGATGGGAGGAGATGGAACAAATGTATCTGATGAACTTTCAGAACTGCATTTAAGTGCAATAAGTGAAGCCATGAACCAGATGATGGGTTCAGCAGCTACATCACTTTCTTCAATGCTTAGTAAGAAAGTCGACATAAGTCCGCCGGCAGCCAGTCTGATTGATATGAACGATGCAATTGAGGGTGAGGATTTAGCAGATTTTCTTAAAGGAGATTTTGTTAAAGTTGCTTTTAAGATGGAAATAGGAGATTTAGTTGATAGTGAGTTAATGCAGCTATATCCGTTTGAATTTGCTAAAGATTTATTTAGTATGTTTTCATCTGATAATTCATCCAGTAAACAACCATCAAAGACCGAGACTCCAAAACCTTCAGCACCAGCACCAGCACAGCAACAACCGATGCAGGGTATGCCACAAGGAATGCCAATGCAAGGAATGCCTCAGGGAATGCCGATGCAGGGTATGCCAATGGATATGAGTCAAATGGGTATGCAGTTTCAAGGGCAAATGCCCTATGGTTATGGAATGCCAATGCAGGATATTAATATACAACCTGCTCAATTCCAGAATTTTGCACCAATGTTCCAACCATTAAATCAGCAAGAAAATATAGATTTAATTATGGATGTTCCATTAGAAGTTACTGTTGAACTTGGCAGAACTAATAAGTCAATAAAAGAAATATTAGAGATTTCTCCGGGAACGATAATTGAACTAAATAAGATTGCTGGTGAACCAATAGATGTTTTAGTAAATGGTAAGTTTGTAGCTAAAGGCGAAGTAGTAGTTATTGAAGAAAGCTTCGGCATAAGAGTTACTGAAATAATAAGATAGTAAAAATATTTGAATAATGATAGGAGAGATATTATGGCAAAGAATATTCTAATTTGTGATGACGCAGCATTTATGAGGATGATGATTAAAGACATTTTAACTAAAAACGGCTATAACATAGCAGGAGAGGCAGAGAATGGTTTAAAAGCAGTTGAAAAATATGCTGAAACAAAACCGGATTTAGTTATGATGGACATCACAATGCCAGAAATGGATGGAATTCAAGCACTTAAAAAGATTAAAGAATCTGATCCTAGTGCAAATGTTATTATGTGTTCAGCAATGGGCCAGCAGGCAATGGTTATTGAATCAATTCAATCAGGAGCAAAGGACTTTATTGTAAAACCATTCCAAGCAGACAGAGTTTTAGAAGCAGTTAAAAAAGCAGTTGGTTAACGATGACTAAAACATTAAATACTTCATCAAGTATTGGTAGTTTTGTAGATCTTATCACTATAAGTATAGTTTTTATATTTATACTGCTATTAGCATTTTTCTTTACAAGATGGCTGGGTAAAACTCAAGCGAATCTTGGAAAGAATAAGAACATTCAGGTTTTAGAAATATATAGAATCAGTCAAACTAAGCTTATAGAAATTGTCAAAATAGGAAATAAATACATAGCAGTAGGGGTATCTAAAGATAATATGGAATTTTTATGTGAACTTGATAAAGATGATATTGTATTCCCTGCTGAGACTATGAATACTTCTAGCTTTCAGGACATTTTCTATAAGCTTAAGAACAATGCTGAAAAAGAAAAGTAAAGGTTGAGATTATGAAACCCTTTTTAAAAAAAATTTTTGTTTTTCAAAAAATATTGTATATGTTATTAATAGTTTGCATACTTGTTTTTATGTCTACTGGTTCAGTACATGCAACAGAGACGCAAGGTGCAACAGAGGGTACAGAAATTGATGGCGGGAATGCACCGTATTCAATTGATTTTAGCTTAATAAACAACCAAGATAGTACACAACTTTCAAGTACATTACAGATGTTATTGGTGTTGACGGTCATTTCACTAGCACCGTCAATTCTTATTATGTTAACATCATTTACAAGAATTATTATAGTATTGCATTTTGTTAGAACGGCATTGGGAACCCAATCAGCACCTCCAAATCAAGTGTTAGTTGGACTAGCATTGTTTCTGACATTTTTTATTATGGCACCAGTGTTTACACAAATCAATGATACAGCACTTAAACCTTTATCAGCAGGTGAGATAACTCAAGAGGAAGCATTTACTAATGGGATGGCACCACTTAGAGAATTTATGTTAAAGGAAACAAATGAAAGAGATTTAAAATTGTTTATGGATATAGCAAAAATAGAGAGTGTAGAAACTCTTGATGATATACCAGTAACTACAATTATACCGTCTTTTATAATAAGTGAATTAAGATCGGCATTTATAATAGGATTTATAATTTACTTGCCGTTTATTGTAATTGATATGGTAGTTGCATCAACATTAATGTCAATGGGTATGATGATGCTTCCGCCAACAACCATATCTATGCCTTTTAAAATATTACTATTTGTTATGGCAGATGGATGGAATTTAATAATTAAAAAGTTAGTAGAAACTTTTTATAATTAGTACAATATTTGAAATGTAAAGGAGGTTAAAGCATGACCTTAGATACAGTAGTAGATATAGCCAGACAGACAGTTACAATTATTGTTATTGCATCTGCACCTATGCTGTTAGTTTCATTAATTGTTGGTTTGTTAATAAGTATATTTCAAACAGTAACATCTATACAGGAACAGACTTTGACCTTTGTACCCAAACTGCTTGCAATGTTTTTGGTGTTAATATTGACATTTGCGTGGATGACTACAATGATAAGAGATTATTTTATACAGATAGTTTCTTCAATAACAAATTATGTGTAGGATAAAATATGATAAGTTTTACAGTTGAACATTTAGAAAATTTTTTGATGATTTTAGTTAGAATTTCTAGTTTAATATTTATCGCACCTTTTTTTTCCAACAATAGTGTGCCAAGAAGATTTAAGATGTCGTTGGCATTATTTATTTCAATTATTTTATTTAATATATTACCCTACCAACCACTTGAATATAATGGTGTTATTGGATATGGGATTTTGATTTTAAAGGAAAGTGCAGTAGGTTTGTTGTTAGGGTTATCAGCTAATGTATGTATGTCAATACTTGCTTTTGCAGGACAAATGATAGATATAGAAATAGGATTTTCTATGGTAAGTATGTTTGATCCGGTAACAAGAACCCAAACAACAATTACAGCAAATCTATACACATATTTAGTTACATTAATAATGATTGTAACTAATATGCATTTTTATATAATTAAGGCTCTTATTTCCTCCTTTGATTTAATTCCTTTAGGTGGAATAAAGATTAAGCCAGAATTATATTCTTCTATGTTAAGATTTTTAACTGATTATATTGTTATAGGTTTTAGAATAATATTGCCAGTTTTTTCTGCAACATTAATTGTTAACATAGTACTAGGAATTCTTGCGAAAGTAGCACCTCAAATGAGTTTATTTGTAATTGGTATGCAAATTAAGATTTTTTTGGGGTTATTTATAATATTTATAACTATAGGATTATTGCCAACAGTTTCAGAATTTATAAGTAACGAAATGAAAACAATGATGATTTTAGTAATAGAAGGAATGTCATAATATGAATAAGCCACTCATAAGGTATAATCTACAGTTTTTTGCTAAAGAAGGCCCAGGCGGCGAAAAGACAGAAGATGCTACATCCAAAAAATTAAAAGATGCAAGAAACGATGGGCAAGTAGGTAAAAGCCAGGAATTATCCCATGCTATTGTATTAATGGGATTATTTGTGGGCTTAAAGATTTTTGTAGGGTTTATTGGAACTAAATTTTTGAGTAACTTCCAAAATGCATATGATTTTATACCTGAAATGTCAGATGGTGTTTTTACAGTTCCCAAGGCATATGTTTTATTTGAATATGGAGTTTTGCAGATTATTATTACAGCTTTGCCCCTATTTTTAATTGCTTTTGCATTATCATTTATAGGAAACGTTTTCCAATTTAAATGGCAGGTTACAGCTAAACCCTTGCAACCTAAATTTAGCAAATTTAATCCAGTTTCAGGTTTCAAAAGATTATTTTCAAAAGATAAAATTATGGAATTGTTAAAGTCAATTCTAAAAATTGTGGTAATTGGATATGTGGTTTATGATACATTAAAGGATAAATATCCAATTATACTTAGTCTATATGATATTAGTTTAAATTCTGCAATAGCGTTAATTGGTGATATTATTATTAATTTAGGAATAACAATAAGTTCATATTTTATAGTTATTGGTTTAATTGACTTTATATATCAAAAAAGAAAATTTAAAACAGATATGAAGATGACAAAACAAGAAGTTAAAGATGAGTATAAAAACTCAGAAGGTGATCCCCATATAAAGGGTCAGATAAAACAAAGAATGAGAGAAGCATCACAAAGAAGAATGATGCAGGATCTGCCAAAAGCAGATGTTGTTATTACAAACCCTACTCATTTTGCAGTTGCAATTCGATATGATGCTGATAATTTTTCGGCACCAATTGTTATAGCAAAAGGAGCAGATTATATAGCTTTTAAAATAAAAGAGGTGGCAAAGGAAAATAGAATTGAAATTGTAGAAAATAAACCCCTTGCCAGAATGTTATATTTTAATGTAGATATTGGAGCAGAAATTCCCCCAGAACTTTACCAAACTGTTGCTGAAGTTTTGGCTTATGTATATGGTCTAAAAAATAAACTTTAAGGAGGAATAAATTTGAAAAAGACTGATTTAGTTATTGGCATCTTCTTGTTATCAGCTGTTGTTTTTTTAATTATACCTATCCCTCCTTTTTTATTAGATATTTTATTGGCATTAAATATTTCAATTGCACTTATTATAATGTTTAATTCTTTATTTGCTACTGAAGTATTGTCAATGTCGGCTTTTCCATCTATATTGTTATTTTCAACAATATTTAGAATATCTCTAAATGTTTCGACAACCAAATTAATATTACTTACTGGTGATCCAGGTAATGTAGTTGTAACTTTTGGTAATTTCGTTGCAGGTGGAGAGTTAGTAGTAGGAATTATTATATTTGCTATTTTGGTAATAATTCAATTCGTTGTAATTAATAAAGGTTCTGAAAGAATTTCAGAAGTAACAGCAAGGTTTACGCTAGATGCTATGCCAGGTAAACAGATGGCAATTGATGCTGACTTAAATACAGGTGCAATTACAGATCAAGAAGCGATTAAAAGAAGAGAAAAAATTCAACAAGAATCAGCATTTTTTGGTTCTATGGACGGTGCAACAAAGTATGTAAAAGGTGATGCTTTAGCAGGTCTTTTAATTACATTTATTAATTTAATTGGTGGAGTTGCCCTTGGTATGTTAAATCAAGGATTACCGTTGGCAGAAGCTATGCAAAAATATTCAATACTAACAATTGGTGATGGTCTTGTAAGCCAGATTCCTTCTCTTTTAATATCACTTTCAACAGGTATATTAGTAAGTAAAGCATCAAAAGAAACAGACACTGGACAGTTACTTTTCACACAATTATTTGCAGTGCCAAAGGTTTTATATATGGTAGCAGGAACAGTTGCTTTTCTTGGAATTGCAACTCCGTTAAATGATGTAATATTCATTGCTTATGGTATTATGTTTGCTGTAGCAGGACGGATAATGCAAAACCAAATGAAGGTTAAATCAATTGAAGAAGAAGTTAGTGAAGAAGATACTGGTGCAGATGAAATTAGACGCCCTGAAAATGTTGTTTCATTATTGCAGGTAGATCCTATTGAACTTGAGTTTGGTTATGGTATTATTCCTCTTGCAGACGTAAATCAGGGAGGAGACTTACTTGACAGGGTCGTTATGATTAGAAGACAAGTTGCACTAGAACTTGGATGTGTAGTTCCAATTATACGTTTACGTGATAACATTCAATTAAATCCAAATCAATATATAGTTAAAATAAAGGGTATTCAAGTTAGTGAAGGTGAAATATTATTTGACCATTATATGGCGATGAATCCAGGATATGTTGAAGAAGAGATTACAGGTATACCTACTTTTGAACCATCCTTCCATCTTCCTGCTATTTGGATTACAGAAGGACAAAGAGAAAGAGCAGAATCCTTAGGTTATACAGTTGTAGATCCACCATCAATAATTGCAACACATTTAACAGAAATAATTAGGGCACATATTGATGAATTAATTACAAGACAGGATGTTCAAAATCTTATCAATAACGTACAAGAAGCTAATTCCACTCTTATTACAGAATTAGTACCAAAATTATTGTCAGTTGGTGAAATACAAAAAGTATTACAAAATCTTTTAAAAGAGGG
Organism: Mobilisporobacter sp.; assembly: GCA_031549965.1. Taxonomy (GTDB): domain Bacteria; phylum Bacillota; class Clostridia; order Lachnospirales; family Lachnospiraceae; genus JAVBPB01. The sequence goes on along the minus strand of JAVBPB010000068.1, from coordinate 179 downwards.
AATTTCTATTAGGGATTTAATAACTATTTTTGAAACTCTTGCTGACTATGCACCAACAACTAGAGATGTGGATGTATTAACTGAGTATGCAAGGCAAAGCCTTAAAAGAGCAATATCAAGCAAATATTTTCCATCCAATGAAACAACAAGTGTAGTGACTCTTGATCCTAAAGTTGAGC
>JAVBPB010000067.1:0-5245 GCA_031549965.1 Mobilisporobacter sp. | reverse complement strand
GATGTAATAGCATCAGGAGTATCAACCGTAAGTAAATTTTATTATGAGGGAGATAAACTTGTCAGACAGCAGACCGGCAATAATACAATGTGGTTTCTCCATGATGAAAACGGAAATGCAGTAGGAATAGAATACAATGGATCAACTTATTATTACCAAAGAAATCTACAAGGAGATATAATAAGAATAATAGATACAAATGGAAATGTAGTAGCATCTTACGTTTATGATTCATGGGGGAAAATAATATCATCAAGTGATGCGAACGGAATAGGAAAGATAAATCCATTGCGTTATAGAGGGTATTACTATGATGAAGAAACAGGCTGGTATTATTTGCAGAGTAGGTATTATAATCCAGAGGTTGGAAGATTTTTGAATGCAGATGATGCGAGAGTATTGGCTGAAGAACAAGGGAATGTGCTACAACATAATTTGTTTTCATACTGTTTTAATAATCCTATAATGTATAGTGATCCAAGTGGATATCTTGCTCTTGCACCATATGCAGCATATTTAGTAATAGCAGCAGTAGCAGGGGTAGCGACAGCAGCTTATGTCGTAACCAAACCGCAAAGAGAGAAAGCCATACAAGAAATTCAAGAAAATGTAGATAAAGTAGTTACAAATGTAAAAAGCTTTGTTAATTCTAAAAGCAAAGAAAGTAATGGCGTGCCTGATGGATATGTTTTGGCTGAAGAATATGCGTTAGAAATGGAGAAGAATAAAAAAAATAACCAGTATTACCCTGCAATCTTATATAAAGGTGATGTGTGGATATCAACTACGAGTATTACGAGAACACAATCAATAGCTATAATGTCTAAAAACAGTAAGACGGAAGGTGTGTTTGCTGTTTCTGCAAAAGATGCAAGAGGTTTATGTGAAAGCCTTGGTGGAGTAAGAGGGCCTGAAAACCATGGTTCAGGAGAAGGTTACTGGTCTCACTATCATGGAAAAAATAGTCCTAATGCACATTGTTGGTACATGGGATAATAATTATAACTTATGGAGGTTAAAAATGTATAAGATGTTAAGACTAATAAAAAACATAGAAAATGATAATTTTAGTAGGCTACTGGATTTGTGCTTTAAATATTCTTCGTATTTTTCATTTACAAAAAATGGTTATGAATCTATTGCTAATGGTATTACTCATATTAATTTTATTAGAGATATGAGCCCTTTTTATATAAAAACAATCCAAACGCAACATTGGCATTGTTTTTATGTTCCACAAGAAAATACTTTAGAAGTGTACTTATATAAAGCCAATGAGCAAGCGAAAGCAATCATACAAAACTACTTTGACAATATTTTTTTAAGATATAGAAATTCTAATGGAACATTAGAAGATGTTAAAGATACACCTGAAGATTTATGCTTTTTTTTAGATAACAAACTATTAATTGGTACAGTTTCTCATGAAGATATTTGCTATGTATATCCTCCAACCAAACAAGTGAGTGAAGAATTTAAAAAAATAGGTAAATGGCAAGAAATAGAGTATTTGCAGGAGGAACATATATCTATTCAAATTTAATTTGGACAATTGCTGTGTTGCTGTTAGTCATTTGATGAGTTATGATTGGAAGAACACAGCACGTTACTAGACAGTGTAGTTAATCAATTGGATTAACTGAAAACTAGCTATTAGGTATAGAAACTTTTGGAGACAGCTATGGATGTAACCCTTGTTTTGAAAAAATGTATTGTGACCCGAATGGATATAATCCTATAGCATTTTGGATTATTGATTTATAGTCTCCTCATTAGCTAAACAGACGTTAAAAGAGGGAATTAAAGCTGTAGTTACAATGGGAATGATATTATTAATTAAAGAAGGCTCAAATAACGGTGATGAATTAACTGACAAGAATAAAGAAGGCCCTCAAAAACCTGGTAATTCAGGTGGAGGCAATGATAATAGTGATTCCGCAACAACAATAGTTGAATTAACTCAGGGATTAAATAACACCACGAAAGCTAAAGGAATAACAACAAATTTAACATCATAAGGAGGCTATAAACAAGCATTAAGTGATTTTAATAGTTTAAAACCATCTAATGTTAAAAATATTTTAACAAAATTTGTTCCAGGTAAACAAGGTATTATAAATGGTAAAAGTGTTGTTAGACCAAGCAGTACTTCTGGTGAAGGAGCAACGTTAGAAATACAATTTTCAACTAAAAATATAAGAATTAAAAGTTGCTAAAAATCGTGGGGTCTTCTACAACTAAACCCCTAGAAACTTTACACTGGGGTATTATTGTGTCTATAATAGATAAAGTTTTAGATGAAGGAAATCAAAAAGTCTATAAGAATGGACCAGCTTTTATTAATTCACTAAACATTAATGGACAAGTTGTTGAAGTTATATATAGGGTTATAAATGGGATAAAAAGAATATCTGATGCTTGGGTTAAGTAGAAAATATTTTTTAGAATCAAATATTAAATACATACTATAAACGTGCAATTTTACTGTAATAATTTTGCAAATATTTATCTTAAGGCATTTTGTTAAACTCAAAATCTAATATTTTGACACCACTTCATCAGCAGAAATACCATAAAATCAAAGGGTGTAAATATTTGGACTGAAATTTGCACGATTATAGTACATAGATAGATTGCTTTATTTTTACTGAAAAACTAAGTAATCCTATTTTTAAGGGTAATAAATATAGGAATTAGGCTTTTGGTCTAAACCATAAGTTTATTTAAAGAGGTGATGTTATTACACATGAAGAATTTGAAATGAAAGTTATGGAAATGTTATTATATGGTGAGGATGAGAGATTTATAAGTTTTAAAGAGCAATACTCAAATGCGATAATTGCTTCCAGAGAATATACAGGATATGGATTTTTTACAACATTTAATATTCATGATAATTTTGTTAAAAACAGTTTAAATGGTAGAATAGATGATGTAATGGCAAAATTAAATGATAATGATATATATTATTTTATCTTATATATTACAAATGGAAAAATAGATACTTTGGAAGGTTTTACTATTGGAGATAGTTGGGAATATAATTATGAAAAAACTAAAATTATGTATTGCTTTCATAATAAAAGAGAGTATGAGCTAAATTAAGAGTGGACTGGACAATAGTCAATAGGGTAGGCACAAAACATAAAAACTAAGAGTTATAAAAAATTTTAAAACTAAAAAAGGGGTTTATGAAGCTAATTTTGAAATATTAGCGAATGACAGAAAGACAGTTTAAGTAACTACCATGTTGAATATAAAAAATAATTGCTTTTAAGGCATCATTTATACAATAAGCAGATTTATATTTGAGAAAAAGTATATATCTGTTTATTGTAATTGCTTTAATTGATTAAGTTGCTATTTTTATTATCCTATATAGGTTGTGTTAAATATCGGCAAAATTAAGTATTATGTTGCTATCTATAAACAGAAGAAATATTCAGCATTAAATATTAAGATTTTTTATTCGATTTAATGCCAAATATATTGATAAAGTTTTTTGATTTAAATGTTAATAAAAAATAAAACAAGGAGGAGATTAATGATAAAACCTATATTAAATGAATTTATGTGGTGGGAAACACCAGAGCATATTGATGATTTTGTACAACCTTTAATTGCATATATAAACTTTGAAGAAGATGGAGCAATGGATGAAGATTCATTTACTTTTAGCATTTTGACACCAAAGTATATAGAAGGACTTTTTAATATGCAAAAAATTTTAAATGGAAAAGCAATATTTATAGTAAATGAATCTTCTATGCAAAATAATATAAATATAATAAGAAATGAACTGATAAAAATTTTAGATTTGAGCCAAAGAGATACATGGGAAGAAACAGCAATGTTAATCAGCCAATACATTACATGGGATTATGAAGGATTAGATTATTATAAATGGTTGTATGATTCAGAATTGATTATATTGAATAAAAACGCAAAGCATTTTCCTTTGTTAAATGAGATAAACTGTTTGTTACATAAGAATACTGTAGAGTTGAAATTAACTATTGTAGATAGTGAATCAAGAGAAAAAGAAAATTATTATTGTACAGTTATGACATATAACCAAATGAAAAACTGTATAAATGAAAAAGGAATAAAATCAGGAAGAGCAACTTTTTTTGTGAAAGAATTTAATGATACACATAGTATTAATCTGATTAAATTAGAAATAAATGAAATATTGAGAGTATGTTCTAGGGAAACATGGAAAAAAGTAAAAATAGCACTTAAAAGTTAGTTTAGATCAGAAGGTTTGATTTAAGGGTGTAATTATTAACATTCTTAAAAAGGTTAAGAGTTACTAATGCATAATAAATTGAAGGGAATGTAAGTTAATATGGAAAAATGGAATGAAATTTTTAAAGGATCAATACCAGTTGGAAAATATTCAGCATTAGTTACAAATGGTGATGGACTGATCATACAGTTTAAAAATAAAAGAACTAACTGAAATAAGGGAAAGTTGGATAAAAGAAAAGAATGAGAAATCGGAAACAAAGAAATTAACCAAAAAGCTTGAAGAAATGAATGAAGAACAACAAAAAACATGGAAAATAATAGAAGGAATATAAAAAGATATCACTACAAATAGTAACCTCCAACTTCTGAATATATGTGGAGTCACAAGGTTTTTTATTCTATTTTTCTGAACTCACGCTAGGAGTAAATTAAGACTCTTAGACTATTTTTAACGATTAACTGAATAAATAGTCACATTGTACTACTTGGAATTATATTAAAGCTATGTTATAATCACCACAAAATGGGAGAGATTAATTGAGGAGCAAACTTATTGAAAGATAAGGACGCAAAGCGAGAAACCTAATCAGGGGTGTTGTTTATATAATTTATCTGAAGGTAGTTCGGTTGCAAATAAAGGCATATTTATTATGCTTTATTTTGCAACCCTTTTTTGCGTAGATAAATAAAAATTCAGGATTATATTTATACTATAAACGTGCAAAAATGGATACATTTTTTTACAATTGAATAATTAAACTTATGCTATTTTAAATTCTTTTAAGATTTTTTCGAATGGAACACCATTTAAACCTTTTATATATCCACGAAACTTTAGATTTATTAATTATGTTTTGGTATTTTTTACGAGTTGAACTAAAAGTAATTTTATTTTCTTCAACTTTTAAACCACAAAAAATATATCCAAGCATCACTATATATTGATATCGTTTCACACCTTTTTCAGTATGCACTTGGCATTGTTTCATTCCTA
>JAVBPB010000070.1:0-18605 GCA_031549965.1 Mobilisporobacter sp. | reverse complement strand
TTTTTGAAGCTTTCATTCCCTGTTCTATTAATTCATTAAACTTTCCTGTTATGAGTTTCTTTCCATCCTTAAATAGATCCACCGCTTTGCTCATTTTCTTTCCCATTTTTACAAGCTTCGTTCCTTTATTTAAGGCTGCTACTCCATCTCCTACTGCCGGAATCGCTGATAAGGCACTTAGGGCTGCTTCTTTATAATTTCCCTGTGCTACGTATATCGCCGTATTTGCAAGATCTGCTACTGTTCCTACCACTGGGATAAATCCTGCTACATCTAGTACTCCTTGTACCACTTTTACTACTCCACTGTTTGCTATTTCCTTTATTTTACTAAACAAGCCCATTATATCATATCCTTCCTTCTCTCGTAAAGCTGGTTAATTATTATTTAGTTCTCTTTTATTAATCCCGCTTTTAGGTCGATATTTCCATCCATAGCTTTAATTAATTTATTATCCAATTATTAATTATTTAATCTGATTTTAGTCCTATCTTCCTCTTGTTATCATTACTAAATTTTTATATAACTCATCATTTGTTAAATTTGTTCCTTACATTCCTTTAGAATTACATATTCACAAAGACGGTCTATTTATTAAAAGCATCCCCTACATTATAAATCTGACTTAATATTCTATTTTTAGTTAAATTTTTCTAATTTCCACGCATTTAACTTAACATATCTATCACAAATTGTCAATATTGCTATTCAACTTCAATATTACAAATAATAAAATGCTTTTAACTCATTTATAATTGCTGTTAGAATTATTCTATAAATTAAATAAGTCTATGTATGTTTAATATTACTAAACATACATAGACTTTTTCTTTGACAAAAGCCAATTTAAACTTCATTAAAATATAAAATACCCCTTATTTAAAATTCTTGACTGCATCAACAATCTCCCCAACAGCTCTTTTATCTGCAAGGAATAATTCTTCCCCATTTAAATTCACCTTATAATAATTAACATCATATGGTATTACTTGAACTATAAAGGTATCTATTCCTACATTCCTGTGAAATACAATTTGTAAATAAGGTTCTGCTTGACTTTCTTTTGCCGGATCAATTTCCCCTGCCGCTTCAATTGATATTAACTTTTCATACAACTCTTTAAATTTATTCTGTTCAACTTCCTTATTGTTAAAGTAAAAAACATTAGTTACTGTTTCTGTTCCATCTTCATTAGGTTGTGTTTCTCTTTCAATACTCATTGTATTAGAAATTGAGTCTACATCAATATTTATGCTGTCTACTGTGTCAACATTTACTAAATCCAATGTTTTAGATACATATTCAAAAGGCCAAATATTTAAAATTTTCTCAGCAATTTCAGCATCTAATAAATTTACAGAATTAAAACCCTCAAGCCTTGCGTAATAACTGCCTGATTCTTCGTCCTTATCTCCAATATATAATTTGAATGAGCCATAGTTAAACTTTGGAATAGTATTGCCTTCTTCTAATTCTTCCTCTGGAACATAATAACCAAAAGTAACATTTGAATCAGGTGCATCCAGACCATACTTTGATAAATCCAGACAATTATACTCAACGCATTTAGTAAAACGAATTCCTGCAATACTCTTTAGCAGGGTTTGTATTCCAGTAAGCTCTCCTGCAACAGTATAATTATAGGCTTTTGAAATGTACCAGTCTGTACTTCCTATAATTTCCTTTTCTTCTCCGCTTGATTTATAGGTGAAATCAATATCTACACCATTTTTATTATCAATAGATAAAAGAGTTGCAAACTGGGTATCAATTTCAGGAAGGGAATCCAAACTAATTAATTCAGCTAAACCTCTATTATAGTTTGTGAAAATATCCGCATCTACTAAATATACTGTTTTAACATCATTAATCATTAAATAATAAGCATTACCAGTAGGAGTTTCATTTCCAATATAAACCTTGGTTGTTGCATTGTTTGAAGATACATTTATTGTAATACCTGGATTATCTAATCCATATTCAGATAAATTAGAGGAATTTTCTTCAACTATTTTATCGGCTTTAATATCTGATACATAATCTAACATACTAGATATTATTACTTGATTTAAATTAGCATTTTCATCCACTTGATATTTCCATAGATCATCTTTTTTTACCAGCGTAACTTCTCCTAATGAATTGACGTAATTCACTTTATCAATACCAGTTTTGTCTATAGAAGAAACAGAGATTATATTTGCATCACTGTCCCCTTCATTAGATTCTTTTTCTTTATTCATCTTACTTACGAATGCATAAGAAACAATAAGTACAATAAGAATTAAAACTAAAATAATTAAATTCTTACCCTTTCTCATTTCTTTCTCCTCCTTAGCCATACAACAATTCCTGTGATTAAGAATATTACCGGAATAACTAATATTGTAATAATTGACCATAAGTTTACATCAGCACCTGTTAAAGACAGAAGTTCATTCTTAACACTTCTGGTTCTGATGGAAATACTGCTTTCTTGATCATTTAGCCAGCTAACAGAATTTAAAAATAAGTCTGAATTACCAGCTGAACTATAAGTTAAAAGTTCATCCTGCAAAATCATACTTGAACCTAATATAACTACTCTTGCCTCGTTTTCACCATAAGTTTCTTTAATGGCAACTGCCAAATTAAAAGGTCCTAAAATATCTTCATCAGCTTTTTCAATTGTACTTGATGTTGAATCAACTTTAGAATAAGCCTCAGATGATGTATCTAAAAGAGAAATAATATCAACAGTTTCTCTCTTTGAATCAAGTATCTCAATACCTTTAGACAATGGAACTATAATTCCAAGTCCACTTGATTTTATTGGGGTAGTAATTTCATGAACTTCAATTTTAGGTACTAAATAAGCCTGACTATCCGGTAAATAATAACTTGAATTACCTTCGATTACAACACCATCCACAAGCTTAACTCCCAAGTATTCAAGGAGGGAATTAAAGTTAGTCATATCATTATTGGTATATGTTGTTAAAAGTAATATTTTACCGCCACTTTCTAAATATTTAATTATAGCATCTACTTCCTCAGTTGTATAATCACGCATTGGAGCATTAATTATTAAGCTTTTAGCTTCTTCTGGTATAATGCTTCCTCCAGTCATAAGATTTAATTGCTTAAGTTCAACATTTTCCTTTGAAATCAGTCCAGTTACCTTTTCTGATAAAGCAACCTCTCCATGCCCACCAATTTCATACATAACGGGAAGGTTTTTTGACGTTACATACATAATAGCCTGAGTTATTCTTCCTTCAATATCTATTTCTGTTACTTCATATTCATATGTAGACATATTTATTTCCTGTACAAACATATCCTTATATAAAACAACTTTGTAACGATTACCACATTCAACAATAAAGCTGTTTTCAGTTATTGTTTCTCCTGTTCCTAAGTATTTATCCGTAAAGGTAGGATATACAACCGGATCCTTTTGGATTATATTAATTTTACCTGACTGTGTACTGTATTTATTAATAACTTCCATACAGCTAACATCTTCATTACCACTTGTAACAATTTGATAAATAGTTACATCATCTTTAAGATTAGATAAAATCTCCTTAGTTTGATCGCTAAGTGTAAATATTTTTTCCGAACTAAGATCAAATTTTAAATCGAGTTCATCTGCAAATAAATTAGCCATTATCACTATAATTATAGCTACAATAGTTACTAAAGTACTATAAGCTCCACTTTTAAACTTTTTGCTTTGAAAAGACTTCTTTATTAGGTTGTCTTTATTAGATATAGCAACTTCATTATCTACATTAACTTCTTCTATTGTTTCATTTTCTTTAATATTATTATCGCTCACTACATTGCCTCCTTTCAATTAACTCCATCTTCTTTTTTGAATGGATTGTATTGTTAAAAATAAAAATATGAATATAAATGAAATATAATATATTATAGCTGACAAATCTAAAATTCCCATTTGAAATGTATTATACCTTTCAACCACAGAAAACCAGCCCGCTATCTTTACAATACTGCCATCATAAATTGTTGGCTTTAAAAAGTATATAGCCATAAGTGCAATTTCAAAAACTACAAATGATCCTATAGTTACTACCCAGTTATTCATCATTAACTGTACAATTGCACATATTAATAATAAAATTATTGTAAATGTAATTAAGGCTGTTTTATTATCTGCCGGTATCATAGAAGCAATTCCTGACATTAAGTAGGTTAATAAAACTATAATAAAGCAAACAACTGCTGATACTACTTGGCTTTCTGTAAGTGAAGAAATAAATACCCCAAGAGCTAAATAAGCTCCTCCAAGTAACAAAAATCCAAAAATTCCTGAATATGCAGTTAAATATGTAACTTTTCCATAATGAGAAAGTATTAATGGATAAAAACATGTTATTAACATGGCTAAAGAAAACATGCTAAATACTGCCAAATATTTTCCTAATATAATTTTTGTTATACTAATAGGTGAAGTAAACAAAAGTTGATCAGTTTTTAATCTGTTTTCTTCTGCCATAATACGCATTGTAAGTACCGGTACAATAATAATAAATAAAAAAGCTATTGGAGATAATACATATTCAAAGTTTGGCATTCCATTAAACAAATTATAAACCATAAAATATATTCCGACAATAACTAGAAAAAAAGCTATAAAAATATATCCTATCATAGAATTAAAATATGACCGTAATTCTTTTTTATAAATTGCCAGCATATTAATTAACCCCCTTAATTTTTTTTGAATTTTTCTCAGATTTTACACTTTTATCTGAAGTTAATTGTAAGAATATATCTTCTAATGTCATATTTGAAGACTGCATCATGTATATAGGTGCATTAATTTTACTAAGGGCATTAAATATTACTTCTCTTATATCTCTTTCATCATTAGAATAAACCACTAATTCTACTGTACCTTCTTCTACCATTTCTTTAACTACTACTTTTTTAATTTTATCAATAACTTCTAATGATTTTACTATATCTTTGCCATTACCTTTTACCCTTAATTCAACACTATTTGAACCTGACATACGCTTTGACAGATTATCTGGTGTATCACTTACAATTAATTTCCCTTTATTGATAATCATAATTTTATCACACACTGCACTAATCTCTGAAAGTATATGTGAACTCAATATAAGTGTATGATTTTTACTAAGACTTTTAATTAAATCTCTGATTTCTATTATCTGCTTTGGATCTAAGCCTACTGTTGGTTCATCTAAAATAATTACCTCCGGATACCCAATAATTGCCTGAGCAAGACCAACACGTTGCTTATATCCCTTCGACAAATGTTTTATTAAACGATTAGCCACATCTGATATCTTGGTTAGATTCATTACATCATCAATCATACTTTTCTTTAATTGTTTTTTTACACCTTTAATATCTGAAACAAAACTAAGATATTCAACAACCGTCATGTCTAAATATAAAGGCGGCAACTCTGGCAAATATCCTATATTTTTCTTAGCCTTTTCCGGCTGTTCAAAAATATCACAACCATTAATCTTTACCGAACCTTCACTTGCAGATATATAACCCGTAATAATATTCATAGTCGTAGACTTTCCTGCTCCATTTGGCCCTAAAAAACCAAGTATTTGACCTTTTTCCACGGTAAAGCTCAAATCATCCACCGCTAAGTGATTACCATATTTTTTTACAAGATTTGATACTTCTATCAATGCATTTCCTCCTCACTGTTATTTGTATTTTTTGGAAATAATAATACCAATGATTATCATACAACAAAATTAAGAACATTTTGTGAACAAATGTAAATTTTTTTAGATTAATTGGGTGATTTGTTGATGTTTTATCCTTTACAAAAATTTAATCCTTCAATTAACGACTTTAGATAAATATTAACAATTTCAATATATTTTACTTTGTCTTTTTTACTAAATATGTTATAATATGATCAAATATATTAATAAAGGAGTGATTGTTTTGAGAAGTCTTCATCGATTTAATGTAATTGCAATTTGGATATGTTCTATTATATTGATAGCACTTTCCTTAGTTAACAATGGAGCGTCCATAATTTTTGTAAAAGGTGCAATTATTATGATTATAACTTGTATTATTACTACTGTGGTTTCTATAATAAAAATTAATGATACAATTAAAGGAATTTTAATTACTACATTAGTAGCGATAGCTACTCTTGGCTATTCGTTTGTTGAAGGAGGTAGTAATCGTACTTTCATTGCTTCATTTTTTGTACTGGCACTTGTTACTATTTATTTTAATCCAAAAATTCTTATTTCATATACGTCAATTTATATGGCTTGCTGTATTATAGTTACTATACTTGATCCTAAAATTATTGATGGTCCTAATTATGATGTTAGGATGATACTTATAAAGATCGCTATATATATTGCAACTGCCGCTGCACTTACCTATGCAACATACAGAGGGCAGAAAATCCTTACAAAAAGCGAAGAAAATGTTAAAGATATCTCTGAAAAAGAAGCTGATCTTTCAGACAAAATTAATACTACCAGACAAATTACTTTAGAGCTTAATAATTCTATACAAAACTGTAAAGATAATATTGGTGTAATGGCTAATTACTCCGATTCAGTAAAAGATGCCTCTAATCAAATGGCAACTGTTATTGAAGAAACAACCAATTCAGTTATTAGTGTTAATGAAAGAATCAGACTTGCTGGAGAACAAATTGCCAGAAATTCAAATTATGCAGCCCAGCTTGAAGAAAGCTTTAAAAGGGTTATGGAATCAGTTCATTCTGGTAATACTGAAGGAAGTTTAGTAAAAGATTCCATGGAAAATATTAAGGTTACTGTTCATTCGGCTAAGAATGCAACTTCAAATTTATTAGTACAAATGTCACAAATTAATACTATATTAGATGAAATTAATTCTATTTCTTCCCAGACAAATTTACTTTCACTTAATGCTTCTATTGAAGCTGCAAGAGCTGGGGAACATGGTAAAGGCTTTGCCGTTGTTGCCGACGAAATAAGAGCATTATCTGAACAAAGCAGTAACGCCGCCAATAACATACATAAGATTTTAGGTGAGCTTTCTAAAACTACTGAAGAAGTATCCCTAAAAGTTACTCACGGTGCTGATTCTGTTGAAGTTGGACGTGATAATATTTCAAAACTTCTAAATCAGCTTTCTGTAATTGACAGTACTGCATTACAAGCTGATGTATTTGTTCAAAAAGAATTTAGAGTAATTGCAAAAGTTAAAGATAATTTTGATGCGATTCAATCCGAAATAGAAAATATTGTTGCCATGTCTGAAGAAAATGCTGCTATGGTAGTTAATATAACAGAATCTATTAACGAACAAAATGTAGCCACTGAAAATATATCTAAAGAAATAGTTGATATAGCAACCTTATCAGATTCACTTCGTTCTACCTTTTAATTGATTTGGCATTTATTTAAGATTAATTTTTTTATAAATAATAAGACGCTTTACCTTAAAGTATTCAAACTATAAGGTAAAGCGTCTATTTATATATCAATTTAACCAATTACATTACTCATATTATACATTCCTGGCTGTTTCCCTTTAAGAAATTTTGCTGCACTAACAGCACCTTTTCCAAATAACGCTTTAGAATATGCAGTGTGTTTAATCTCAATGACTTCATCTGTCCCTGCAAAAATAACTTCGTGCTCTCCAATAATAGTTCCGCCACGAACAGCAGATATTCCTATTTCTTTTTTATCTCTTGGTTTACGCTCACTACTTCGGTCAAAATTATAATTGTATTCATTATTTAATACATTATTTATAGCATCAGCCAAAGCTATAGCAGTGCCAGAAGGTGCATCTACTTTTTGATTATGATGCTTTTCAACAATCTCTATATCAAAATCTTTTGCTAATACTTCTGTAGCTGTTTTTAAAAGCTTAATTATTGTGTTAATTCCAAGTGACATATTAGCTGATTTCAAAATAGCAACCTCTTTACTTGTTTCCTCTACTTTATTAAGCTGTTCCTTAGATAAGCCTGTTGAGCATAACACAACTGGAATCTTGGTTTTTTTTGCATAATCCAATAGTTCTTCTATATTCACAGCTGATGAAAAATCTATGATTGCATCTGCTTCAACATAACATGAGCTCATGGATGTAAATACAGGATACCCATTATCTCTATTATCAAAAATGTCAATGCCTGCAACTATTGTTGCATCTTCATCATTACTTACAATTTCAGTTATACATTGCCCCATTTTTCCATTACAGCCACGCAAAATTATTCTAGTCATCATTAGCCTCCAATTCTTTTCTTAAGTTTGATTAATATACTAAAACAGAATTATTATTTATATTAAACCTAATTCTTTCATACATTGTGAAAGTTTAGCTACATTTGCTTCTTCCATTTCAGTAAGTGGTTTTCTAAGACTGCCAACATTTAGTCCCATTAGATTCATTGCCTTTTTAACTGGAATTGGATTAACCTCACAAAATAGTGAATTAATAAATGGAATTAATTTTAATTGTAATTCCATACTTTCTTTAGTATTGCCATTTAAATATAAATCAACAATATCATGAGTTTCTTTTGGCATTACGTTAGACAATACTGATATTACACCAATTCCTCCAAGTGATAAAATTGGAACTATCATCTCATCATTACCAGAATATAAATCAATACATCCTTCTGCCATGCTCATTAAATCAGCCACTTGGCCTATATTTCCGCTTGCTTCTTTTATAGCTACAATATTATCAACAGTTTTTGCCAAGCCAACTGCCGTCTTTGGCATTAAATTACAACCCGTTCTTCCTGGTACATTATATAACACAATAGGTATATCCACACTATTAGCAATATCTGAAAAATGTCCACTAAGTCCGTTTTGTGTAGCCTTATTATAATATGGTGTAACAACTAATAATGCATCTGCACCATAGTTTCTAGCCTCTGTTGATAAATAAATTGCTGTCTCCGTACAGTTAGAACCGGTTCCTGCAATAACCGGAACTCTTTTATTAGTTCTCTTAACTGCAACTTTAATACATTCCAAATGTTCTTCATGGGTCAATGTAGACGCTTCTCCCGTAGTTCCACAAATAATTATACTATCACTACCATTATCAATTTGAAAGTCTATCAATTCTTCTAATTTGTTATAGTCCACCTGATTGTTTTCATTAAAAGGTGTAACAATCGCCACTCCTGCTCCTTTAAATACTGCCATAATATCTCCTCCATTTATATGTTTAATATTATAATGAATAAATTTAGCTAAAAAAAAAGTCGACAGATCAAGTCGGCTTAAAGTATTCTAATATGAATCTTTTAAGTAGCACTCCATCACTTCGATGACAGTCATACAGCTCTTAACTGGACAACCAGAAATAATAATAAGGGTTATTACATCTTCGGCACCGTTCCCTTTTAGTCATCCTCATCTACGCCCAAACGCATCACATGACCTACTTATGAAAAATGCACCTCTACTAAATATATTCAGTTCTGTTTCTAATCATAACACTACTTTTTTGTATTGTCAATGTTTTTTTGGTTCTTTTCAATAATACTTAGCACTTGTTTTCCATCAAATTTTATACTCGCATCCAAATAAACTTCACTATTACCCAAAAGTGACTTACTTTTTTCTTTATTACCTTTATTTATTGCATCTTGAAGACATAATACTGCTGATTCTTCTAGCTTTTTTATGTAAGTCAGTCTTAATCCTTTAGTTCCTCTGTGTTTATATATGTATTCTCTTAATTCTTCTTTATTACTTAGCATTCCTATTGTTGGGGTTTTTATGTTTTCTCTTTTACAGATTTCCTTTAATACAGACAAATCCATTTGTTCCAGTTCTTCTCTTGTATAAAGTGTCTTATATGCTCTGTTTATTTGTAAGCATCAACTTGTATATTAAATTTACTGTTTATATGATGCCTTTTTACTATTCGTGATTGAGTTGACGTTTACTTTACACGTTTACTACCATATTCATGAACTGATTCGCACTACCTTTTACATCTATTAGCAACATCCTCTAAATCAGTATGCAACCTTCTTCTCCTATAATATTATTCACAAAAACTTCCTCTTCCAGTGAAATTATCTTTTTTAACTTAAATAGTTGAACTTTTGTTAATGGAATTTCAAAAGAAACCTTCCCTAACCTATATTTCTTTTCCAATATGAATTTGTATAATTCTTCAATAAATTTCGACCATTCTGGTAATTCATCATTAGCTCTCTTATCTTGTAAATAGCTCAACCCGTCTGCACTATAAAAGAGCATTAGTGCAACACTAAGAGTGCAATTCTTATTTTCTAAAACCACACTTGGTATTTGAAATCCATTATCCCAATTATAATTATATGAAAATACAAACAATGTTATTTCGTCATCAATTTTCTCTAATTTTTTAAGTATTTCTTCTTTTTCATCTCTATATAATAATTCTTCAATAAGTTCTCTATTCATATATTTATCCTTTCTTTACTTTATTCTGTTTAAACTGCGTTCCCACAAATCAACTGTTGCTCCCTATTGGGCAATAGCGCGGACGGACAACCATATACTATGGGGTTTCAATTGTTTTTTCTTTCCTTTTTTTGTGATAATTATGAAATTATATTATTTATACTTGCCTTTTGCTGCTATTTTTGTATATTTTCTATTTTATGGTTCAGCAAATAAACCATTTTTAGTAGTTTTTTAAAAAATATTTAGCTTTGATTTTATTAGGGCAAAGGCAAGAAAAACCAAGCGATTGGAACAACAAATTATTAATACTTCATTAAATGTAAGTTCCATTACAGCTTCAAACTTAAAAAATGAAGAGATTGCAGACAAAAATAGCATCTGCAATCTCTTAAAAAAAAGATACACCAACTATTAACGAGGCCACTGAAAAAGTCCTTTCAACACGGTAATTTAATTTTTTAGATGAATATGAGTGTATATATATCCAATTGTGCAGACCGGCCGACGAAGCGTTTATGTTTTGTCAAGACTTTGCTTGCAAAGGCTTGTAAAAAACATGCTGAAGGAGGATAAGGCAAACAATTGGATATATATACACTCATATTCATCTAAAAAATTTACACAACCTAAACCAAGGACTTTTTCAGTGTCCTCACTATTAACAAAGAAGAACTTACAAAAGCCTTAAGTTAACGACAATTGTACGTCCCTCTAAAAACTCACCTAAACCAAAGCCTTAATAGCCTCAATTTTAGAGATCCAATCAACGTAAGGTTCTAATTCTATTGGAAGATGAACCCCTGTCATTACAATTCTTACAAAGTCATTTTTGCTTGTTATTAATTGGATAATCTCATTGACTGTTATTATTCCAAGATCTACAAGACCCAACACTTCATCTAGTATTAGAACATCACACTCTGCTGTGTCTATTACTTTCTTGGCAAAACAAAAACCATTTAGGATGTTTCTTTTTTCTTCTATCTTTTCTTCATCTGAAAGCTCTTTATAATGTACCTTTATTTTTTCAAAACTAAATAATTTTATATCCGGTTCAAGTGTTTTTAAATAGCTAAATTCATTAACATCTTTACCCTTTAGAAATTGTATTATAATTACTTTGTGACCATTGCTTGCTGCACGAATGCTTTGACCTATTGCAGCCGTTGTTTTACCTTTACCATCACCATAATATACCTGAACTATTTTATTGTTCATTATTCACCTCTGGAAATACTCTTTCGTGTTTTGTTTTAAACTTTATCAGTATAACATAACCATATTCAAAAATCTATATCTTTTTATTCTTCTTTTTTATCATCTACACATTCAAGCTTGCTAACTGAAATTTCGTATGCAACCCTTTTTTCCACATCACTATCTCCTATTTTTTTCTGATATTCACGGCTTTGAATTCTGCCCCAAATTTGTATATGTGTTCCTACATCAAATTTTTCAGCAAATCTTGCGTTTCTTCCCCAACATATGCAAGGTATGTAATCGGATTTTCCGTATGGTCTGTTTACTGCTAATAATATGTCTGCAATCTCTCTGCCTAGCGGTGTTTTTCTGTAAACAGGATTTTTGCATATAAATCCGTCTAAAAATATGTAATTTGGTTTTTGGCTTTCAAAATGCTCCTCAAATACTTCAATCTCTCTTACAAAAACTGAAAGCACCAGTCTGTTTCGTTCTTCATCATGTCTATTATATGATCTAAATTGACCTGATGCTTCAACATATTTACCAATTATGTTTTTTGAAACATCAATTAATCTTTCAGATATCATAAGTGGTATAATATCCTCAGATTGGCTCAATCTATTAACTGAAATCTCCAGATAATAAAAACCCTCACCAAACACATCATGGCTAAACTTAAATTCTGAAACTACTTCTCCTGCAATATTTACTTGATTATTTTCAAATACTTTATCTGTCATATCGTACTGCTCCCTTCGGCCCTTTTATATTAATTTTAAATTGTGTTATAATGCTATATATATTCTTAATAATTTAATTTTAGAACAAATTTTATTAAAAGTATATATTTTTATTGTAAATTTTTTTAAATATGATAAAATAATTAAGAGCAAAAAGTCAATCGAATATAGGTTCTTAAATTTTGACTTTTAAGAAAGAAGGATATTAATGAACATATCAAGAGATGATATAAGAAATATTGCAATTATTGCACACGTAGATCACGGAAAAACTACCCTAGTAGATGAACTTCTAAAACAAAGCGGGGTTTTTCGTGCCAATCAGGCAGTTGTTGAAAGAGTTATGGACTCAAATGACATTGAAAGAGAAAGAGGCATTACCATTCTTGCCAAAAATACTGCTGTTATTTATAACGGAGTTAAAATTAATATTATTGATACGCCTGGACATGCTGATTTTGGTGGTGAGGTGGAGCGTGTTTTAAAAATGGTAAATGGTGTTGTTTTAGTAGTAGATGCTTTTGAAGGTGCCATGCCTCAAACAAAGTTTGTATTAAAAAAAGCTTTAGAGCTTGATCTTCCTGTTATTGTTTGTATCAATAAAATTGATCGTCCTGAAGCCAGACCAAGTGAAGTTATTGATGAAGTGTTAGAGTTGTTTATAGATTTAGATGCTTCAGAAGAACAATTAGACTGTCCATTTGTATATACTTCTGCAAAGTCAGGTATTGCCATACTTGAGCTTGATGAGGAACATTCAGACATGAAACCTTTATTTGAAACTATTTTAGAATACATTCCTGCACCAACTGGTGATAAAGAAGCTGGTACCCAAGTATTAATTAGCACCATTGATTACAATGAATATGTTGGAAGAATTGGAATTGGTAAAGTTGATAATGGTACTATTAGTGTAAATCAGGATGTAGTATTAGTTAATGCTCATGAACCTGATAAATCCAGAAAGGTAAAAATAAGTAAACTCTACGAATTTGATGGTCTAAAAAAAGTAGAAGTTACTTCTGCAACTGTTGGTTCAATTGTAGCTATATCTGGTATTTCAGATATTCACATCGGAGATACCATTTGTTCCCCTGAATCACCTGACCCAATACCTTTTCAAAAAATTTCTGAGCCAACTATAGCCATGCACTTTCTGGTAAACGACAGTCCTTTGGCAGGTTTAGAAGGCAAATATGTTACTTCCCGTCATTTAAGAGAACGCCTCTTTAGAGAACTAAATACAGACGTTAGCTTAAGAGTAGAAGAAACCGAAAGCACTGAAGCTTTTAAAGTATCAGGAAGGGGTGAACTTCACCTCTCTGTTCTTATAGAAAACATGAGACGTGAGGGCTATGAATTTGCCGTAAGTAAAGCAGAGGTACTATATAAATACGATGAATCAGACAACTGTTTAGAACCAATGGAACGAGCTATAATCGATCTTCCAGAAGAATTTTCTGGTAGCGTAATTGAAAAGTTAAGCCAAAGAAAAGGTGAACTTCAAAGCATGTCTGTGTCCGGAAGTCAAAGTTCAAGACTGGAATTTTCAATCCCTTCCCGTGGTCTAATCGGCTACCGTGGTGAATTTATGACCGACACAAAAGGAAATGGTGTAATAAACACCTTATTTGATGGCTATGGTCCATACAAAGGTGACATTCAATACAGAAAGCAAGGCTCATTAATTGCATATGAATCTGGGGAAACTATCACTTACGGACTATACAACGCCCAAGAACGAGGAACTCTATTTATAGGTCCTGGTGAAAAAGTTTATTCCGGAATGGTTATAGGACAAAACGGAAAAGCTGAAGATGTAGAAGTAAATGTCTGTAAACGTAAGCAATTAACCAATACACGTGCATCCGGTTCTGACGAAGCTTTAAGGCTTACTACTCCTAGAATTTTAAGTCTTGAACAATCTTTGGAATTTATTGATACAGATGAACTTCTTGAAATAACTCCTAAAAATATTAGGATTCGTAAGAAGATTTTGGATCCTACTCTTAGGATGAGGGCTAAAAGGAATAGTAAGTAGTTTTATAGTGGGATTTTGAGGATCTATACCTTTTTGTTTGTTTGATTTAGTGATCGAATTTTTTAGATGAATATTCTGACAAATATTAAATTTAAAGCTCCGTTATGCCAAACAGTCCAAGAAGCCCCCTAAAACGAAAATTTGTCAGGATAGCCTGACAAATTTTTGGGTCTTCTTTCCATTTCATAAATGATCTTTAAATTTAATAATTGTCAGAATATTCATCTAAAAAATTGATTTACTGTATTCATAACAGCAGACTATGAAAAGTAAGTTAGTGAAGGTTATTATGTATTTGAAATATGGAAAAAGAATTAAATATCTTATTGCATTTATTATACTAATGCTTTTGAAGTGGTAGTGTAAATAAGTATGTGTCTTTAGAAATAAATGTCTCCTTTTTGGTAAGAATTTAGATATAAAAAATCTTATCGAAAAGGAGCATTTTTATGGCAGTAGCAAAGGAACAAATTCGACAAATTATTACAGAAAATAACATTTAGGGGTTTAGTTGTGGAAGAACCCAAGATTTTTAGCAACTTTTAATTCTACAAAATTGGCATCGTATAATTTGCTATTCAATTCCTAACACTTCAATTGTTGGTTCCCATCTTGTTATTACTTCAATTACGTAATTTAAAGTAATAATAACATAATGTTTTAATTTAAAATCCTCATACAATTCACTACAAATTTTATTTGTAAATCTACTCAATTCACTGTTTTCTAATAAATATATGGTATTTGGAAATTTTTTTTCCCATAATTCATCAAATGCATTAGGCTCAAATAAATCTTGTAATACAATTCCTTCATCTAACATCCTTAATACAGATACTGCCCCAAAATCAATATTAATAATATTTGAATCATTTTTAAGCTGTACGATCAATCCTAGTTCATCACCATTTGCAACTGATGCCAAATATTTTCCAACTGGTATTGATCCTTTAAAAATTTCATTCCATTTTTCCATATTAACTTACATTCCTTTCAATTTGTTTTAACATTAGTAACTCTTAACCTTTTTAAGAATGTTAATTTATTACATCTGACCTCAATTTATTCTCCATATCTTATTTTTAGTATATTTTTAGTTGAAAATTGTATTTCTAACGTTGCTCCTTCGCCAGAAGTACTGCTTGGTCTAACAACAATACTTTTACCATTTAAAATACCTTGTTTACCCGGACCAAACTTTGTTAAAATATTTTTAACATTAGATGGTTTTAAACTATTAAAATCACTTAATGCTTGTTTATAGCCTCCCGATGATGTTAAATTTGTTGTTATCCCTTTAGCTTTCGTTGTGTTATTTAATCCCTGAGTTAATTCAACTATTGTTGTTGCAGTGTCATTATTATCATTACCTCCACCTGAATTTGCAGATTTTTGAGATTCTTCTTTTTTCTCAATTAATTCATTACTTTTGTTTGATCCCTTTTCAATTAGTAATATCATTCCTACAGTAACTGCAACTTTAATCCCCTCTTTTAATGTCTGTTTAGCTAATGCTGAGACAATGAGATCAATAATCCATATTGCTATTGGGTTATATCCATTAGGGTCACAGTACATTATAGGATTATTATAACAATATGAAAACAAATTATGCTGTAACACATTCTCTTGTTCAATTTTTTTGTTCCTTTATCTAGTCAACCGATTTAGACATGTGATTATAAGCTAAATAATAAGCAATATAATTAAATACATTACATAGTAGATTAAATGCTATTGCATGTAATTCTGCACACTCTTCTTTAAATAATAAATCAGTAATAAAAAAGTATGTCATAAATTATTTATATCATAAGCAATTTCTAATATGTTACAGCAATACTATTCCAATTAAGTTGGATAAGTGATATAACATATGTAAAAGTTGGCAACCATTTTGTTATACTTGTGTAATTATTGACCTTTTTTCTAGAAAAGTTATCTATTATAAATTAAGTTATTTAAACATATTATGTACGGTAGTTTTGAATTACCAAGAGTAAATATACTTTGACTTGAGCAACTTGAAACCATTCTTTCATTTTAATTTATCATATTAAGACTGTAAAATCAACAAATATTGGAAAGAACCGACTTGATGCTTACTAATATTAAAATCTAAAAGTCAGAATAATCTAAAAAATCATATATATCCAGATTTTTAAAATCATTTCTACAAATTTGTGCATCCATCAAAAAATACTTAATACCCCCCAACCACATATAATCACTTTCTAAATATGCTCTTTTAATACTACTTTCTAATAGTGTAATCAATATATCTTTATTTACACTTTTCAAAATATCAAAAGCATTTGAAACCCCTGGCCAATTTAAATCTTGCAGTAGCCAGATTAGGGATGATAAGGATTTTTTATTATTCGGATATCCTATGGTCTTTATAACCAATGTAGCATTATGCCATGTGTTTTTTAACATTGGTTGTATGAGTAAATCGCAATTTTCAGGACTAATATTAATCAATTCGGTTTTTGCATGATTTTGAATATTTTCTGATAGGCTCCAGTCTAATTGATTTACTAATTCTATTATATCTTTATATTCCATATTAGCTCACATTCCTCTCAACTTATTCCTTTTAAGTAAGCATACTAAGTCACCGCCCACCATTTCAAATGGTGATTTACTTTTAGAGCTATAGGGGCTGATTACTTGCTCCCTAAAAAGTAAGTGCCGCAAGTACTCTTACCATCAGCCTCTTAAAGATGCTCTATCTCGTTTCTTCTTTTTTACCTCTCCCTTTTGTTCTTGTATATATTTTTTAATTGCTTGTTCTGTGGCATTTCCTATCGTTAACACTACTTACCAGAATGATTTCTACCATTTGTTTGTCGATTCTGGATATTTTTCAAATATTATCAATGATGACTTTTCCTTTAAGTATCCGAATCTAGCAAAGTCAGAGACATTCATTTTGGGTGGAATGCTGACACAGAGATGTATATGTTCTGGGTATTCTGCCCCATCAATAATTTCTATAATTTTGTATTTTCCAACTTCTTTTTAATCTCCATAACATCTGCTTTTAGCTACCCCATAAACACTTTTCTTCTGTATTTTAGAATAAATACAATATGTACTGATGTTTACTGGTATATGATAAATTTAATTGTTCATTAGATCCCTCCTGCTTTTGATATTGACTTGCAACATCTATATCACCATACTACATGAGGATTTCTAAGGTCCGTAGTTACACCATTACTTACTCTATTCGCCCTAGCATAACTAGAGTGATTAGAGTTTCCATTTTAAAGGTAAATAACTACAATTATACTTATGTTATTTTACTTTTATAGATATGCTAGAAAGCAATTGAGTAAATTCATGTGGATTTATTAAAGCATTTGGACGCGAGTTGATCCACTCTTGCATTCTTGTAAAATTTGTAGGTTTAACAGAAACGTGATTTGGCCCATCTTTAATTGCAATAAGTTTTCCTGTCGCATTTATGGCTTCAATCGAAGTAACCGTGTACGGTCCAGTTTTAGGCGGAGACAATTGATAAGATAATCCTGATGTATCTACTTCTCTAGGAGTTAGATTTGTAGCATTCCCACTACCAGTTCGATATATAAGTGTTGGCTCAGGATCCTTTTTTTCTACCTTTGCATCCGAAATTGCATAAACCTCTTCGTTTTTTGATTTATTATCACTTTTACTTATTACTTCATAAATTATCACTGCTGCAAAAGCTACAGTCACCCATTTAATTCCATCAACTGCCACAGGAACTGCCAACGGTGCCAATAGCCAAGCAAGATATCCACTTGGATCAGAATACATTATTGGATTATTAAAACAGTAGGTAAACAAATTATGTTGCAACACATTCCCTTGTTCTTCCCCCAATACTCCTGCATCATCTGCATTCAAAAACCTTCCAACCTCTGGATTATAATATCTACTCTGTAAATAATACCAGCCTGTTTCTTCATCATAGTAATATCCCCTATAACGCAGTGGATTTATCTTTCCTATTCCGTTTGCATCACTTGATGATATTATTTTACCCCATGAGTCATAAACGTAAGATGCTACTACATTTCCATTTGTATCTATTATTCTTATTATATCTCCTTGTAGATTTCTTTGGTAATAATAAGTTGCTCCATTGTATTCTATTCCTACTGCATTTCC